>JAIPIF010000008.1 GCA_021734785.1 Candidatus Altimarinota bacterium | reverse complement strand
CCATTTCAAAAAACTGAAACTCCTGCGTGGTAAAAAAGAGCATGTCGGACGCAAATTTATTGAGCGTCAGCATGATGTTTGCACAGGCTTCAAGGACGAGCCCCTCAATCTTTCCTCGCGAATTCTGACAGTAAATCGGATTGACCTGTGTCCGCTTGAATCCGAGCTCTTGACTCAGCCAGTCCCGATCGAAGTCAAACGGCGAACCATACCCGGCGCCAGACCCCAGGGGATTTTGATCCACGATTTCGTCCGCAATAGTGGTGAGCAGTCGTGCATCGTCCAGGAGTTCTTCGGCAAACGAGCTGGCCCAGGTACCGACACTGGTGGGCATGGCTTTTTGCATGTGGGTGTAGCCGGGCATCGGCACGAATTCATATTTTTTGGCAAAATCCAAAAAATCCTGCGCCAGATCCATCAGGTGTCGGCGAATTTCAGCGGACTTGTTTTTCAAAAAATACCGCATCATCACGAGCACCTGGTCATTTCTGCTTCTCCCGGTGTGAATCTTTTTCCCCGTGTCGCCAAATCGTTCGATCAGATATTCCTCAATTTTGGTGTGGCTGTCTTCGTCCTCGACAGTGAGCTCAAATTTTCCCTCTTCCCAGAGCTTCAAAATCTCATTGAGCCCTCTTTCCAGGTCTTTCAATTCTTTCTTCGTCAGGAGTCCATGTTTTTCCAAAAGCCGTGCATAACATCGACTACACCAGACGTCGTCCGGGATCATCTGCTGGTCGTAGAGGATATCTTCACCAGCATTATATTCTTCGACCACGCGATTGAGGGCAACGGTCTTGTTTTTGAACCAGATTTTTTTCTTGATGGGTTTGCGCATGATTTTTGAAAAAAAGTGTTTGGAAAAGTATGCCGTAGTTTTTGAAATTTTTCAAAAAAAACAGCGACCACTCGGCCGCTGTTTTCTCAAAAATCGTTTTTTCCGTGCCGATTATGGCATCATCATATCTTCTTCAAACAGTTCTTCTTGCATCATTTCTTCCTGCATCATGGGTTCGGGTTGGGGTTCTGCCTGTGGCTCGGGTTGGACCGGCTCGGCCGGAATCTCTGCGGTCGGCTGGGGAGCAGGGGAGGGCTGTGATTGGGCAGTTGCTTGCTCCATTTCTCGGATGAGCTGTTGCAATTCACTCAGAGAAAATTCCAGCGTTGCATCCGTATTGGGCAGCATCCCAATCGTGTAGGTTTTTTTGGTTTTGTCATCTCCCGCTGTGACGACAAGTTTGTATCCAGACTCCATGCGTTTATTTTTGTCGGCTTCGGTTTCCCCGTTATTTTCCATCAGTTTGAAGGTCGCTTCTGGTGCAGGCTTGAGATCGTTGAGAAACGCCTGAGCGGTGGTGTCGAAGGGAATGTTTTCGATGTTGTTTTGGTCATTCTGGACCTCGCCGATCGAGCTCTCGACGGTGGCCTCTGTGTTTGGGGCCAGGTGGATGACGTAGTTATTTTTGGTCTGTTTGTCACCGGCGGTGACGATCACGCGGTATCCTTCTTTGAGCTCTTTTGCGGGGGTGGATCCGTTTTGTTCGTACACTTCAAACACGGCTTGAGGCGCCGGAGTGATGGCCTTTTTGAAATCCTCCAGTGTCGTGTGGTAGGGGATATCCGAAATGGTTCGGGCGCTTTGATCTACCGTACCGATGTCACTTTTGAGGGTCGCTTCTTTGTTTGGAGCCAGCTGGACGGTGTAGGTTTTTTTGGTCTTGTTGTCGCCGGCGGTGACGATGACCTTGTACCCGTCTTGCAAATCCGTGGCGACGGTGGTGCCATTTTGCTCATACACTTCCAGGGTTGCCTGCGGGGCCGGTTTGAGTGCTTTTTTGAAGGTCTCTAGCGAGGTGCCAAACGGAATATTTTGGAGCACCGTATCATTGGTCTGTGCAAACGCGGGCGTCAAAAGCAGCCCGAGCGCCAGAGCGCCGAGGGTCAATTTTGAAAAGAATTTCATGAAGGGGGGGGTTAAAAATGCACCTTATTCTGTACAGAATTTTGCCTGGAGGCAAACAGATTGGGCTGACAATGTTTTCTGTTTGTGGTGATGAGAATTTTTTGAAAAAACAGAAACAGGGGAGTTTCTGTCTGGAGCCGGGAATGGGATTTGAACCCACGACCTACGCGTTACGAATGCGTTGCTCTACCGCTGAGCTATCCCGGCTCGTCGCTGTGCTGGAAACTTTTTTTGGGGTTCCCGCGAAATCGAAGATTTTGTGGGGAAGAGGAGGCGCCGCCAAGCCAGCGGAGTACTCCGTGAAAACGGAGAACGAAGCGCGCCCGACGGAGAAGGAGGGATTACTCATTCACTGTGTTCGCTCGTGACTTTGTATCGAACCCAGAGGCTTCTCATCCCTGATTTCTCCAAATCGCCTTCGGTGGCTGGCGGAGAAGGAGGGATTACTCACTCACTTTGTTCGTTCGTGACTTCGTATCGAACCCAATGGTTCTCATCACGCTCACAAGGTGAGCTCACTGCTCCCACAGGGGGAGCACTGACCTCTCCTGGCGGAGAAGGAGGGATTCGAACCCTCGGTACCCTTGCGGGTACAACACCTTAGCAGGGTGCCCCGTTCGACCACTCCGGCACTTCTCCTTTTTGCAAAATTAAACAGCGATTCAGCGGGCGAGAGTGTAGTTTTTTTGAAAAAGGGGGTCAATCTTTTTTCAGAAATCACATCAGCCGTTTTCGAATCGGCCAGAGCATGGCCAGGTAGGTCGCGCCACAGATTCCAATTGCCCAAAAGAGATTTTTTCCCACGGGCGTCAAAAATATTTCAGCGCTGATCAGCGCATTGGCCAAGAGAATCATTGTCAGATTTTTGCTGCTGAATTTCGGCGAGAAGTGTTTTTTGATTTCCCTCACGAGCAGTGCAAACACGACAATTTCGCAGCCGATCGTTGACAGCACCGCGGCGATCAGCCCAAAAGATTCTAAAAACAAAATATTCAGCACGGCATTCATCCCCAGCGCAATTCCATTGACCAGCAGCAGATAGTTTTGGCGATTTTTTGCCACGAGTGTAAACGTGAAGAGCTGATTGAAAAACGCGAAGAAAATTGTGAAGATCAAAATCTGTAGCACGCCGTTTGACCCTAGAAATCCTTCCGCACTGAGAAACTCCGGCGAGCTGAGGAGTAGGACAATTTCTTTGGCAAATGCAGAAATCCCGATCACGATCGGGAGCGAAAACAAAAGCAGTTTTTCCATTCCCCAGGCGAGGGTACGGTTCATGGCGTCGGCATCTTTTTCCTGCTCCGAAATCCGCGGCAGAATTGCCTGGCCAAAAAAGACCCCCAGCACGAGAAAACTTTCAAGAATTCTCGTTGGTACACCGTAGATTCCGACCGCTTTTGCTCCCAAAAGAATTGAGATCAGCACGACATCCAGGCGCAGGTACAGCGTTTGCAGGATCAACGCCAGTCCGTACGGGAGTGAATCACGCAGAATGCGTTTCAAAAAAACAGTGTCCCAGTGCAGCCGAATCGGGACTTCTCGGGCAGCGAAAAAACTCACCAAAATCGCAAACAGTACATTTGAAATAACGCCTGCCCAGAGGAGGGCAAAAAATCCATGTACGGGAGTCCCAAAAAACTCAAAATTTCGAATGATAAAAAACACAAGCGCCGCCAGTAGAATTTTTCCCGCCACGAGAGAACCGGCAAATTTTTGAATCTTCATCCGTGCCTGTAGCACGGAAGACAGTGTGCCGGCGACAATCGTGAGAGCCATCGACAGTGCGGTGATCCAGATGCCGGTGCGGACATAGGGGGCGTAGTTTGGTACCAGCTGCGCTGAGACGCCCGCGATCAGCACGACCGCCACGATCAAAATCAGGCGCAGGGAAAAAATATTCCCAAGAATTTGTTCTGATCGTTCCCGGGCTCGAGCCATCTCTCGTACGGCAATGGCAAAGAGTCCTGCATCTGCGAGAATCCCAAAAAAGGCGAGGAATTCGTACGCGGTGACGTAGTTTCCATAAAACTCCGCTCCGACCGAGGTCACCAATTTGACAATCACAAAGCTGGTGATCGCGGTCAGTGCTCGTCCCAAAAACTGTGCGAGCGCATTTCCCAGAACTTTTTGGTGGGAAGTCATCGGAGGAGATTGTAGATTACAAATGACAAATTACAAATTTCAGATGAGGAAATCCCCCCGTCCCCCTTTGAAAAAGGGGGGGAAAGATTGCTTCGTTTCCCGCTTCGCGGGAATCTCGCAATGACGGAGAAGGCTTGAAAAAGGGGGGTGAGAAAGTTGTGAAAGGATCAGAGTGTCACGATCAGCGCGCCGGTGCCACCCTCCTGTATTTTTGCCCGCACAAACGAGAGCTCCTCTGCCTGCAAGATTTCCTGCGCCTGCGCACGGAGGACGGGCTCGCCCTCAGAATGCAGTCCTTTGCCGGTGATGATCCTGACCCGGTGGTGTCCGGCAGCTCGACTCTTTTCCAAAAAAATCTCCAGCGCGCTCGTCGCTTCCCAGGAAGTCATCCCGTGCAGGTCTAGTTCCGCATCAATTTTGGGAGGGTATTTATTTTGTTTCATATTTTTTCCCTAGAAAAAAAGCAGCTAACCCTGTCGAGATCGGTACTGCAAAAATCAGTGCCATGGACCCCGCGACCGTGCGGACGATTTCTTCCGCAAAAAATTCTGAGCTCAAGAGCACCCAGAGCGGGCGGTCGGCATTCATCGCGAGCAGGAGAAACATGGGCAGCGCCGTGCTGACGTAGGCGAGCGCAAGCGTGTTTATCATCGAGGCGATGTGCTCGCGTCCCACGGAAAATCCACGACGGTACAGTTCTTTGTTTCCCAGATTCGGCTGTGCTTTTCTCACCTCATCCACCGCGGCGACCTGCGTGGTGGTCACATCATCCAGGACCCCGATGGTTCCGATCAAAATCGCGCCCAAAAGGAGCCCCCGCAGATCGATGCCCGCTCCCAAGCCAACCTGCAAGTACATCGACTCCTCACTTCCCAGACCAAAGAGGGAGGCTCCGTACACAAAAACGAGGGAGATCCCAAAGGCGAGGACAAGGGTGAGGATGGTTGATAAAACGGCAATTGACGTACGTTTCCGAAATCCGTGCGCGAGATAAATCGAAATCCCTGCGATGCCAAATCCCCCGATCAGACTCACCAGCAGGGGACTGTGCCCGGCGAGAATAGCGGGAATGATGCCCTTGGCAATGACCCCGATCGAGAGCAAGAGCCCCAGCATCGACCGCAGCCCGGTCCAGCGTCCGATGAACCCCACCGCAGCCAAAAAAACGGCAAGAATCCAGGCAATCGCGGGGAGGCGGTATCGATCAAAAATGCCAAACCCTTTTTCTGTTTCTGTCAGAATAATCTGATCGCCGGCCGACAGCTTTTGTGTCTCACTACGGATGGACACCTCGCTTGGCGGAACTTCAATGGTGACTCCTTTTTTGTCTCCCTCCAAAACGCGTACGGAAATACGTTGTCCGATTTGATCGGGAAAGAGTTTGTCCTGTGGGCTGTCCTGAACGTTGATCACCCTCCCTCGAACAAAATCGCCCGGCGCTGCCCAGCAGAGCAGGGGCGCACAAAGAGCGACCAGCCACAAGAGTTTTTTCATGAAGATTTCAAAAATTTCCCTCCTTCGGCCAGGAGGATGACGATCACCGTCAGCGGAAAAAGAAAAATTGTGCAGAGCCAAGAAAACCACCAGGGGACTTTTCGTTTTGGCTTCCCCAGCAGCCACGAAACCGATCGGCCAAACCACCAGGCCCAGAGTCCGATGACGAAGAGAATCAAAAGACCCAGCCAGATCAAAATTCCCACCAAAAATTGGAGCACGCCCAGCAGTCCTCCAGATTTTTCTCGGGGAAATTCAGGCACGCGCCGAACGGGGGAAAGCTGTCTGCTCATCGGGGGAGATTGTAGATTACAAATTACAAATTACAAATTTCAGATGAGGAAATCCCCCCGTCCCCCTTTGAAAAAGGGGGTGAGAAAATTGTGAAAAGCGAGGAAGAAAGGAAGTTTTGAAGAAGGAAAAAAGAAAGAATTGTAGGGGCAAGATATATCTTGCCCGTACAGAAAAACATTTTGACCCAGAAAAAGAGGCGAGAGAGTGCCTCGTTTCTCGCCAAGTCAGAATCCTCACAATGACGGCGTGAAGAAGAAAATGAGGCCGGTTTGCCCACTTTTCCAAAAAATGCAACAATCAAAGTTGAAAATGACTTTCGTTAGGAAGTGGCGTTTAAAAACTAGAGGAAAAAACGAGGAAATCCTTCGTGGAATTGAAATATCAGCTGTTTTGCTGGGAGTAATTTTTATGATTTGGCAGATTCGGCTCGCAGTTGTTGAAATTGAAGAAGTTCGTTCAATGCAGTCTTCACAAATAATGTTTTCTTTAGATCGAGATATTTCTTCAGGAAGAAATGCAGAGATTGCTGTTGCAATTGAAAATGATGCCCCTCTTTTTAAAGAAACAGGAGGAGCGTTTTCTGAAGCAGAAATAGATGCATTTTTGTCAATTTTAGAATTTGTAAATTTAACTCGAAACGAAGGATTGCTTGATGATGAAATGACATATGTTAGTTTCTCATACATTCTCGAAAAAACCTTTGAACACCCAGAAATTCTCGACTACGTGGAAAAAATAAGAAAAGACGATCCCAACCTTTTTAAGGGGGCAGAAGATCTTGCGAAAATTATCCCTGAGTTTTATAATTAAAATACTTAATTTTTTCAAATGGCCAAAAAGAGATCCACAAAAAAGACAAAATCGGCACCAAAAAAGGATAAAGAAGAAAAAAAAGGAAGAACAAAAAAGAAATAAAATAGATGGATTTTTCCTCTGCGCGTGTGGCGATCGTCGCTGACTGGCTCACGAGTCGTGGGGGAGCCGAGCGGGTGATTTTTTCATTGGCAAAGCTGTTTCCAAACGCCGTGATCTTTCCCTCCGTGTTTGACGAGGAGGCCTTTCCCGAGTTGTCAAAGCGCGATGTCCGGTGCACCTGGCTCCAAAAACTTCCGCGTCGTCTCCGCACAAAACACCAGTTTTTATTGCCCTTTTTTCCGCGGGCATTTCGCTCGCTCGATTTGTCAGATTTTGACTTGATCATTTCCTCTTCGAGTTCGGGATTCAGTAAATGCGTGCGCAAAACTTCTCCGGATCAAACGCACGTTTGTTACTGCCACACGCCCGTTCGTTTTCTCTACCACGCGCGAGAAGAGTATGAAAAAAATTTCCCGATCCCGTGGTGGGGGAGGCCGGTGCGATTCTTCCTTCCCACTCTTTTGAACACCCTGACTCGTGTCGACCAAAAAGCGGCCAAAAAAGTCGATCACTGGATCGCCAATTCCGATTTCGTGGGGGAGCGCATCTCCAAATTTTACCACGCCACATCGACCACGATTCATCCGGGGGTGGAGACAGCCCCATTTGTCCAGGCCGGAAAAAAGAATTCGCCAGAAAACTATTTCCTCGCGGTGGGGCGCTTTATCCCGTACAAAAAATTCGATTTGCTGGTGCAGACCTTTCAGCGAAACAAATTGCCGTTGAAACTCGCCGGGACGGGCCCGGAGTTGGACCGGTGCAAAAAAATTGCTTCGGGGGCCAAAAATATTGAATTTCTCGGTTTCGTTCCAGATGAAAAATTGCCCGAGCTGTACGCCGGAGCACGAGCATTTTTGTTTCCCGCCGAGGAGGATTTTGGGCTCACGCCTGTGGAGGCGATGGCGGCAGGGACGCCCGTGATTTATTTCTCTCGCGGTGGGGCGTGCGAGTCAGTGGGACGGTGGGGGATTCCCTTTTCGGCGCAAACGCCTGCATCGCTTCAAAAATCCATCGACCAGTTTCTCAAAAACGAAAAACAGTTTTCTCCCGCTGAAATTCAAAAAAGGGGAGTGGCGTTTGACGAAGCAAACTTTCGGAAGAAGCTTGAGCTATTTGTAAGAAAAGTTGACAAAATAAAATAATTGGCTTAAAAGAACATCTATGAGCAAGCTTCCTTTTTTGTCTCTAGAAAGAGAGAGTGATCGACCTCCGTCGAGCAATCTCAATCGATATCGTGAGGACCGAAAAAACGGAGGAAAGCGTTATCAACCGGTTTCTCACAGAGATGAAGAAAAGAACCTTTCTCCTAACGAGTTGGTGGAACACAATCTTCGATTTACGGATGCAGTTGCAAGAACTTTCTCCCATGGAAGAGTGCATGTTGACCCCTTGGATATCATCCAAGAAAGTAATTTGAGAATATTAGAAATAGCAAAGAGTGGAAAATTTATTCCCGGAAGGACACGATTTATTCAATATATTTCGGGAACTTGTTTGCTAGCGACAGAAAGAGTTATCCGGGATGCAACTTTTCCGATCTCAATTCCCCCTTCTTCCAAAATTATTCCGAAAAAAGAGAATATTCTTCGTCTTGATGCACCAAGCCACAAAACAAATGGAAACAGGGAAAATACACACCTCCTCAAGCACTGGAATTCTAAAACAGAAGCCCCCCCCCAAACACTTGAAGAAAGTTTTGATTTTAAAGACACTCAAAATGAAGGAGATGTTTTTTTGGAGCAAGAGTCCGTTCATCTGTTGATTCAATGCGTATTGAAAGATCTTTCTTTCCTGGAAAGAAGAATTCTTACTCTGTCCTATGGACTCGAAAGAAAGATGGAATCTTTTTTTTCTTTAGAGGACACTGATGTCTTCCAAAAGGCAGAATTTTTAGTAGAATTTTTCCCAGATGAAAACAAATTAAAAAAGTTTTTAGAAGTATTTCCTTCACTTAAAAGAGAAAAAAAAGTGCCGGAAGAAATTCAAAAGTTAAAACTCAGAAAGAAGGACCTAGAAAAAATTACTCGATATTTAGTGCACAAAGAAAAGCCAGAACTTTCACTGCAAGATATTGGCAATATTTTGGATCTTTCGGCAGAGCGTGTCCGGCAAATAAAGGAAAAAGGATTACGTCGTCTGCGGCACGGACCACGTTCCGATTTTTTATCAGACGGTCTCTCTGATGATATTATTGTCCCGCTCTCTCCATCTCGGAAAGAAGAAATAGCAGAGTATCGTCGTACAATTCCTCCTACAAAACCACAGTATGAAATTTTACAGGATGAAATTTTGCAAGCAGGGTGGGAAAGAGAAAAAAAATTAGAAGAACCGAGTTTTTGGAGTAAATGGAAAAACTGGTAAACTTCCCTCGATGAAACTTTATCTCGGCTCCGATCACGGCGGATTTGAACTCAAAGCGCAGGTGCGCGAATTTTTACAACAAAAATTTCCCGACGTTGAAATCGAAGATGTGGGCTGCGACTCCTCCGACAGCTGCGATTATCCGCAGTTTGGTAAAAAAGTGGCAGAGAAAGTCGTTTCGACGCCCGGCTCGCGCGGGATCATCGCATGTGGATCAGGGATTGGGATATCCATTGCCGCAAACCGTGTTTCTGGAGCTCGTGCGGTGCTTGCAAATTCTCTTGAACTCACTCAACTCGGACGACAGCACAACGATGCCAATATTCTCGCCATCGGCGGACGCACGAAATTTTACGATCCGTGGGAAGAGATTGTGACGACGTTTCTCACAGAAGAAACAGATATGGCCGAGCGGCACGCGCGACGGCGGGAGCAGCTGGACGCATAAAACACAGCCTTGAGAGATTGCATTACTTCAAAAATCGTGATATAATACCATGATTTATTTTCAAAATTATGTCATTCGAAGTCCCAGAATTTTCTTTTGAACCAGCACCGGAAGAGCAAGGGCAAGATCCCCAAAAGTTGGGGCAGATTGAAGAAATGGGGGAGCAGGATCCCGAAAAAACAAAAGACGAAGTCCGAGGATTGATTGAGCAACTCACCTCGAGGAAATTGTCAGAGATACATCGGTGGAAAAAAGAAAAAGAACTCGTCCATCTGTTTGAGAATGGAGCCGAAGAGATTTTCTTTCAAGAGGAGGGGAGAAGCGGCCCGATCAGTTCTCGCGTGCTTGCAGGGAAGAACTATGAGGTCAAACAGATCATCTTCAGCGACGTTGAGCCAGAGAAAATAAAAACACTCATCGTCGGTCCCAGAAAAACTGAGGAGAAGACAGAAACCTTTTCTTCTCGAGAAAAACAGGAAGTGTCTCAAAATCCACTTGAACAAAAATGGGAAGAAATGACCCCCGTGGAAAAAGAAGCGGTAATTTCGCTCAAAGAAGGGAGGTCCGAGTTTACGCGCCTGTATCTCAAAGATCAGGATGTCCGAAAGAGAATGGATCTCTCAAAAGACCCAAAAGTAGAAAAGGCGCTCCGGCGTTCAGACAAATATTACCAGGCTGGGATGGAAACAATGGAGAAGGGAGACCCCGGAGACGCACGCTTTTTGACCGACCTTCAAAAAGCTGTGAAAAACCACCAGGAAGCGATGGATCTCCTTCTCGAGGTGGGGCTCCTGTACGACTAATTCCTTTTGTTTGGCGGCTGGAAAAAACTACTTCTCTTTTCGGTCAACGACCACTTTGTCCACGATGCCGTATTTTCCATACTTCACTGCATCGGTGGCAGAGATAAATTTGTCGCGGTCGCAGTCTTTGATCACCTGCTCGTGATCTTGGCCCGTGGCGGCCTGGATCATTTTGTACAGTGTTTCTTTCGTTTGAATAATGTGCTCGGCATGGATGGCAATGTCCGATGCCTGTCCCTGCGCGCCGCCCAGTGGCTGGTGGATCATCACCTCCGAGTGGGGGAGAATAAACCGTTTGCCCCGCGCTCCCGACATCAGGATCATCGCGCCCATACTGGCGGCCATCCCGATGCACATGGTGGAGACGTCTGGTTTGACGAAGTGCATGGTGTCGATGATCGACATCCCCGCAGTGACGGAGCCTCCAGGAGAGTTGACGTAAATCGTGATATCCTTTTTGGGATCTTCCGCCTCGAGAAACAGCAGCTGTGCCACGATCAGATTGGCGACGGTGTCATCGACCACCGTGCCGAGAAAAATGATCCGTTCTTTGAGCAGTCGTGAATAAATATCGAAGGCTCGTTCGCCTTCGGCGGATTTTTCGACGACTGTGGGGACCAGATAGCTGTTTTTTGGGTTTGTCATTTGAAGAATTTAACTCGTTGAATTATACCAGAAACCGCTCCAGAGCTCAATCGTTTCGTCTTGCCGTTTGTCTCAAAATATGGCAGGGCTATTTTTTTCCGCGGCTACTCTGCACCACTTTCCACACCCCAAACCCGACGAGAATCAGGACAGCTAGACTGGCAAGGATCTTCACATGGGTGGCGGTAAATTGCCATGAGGACTGCGCATGGGCATTGTCACAGGCATCCCCCCAGCCATCATTGTCACGGTCACCTTGGTCCGGATTGTAAATAAGTTTGCAGTTGTCCACTAGATCGCCGACATCGTCGAAATCCAGATCCGATTGATTGTAATTTTTCACATCGGGCGCATTGTCACAGGCATCGCCGACACGATCGCCGTCAGTGTCTTTTTGGGAGAGATTTTTTTCAAACGGACAGTTGTCTTCGGGATTGTTGTATCCGTCACCATCAACGTCTTCCGGAAAAAGGGGATTCCAGCGCTCGCGGCCAAGGAAGCCCAGCAGGGCGGTTTCTTTTGGGGCGGATATGCGACGATCGTAGCGGAGCGAATCCATCTTTTCCCCACCGTAGTGGAGAAAGACTGGCGCATTTTCCGTCGTTTCTACATACATGGAGGCGCTGCGAGAGGCCTTGATCCGAATGTCTGCGAGTTGGACATTGACGCCCCAGATCGAAATTTTGACAAACTGTACCGGCTTTGACTGAAAATCAAGTCGCCATTGGTAGGGGCGCTCTGAGAGGAGGACATCCAAATTATCAGGCTCGACTCCTCCCTCAATCTGCACGGATTTGTACTCTTCTCGGTTGGGAGGCAAAAAGAACTCAATCCGGTTGACGGGTGTGATTTCTCCCAGATCAATCAGTGCCCATGAGGGCCCGTTTCCGTCGCGTCGCTCGTTGAATCCAAAGGTTGTCAATACATTGTCATCCACCAGGTATTCCCTCAGTCCCAGACGCGCAGAAGAAGTTTGGAGCACCAGGGGATCTTTGATGGTGTGAACGTTGGAATAGTGCGCGGCAAAATCCAGCTCCTCATTTTGATCGTTGAAGAGCGAAACATTGGAAAATCGCTGGTTTATTTTTTGCAGCGTTTCTTCGCCCAGCACAATCTTGACTTCTTGTGTGCCCTGGAAAGAGGGGAGGACAACTTTTTTGACAAAAGGATACTCAGCGGCGAGAGGTGTTTCTGTCACGGCAGAAACCATCCCGGCTCCAAAGAGTCCTAGTGTCAGGCCGACAGCCAGTGAAAAGCGAGCAAACATGGAAAAAGGATTAAGCGGCCGCTTCTTTTTTGCGGCGTTGAACTTCGGCTTCATTGCGCTCGATCATGGCTTTGATGGCCATCACCTGCACGACGGCAGAGCGTTCGGTTTCACTGAGTTTCATCTGGATGTAGCGGAGTGTATCCTCCAGATCGGGGATCAATCGGTGTTCCAGCGCATTGACGCGTCGACGGGTCTTTTCGATCTCGACAGCGAGATTTTCAGCTGATTTTTCAATCTCTGCCAGCTGAATCAGCAGTTCAAAAACCTTGCCAAATTCACGGATGGCCAGATCAAGCTCGGCGCGCGTTTGGAAAAAACCATACCCCAGTCCCTGGCCTTCCGTTTTCAATTCAAAAACCGGAATGCGCACGGACATAACATTTTTGGTGCTGACTTCGAGCGAGAGTTTTTGCGAGGGGACTGACAGTGCGTTTTCGAGCACGCTTTTTGGCAGGATCGCCTGGGCCTGCATAAATGACTGATTGGCCGCCTGGATAGCGGTTTCGACCATTTCGCGGACTTCCTTGCACTTTCGAATAATCTGCATGAATTCCTGCATCAGCCCATCCTGTTTGTCTTTGAGCAATTTATGGCCGCGCTTGGCGGTCACGGACTGTTTTTTGAGCCCGAGGAGGGTCATACGAGTGGCGGTCACATTTTTGATGGCCATGGTGTGAAAGTTTTGAGAAAAAGAAAATCCTCAGAAAATGCGTGCAAATGGTAAATTTCTCCAAAAAATTGTCAAACTTTCTGAATGTATTTTTGGAGTTTTTCCAGAGAAGTGCGGAGAAGTCTTCTCATAACTTAAAACAATATACATTGTGTTAACTAATTTAAATATCCCGTGCTCCTCCTCTCTTCACACCACTCTCTCAAAAAGTCGCCCGCAAAACATTCGATTTGAGCGATTTTTTTTGCAAAAAAGCATTGGAACACCCGAGCGGGTTGAGAATTTACAACACACTCCAGTACTCCTCCGCACATTCCGCGGCAGAATCTGGACCATCTGCGGTGACAATTTTTCCATCTCGTGTACAGCTTTCGCCCGTAAAAATCGCTTTGGCCTTTTCTGCGAGTTTGGAAAATTCGTTGTCCCCGTTCCAGCCCGTGCATTTTTTCCCTTTCAAAATCCCCCACGCCAAAAAGAGTCGCGGTGCGGCGCAGATAGCCCCACTCACCTTCCCAGCCTTGACAAACTCTTCAGCGAGGGTTTTGGCATCTTCATTCTCCTCCAGGTCCATGCAGCCGGCACCTCCCACAAAAAAGATTCCGTCAAACAGGTCCTCACTCACTTCATCCAGCAAAAAATCATTGTTGACTTCGGTGCCCAGCACTCCTCGAGAAAAAGAATCTGTCGACGCGGTGATCACGTCCGCTCCCTGGGATTCCCAGTATTTGCGCGGAATGGAGTATTCTTCATCCCGAAAATTTTCGGCAGCCAGAATCATCAAAATCTTTTTCATCACCGGCGAGTGTATCGAGGATTTTTATTTGTTCAAGATGTTTCGGGGTGGTTTTTTGTCAACACTTCTTGAAGAGAGACGTTCCCCTGAGAAAGCCTTTGAAAACGCTGGTCTTGTTCGGGAGTGATGCCACGAAGATTGAGGACCATTGCAATTTCGAGGGAGGGGTTTTCCAAATTCACCTTCTTTTCATCAGCAGAACGTTTGGGATTGCGGACCGCGCAGCCAAACTGGATGTATCCTTCTTTTACAAGTTTTGGATAGATCTCAAAAAGCTGCGGAAAAGTTTCTCCCTGATCCTCAAATTGTTTTCTGAGAATGGAAATTTTTTCATCAAGGGAACGAGCAGAAGCAAATAATTTTGAAAAACGCTCTTTCTCTTCCTGGGAAAGATTCACTTCATTTTCAGGATTTTTGGCGGTGACATCCTTATCCTCAAAATTTACGTGCGTTGCTGGTGGGAGCTCATTTTGAACAAAGTGAATGAGCAGATTTTGAAGCCTCTTTGGTGTTTTGCTGGGCACGGTGATCGATCCAAACATCGTTTCAAAATCAGCATCTTCCTCTGCTCGTTCAATCGCGAGCTTGTGGAGAGCCGCAAAAGAAAGTAGCAGTGCCATTCTTCCCCCGTACATCCGGGTGAGCTCGAGTCCCCGCTTCATGATGTTGTTTTGAAAGTCTTCACTTAAATTGAATAAAGAGGCGTTATACGATTTCTCAATCCCGGGTCCTTTTTCTGGGTCGAGCAACTCCTTGCCAAAGGCATACCGATAGCCGCCCCAGGTGTCTCCACGGTGGTACACTAACTGGTGGTAGTGATTATTGAGTGCATCCAGATCGAGAGGCTGTCCGGTACCTTCTCCTACGGTTCGGAAATCTTTTTCCCGTTCGGTGCCGATTTTTTGACCGAGGGGTGTATCGACGAAGTTTTCAATCTGTCTGGTGTCCACAGAATTGACACTTTTTATCAGCGGTTTCCCCTGCTCTTCCAGCATTGTTATTGCGGCTTCTTCTTCCTCTGGTGAGAGTTCTTTGATCGGCTCGATCTGCTCAAGGAGTGGTCGCACAATTTCCCAAGAACTGTCTTCAATATTCTCTGGAGCTTGGTGTTTTTTGGGGCCTTCTCTCCCCTCGTAAAACCCATCAAGGATTTTATTTTTCATCGGGCAGAAGTTTCAAGATTTTAGGAGAAATGTCAAATAAAAATACTTGCACTCACCTCTTTTGACTGCTAAATTTCCCCGCGCATTCATTTTTTTTAACCCTTCTCACAAAATGGCAAACAAAGAACTGGTGCCGCTCGCAGACAACGTGATCGTGCGGCCAATCGAAGCAGAGACGACGACCGCGTCGGGGATCGTCATCCCGGACACGGCGAGCAAAGAAAAGCCGCGCAAAGGCGAAGTCCTGGCGGTGGGTCCTGGCAGACTCTCCGACTCTGGCAAACGGGAACCCGTCGGTGTCAAAAAAGGCGACGTGGTGATCTTCCGTGAGTACGCGCCGACGGAAATTAAAATCGACGGCAAAGAACTCTACGTGCTCGGGGCGGATTCCCTGCTCGCGATCGAGAAATAATTTTTATAGTGACGGAACGCAGATCTGTGTTCCCTCCAAATTTCTACTTTTTAACTCTCACAAAAAATGGCAAAAGACGTAAAATTTTCAGACGACGCTCGGGCAAGAATTGCACGCGGCGTCAAAAAACTCGCGGACGCGGTCCGCATCACAATGGGCCCAAAGGGGCGAAATGTGATTCTCGAAAAATCGTACGGCTCCCCCACCGTCACCAATGATGGGGTCACGATTGCGAAGGAGATTTCCTTCGAGGACAAATTCGAAAACATGGGCGCACAGTTGGCCAAGGAAGTCGCGACCAAAACCAACGACATCGCCGGAGACGGCACGTCGACCGCGACGATTTTGGCCGACGCGATGATCACAGAGGGACTCAAAAATGTGACAGCGGGTGCCAATCCAATGGCCATCAAACAGGGCATCGATGCCGCCACGATAATGACCGTCAATGAATTGGCCGAGATGGCCGTGCCGGTGGATTCCAATGAAAAAATCGAGCAAGTGGCGACGATTTCTGCACAGGATCCAAATGTCGGAAAAATCATTGCCGAAGTCTTCCAGACCGTTGGCGCCGACGGCGTGGTGACTGTCGAAGAAGGGCAAACCCTGGGGCTTGAAAAAGAGGTCGTCGAGGGAATGCAATTCGACAACGGCTATCTCTCTCCGTACATGATTTCCAACAGTGAAAAAATGTCGGCTGAAATTGAAGACGCGCGCATTTTGCTCACGGATAAAAAGATTTCCAACATTCAGGAAATTCTCCCCCTGCTCGAGCAGGTGGCACAGTCGGGGCAAAAGAACCTCGTCATCATTGCCGAGGACGTTGAGTCGGAGGCGCTCGCGACGTTGATCGTCAACAAGCTCCGCGGCACGTTTAATGTCCTCGCGGTCAAAGCACCGGGATTTGGGGAACGCCGCAAAGCCATGCTGCAGGATCTGGCAGTGCTCACCGGCGGTCGTGTGATTTCTGAGGAAGTCGGTTTGAAATTGGAAAATGCCCAGCTCTCGGATCTGGGAAATGCCAAAAAAGTCGTCTCCACAAAAGAAACGACCACGATCGTGGATGGAGCTGGCGACAAAAAAGCCATTGCCGATCGTGTCAAAGAAATCGAAAATCAGATCGACAAATCAAAGTCAGATTATGACAAGGAAAAACTTGCCGAACGTCGTGCCAAACTCTCCGGAGGGGTGGCCGTGATCAAAGTTGGTGCTGCCACGGAGGTTGAGTTGCATGAAAAGAAACACCGCATCGAGGACGCGGTCCTCGCCACCAAAGCCGCGGCCGACGAGGGCATCGTGGCCGGAGGGGGTGTGGCGCTCCTTCGGGCGGCGCAAGCACTCAAAAAATTTACCGCTGAAAATCCAGAACAGCAGGTCGGGATCGACATTGTGGCACGAGCGCTGGAGGCACCGGTGCGTCAGATTGCGGAGAATTCTGGCTTCGAAGGATCGGTGGTCGTCAGTGACATCCTGCGATCCAAGGAAGTCCACGAAGGATTTGATGCCGCAGAAGGAAAGATTAAAGATCTGGTCAAGGCCGGTATCATCGACCCCAAAAAAGTCACCCGCTCAGCGCTCCAAAACGCCTCTTCCATCGCAGGAACCTTCTTGACGACCGAAGCAGCTGTAGCGGAGATCCCCAAAAAAGAAGACAAAGAACCCTCTCCTGCCGCAGGAGGAATGGGGGGAATGGGAGGTATGGGCGGAATGATGTGAGTGACACCCCACGATTTCCGCTTCAGCGGAAGAGTGGGGGGCGGAACCCATCCCGCCTTGGCGGGATCTCCCACGGATTCAGCAATTCCTTTCAAACATCGAAGAAAAAAGCGTCGGATTCCGGCGCTTTTTTGATTGCAGATTTTGGGAGAAATGGCAGTATTTATCCACCCGATGAATCCCACAGAAAAAGACATCCCTACTCCCCTCCCCGAAGAGGACGAGGCGTTTGAAGAAAAGAAATTTTCTTTGGTGAGCTTCATCGATAGTCTGCCGCATCTGAGCGATCTTGAGAAATGGCACTGGAAAAAAGATGCCCGGGTACGACTTGATCGTGGGGACGACTGGGAAGACTTGAAATTGGATTACGAATTTTATAACACCACCGCCCAGATCCGAAACGAGATCTGCTCCCGAGCGCCAGTGGGCAAGGGCGGCGAGCTCTGCACACTGATCGATGCGGAGCTCCTGTACAAGCCGCATTCGGGGATGAATCGACATGAAAAAAAAGCTGCGCTTTTGGATCTTCAAAAATTGGTCGAGGAATTTCTCAAAAACAAAACATCGCTCCAGTTTCTCGCACGAAAGCATTTCGAACTCGGTGGCCTCCGGGGAAAAGTGATGAAAGTGCTGTCGGAAAAGCTGCAGGAAGCGTTTGAAAAATACTACGAATCCGTTTTTACCCCTGATTTCTGGCGGCGACAGGAGGACATGACCCCCACGGATTTTCCCAACTTTACGACGGAATTTAATTTTTCTGCGCCGGAAGATTTTCTCAAGTCTTCGACGCTGGAGGATCTGAAAACTATTCCGAAAAAACTCAAAAAGTCGCTCCTCCGGGATGCGGACGAACTGCTCGCAGAACCCTGTTTCAGCGAAAAAGATCGGACCATGTATCGGACATCTCTGCGTCGATTTGCTCCGGAAAATGTATCGGGATTGCTCAAGCAACTTCTCTATCTGCGAAGCGAACGGGATCGGAAATTGCCTCGGTATGAGCGCGAGCAGCAGGAGATCAAAACAAAACGCGAGAAAGAAAAAGAAAAAGAAGAACTGCAGCAAAAAACCAAAACGGGCGGGCGCAATCTTTTCGATAAAATGAAAGACCTGCACGACAAAAAGCAGTTTGAATCCTCGCTCAAATGGGCGCAGCAGCTCGAGCGGTTTGACCCCGTGACATCGAAGTACTGGCAGCGAATGCTTCGCTCAAAAATAGAGCGACAAAAACAAAAAGCAGCACAGGAAAAACAGCAGGAACGAAAGCCCGAGTTGGGGGCAGAAAAGATGAAGAGAGTAGAATTTCTCGACCGGTGTATTGAACACGCACGAAAAGTGGATGAAGAAGCCGTCATGCCACGAGAAGATCCAAAAGTGTGGAGTCAGGAAGGCGTGCGCAACCGACGAAAATGGCTGAAAGATACCGGAAAATGGAATGAGTACGTGGCCCTCAATCGTTCGGATAAAAATATCCCCAAAAACGCAGATCCCACGGGCTTTCGTTTTCGCTGGCTCAATGTCGAGACCGGTACAAATTTAACAGGAGCAAAAGCCGAACAGGGCATCAAGTACCTGCAGCGGTACAAAGATTCGGGATATCGGATTGCCGCGCTGGCGGGTGCGTTTTCGCTCAACTGGCGTGGGGCCAGCTCGCCCACCTACTCGCCGCAGCGCTTCATCGAAAAAGTGCAGGCAGAAAAGTCTCGGATTTTGGGGAAGTCTTCGAGTTCACCGGAAAAAAAATCCGCGTGAGTGCTTGAAAATTTACAGCTGCTCCTCGATCCGCAGCAGCTGGTTGTACTTCGCGATTCGTTCCGACCGCGAGAGGGATCCGGTTTTGATCTGTCCCGCGTCCGTGCCCACGGCCAGGTCCGCGATGAAATCATCCGACGTTTCCCCCGAGCGGTGTGAGATCACGGTCCCAAAGTCGTGTTTTTTGGCCAGGTGCATCGTCTCAAATGTTTCCGACAGTGTCCCGATCTGGTTGACTTTGATGAGGATGGCATTGCAGAGCTTTTTTTCAATGCCCATCTCCAGCCGTTTTTTGTTCGTCACCAGGAGATCATCTCCTACCAGCTGGAGCCGCTCGCCGAGTTTTTCCTGCATGTCCGCGAAGCCGTCAAAATCATCCTCCGCGTGTGAATCTTCAATCGAAACGATTGGGTATTTTGCCACCAGCTCCCGATAAAAATCGGTCAGTTCTTGCGCGCTCAGCGTCTGCCCGTCGATCAGGTATTTTCCTTCCGGTGCGCCATTGTCCGGACCATAAAATTCGGATGCCGCGGCATCGATCGCGAGCTCAACTTTTCCCTCGTATCCGGCCACGGTGATCGCTTCCAAAATGACGTCAAAAGCGTCAGCGACTTTGGGCAATCGGGGTGCAACCCCCCCTTCGTCTCCCACGGCCGTCGATTCCCCTCTTTTCTGAAGTATTTTTTTCAAGTGCTGAAAGGTTTCGGCTCCGGCACGGAGATTATCCGAAAAATTTCCGAGATTTGGGAAAATCATAAATTCCTGGATCGCCAGACCCGAGTCGGCGTGTTTGCCTCCATTCAAGACATTCATCATCGGGCGCGGCAGAGACGTTCCTTTGCCAAACAGAGACTGCAGATGTTTCCAGAGCGGGACGCCTTTTTGTACGGCGGCCAGTCGCGCCGCGGCGAGGGAAACCCCCAAAATCGCATTCGCCCCGAGCGTAGATTTATTCTCCGTTCCATCTAACTCGAGCAAAAAAGCATCGAGTTTTTTTTGCTGTTCGGGTTTCCACTTGCCCCGCACTGCCGGGGCAATGATGTTGTTTACATTCAAAACGGCTTTTTGGACGCCTTTGCCCAGAAACCGTGTCTTCTCCCCATCACGAAGCTCGAGCGCCTCGTGCGCGCCGGTGGAGGCACCAGAAGGCACTTTTGCCAGCACGGTATTTTTGCCATCGGACATTTCGACTTCGACGGTGGGATTTCCGCGGGAATCCAGAATTTCGCGGGCGAAAACGGTTTTGATTTTGGAAGACATGAAAAAAGGAAAACTTGAAATCAGCGGCATTTTACCGCAAAATCCGAGGGTGAAGAAATTTTTTCTGCTGGCGGGAGTGTGGAGCCTCCTTTTTCCGGCGTTTGTCGGGGCGGTCACTCAGTCCCCGCTTCGCACGCAGGACTCAATTGTGATCGATCGTGGTGAAATTTTGGAGCAGGGCATTCTCGCCGATAGCGAGGGACGGCTGTTCCTTGAATTTTCCAAAAATACCCGCGTGGTGTACGCCAGCGATCGGCTGCTGTTTTCGGGAGAAATTTTGCCACCGCAGATTATTGCTCCTCCCACCGATTTGCCCCGCAGTCGCATGAAAAATCTGGCGACATTTGAGCTTCTTCCCGACGGCGGGGAGAGTCTTCTCTTTGTAGACCGATTTGATGTGATGCATCCGCGCAATCGGCTCAAACTGCAGTACACAGAGCCCGAATCTGTAGAACGGACGTCCTGGGTGCGATTGATCATGCCGATTGAGGATGAGCTGGTTCGCTCTCCAGCCCTCTGGGAATTTCGTGGAGAATCGGAAGGATGGGAGCGGCTGGGTGGTATCTTTGAGCCCTCCTCGACAGAAGGCGTGTGGATTTTTACCGCGGTGATCCCGGGAACTGGTATTTTTTCTGTGATCGACGAGAATCCTCTTCCCGAAACATTTGCCACCGACTGGGAAGTCCGGCCGCCTTCCGAAGAGAATGAATTTTCACTCAGTGGTGAGTCGTCCGAAAATTATTTCGAGCAGGACCTCCCTGCTTCTGACCAAAGCATGGACGAGGCGCCGCTGTTTGACACCGAATCGGAGCAAGGCATTTCTCCAGAAATTCCCGCTCTGCCGCCAGCCGTCCCCGAAGACAATACAGTTTCTCCAGCAGAAGAAGGTCTTTTGAACGAGTCAGCGGAAGATCCGTTACTCACGGAAAATGAATCGTTGGGCGATGCGGTTTCTCCTGACGGCCCCCTCCCGCAGTCTGGGCCGATGGACCCAGAAGGCCGTTCTTTTTCCTGGGGAGTGCCCCTGTTGGTCGCCTTTGTGGTGGGACTGTTTGGCGCGAGCATCTTTTTTGCGCTCCAGCGAAAAAAACAACATCGGTAGATTTGCTGAAAATCGAAAGAGTTGAAAGTCTGGAAAATTTCTGGTACAATGGCCGGATTTTTTCACCGACTTTTGTATGAAATCTTTCACTGCTGCCTGTCGTTTTGTTCCGTATCGTCACCTGGTCGAAGATGCAGCCTTGGCGGCATTGCTTCTCGCGGGCGGTGTCTGGATCGGTGTACGATTGCACGAAGTCTTTGGTTCGCTTTCGGCGAATGTGTTTCTCGACGCGAGTGGCGGCATGCTGGTTTAGCTTTTCAAAACCTCATCCAGAACGGCATTGAGTGATCCAATTTCAAATCCCCGCTGTGCCAAAAAGGAAAACAGTTTTTCGCGTTCTTTTCCCGCTGGTGTTTTTTGTGCGCGGAGTTTTTTTCGTTTTTCCTCTGCCAAAATCAGGGCGGCTTTTTGCTGATCCTCTTCGGAATAGAGTTTCGCCAACTGCTCCTCTGCCAGTGCCGGATCAATCCCCTTTTCCCGCAGTTTCATCAGAATTTTCCGTGGACCCCAGTGGGAGATTTCTGCTTTCTCACGAATCAGGAGTTCGGTAAATCGTTCATCAGACAACCATCCTTTTTGCTGCAGCGCCTTCAAAACTGCCTCAACTTCTTCGAGGTCCTCTGGGAATTTTGTCACCAGTTTTTCCCGCAGTCCCGCGACGGAATATTCTCTCCGTGACAAAAAACGGAGCGCTGTTTCGTGGACAGAGCCCCGGTTTGTTTGATTTAGAAAATCAGAATTATTGTTCTTCAACAACGATATTTTCGTTCATATCGTAGTGAAGGTCAACCTCTCGTGGGGAAAGGACTTGATAGATTCCAGGAGAAAGGTCGACGACAAACGTCTCGCGCGCACCGGGAAGAACTTTTCCAAAATCTCCGACCCCTTCGATCGCAAATGCGTGTGTAAATCGGCCGCTATTGATCACCTCAAAGGTGACGGTTCCCGCTGGCAGGACACGATCAGTGAGGTCGATTTCCCATTCATACAGATAGACGCGGACGTCGGTCTGAACATTTGGGACGACCAGGACTGGCTCGGTTTCAGCCGGGGGTTCTGGGGTGGGCTGTGGCGTAGGAGTCGCTGGCTCTGGAGCAGGAGTGGGCTCTGGAGAAGCGGTTGGCTCCTCTTCTTCGGGAGAAGCATTTTCTTCGTTTCCCTCTGTCTCGGTGTAGTCTGGAATATTTTCGACAATTTCATTTTTGAGATCTTCAATATCTTCGGCAGATTCTTCCTCGTTGGCTTCTTCAGCCATTTCTTCTGCGGTGGGTTCATTGACAGGGATTTCCTCGTCGGAATTCCAGTTTTCTGCCAAGAACCAGATGCCACCAATAATGATGACGAGAATCAGGAGTCGGTTGACGATTTTGATCATGGGGTTCAAAAAAAGAAATCAGAGCGAGAGGAAAATAAAACAACTTTCCAAACAATGCAAATTATTTTTTGAGATTTTTTTAAAAGGGCACCTGCTTTTCAGATGCCCTTTTGGAAGCGCCTTTTGGGAGGGCGCTATTTTTTCTTGTTCTCTTTTTCGTCGTCTTTGTCTTTTTTCTCTTCTTCAAATTCTGCTTCTTTGATCTCCTCCTCGCCAGCGTCCTCGGCTTTTTTCTCCGCATCAGCGGCCTTGGGATCGACGCCGGCTTCGTGCATTTTTTTCCCGAGTTCCATCAGGAGTTTTTCTACGTCTTCGCTGGCAGACTTCAAATCTTTGGCAGCGGCTTTTTCGTCTTTGAGCAGCTCTGCCGGTTTTTTGAGTCCCTCTTCCAGATTTTTCACCGCATCATCGAGTTCTGATTTTTTTAGTTCTTTTGCTTCTTTGACCGTTTTCTCCGCCTGATACATCAGCGAATCCAGATGGTTGCGCGCCTCGGCTTTTTCTTTGCGTTCTTTGTCTTTTTCTGCATTTTCTTCGGCTTCTTTTTGCATTTTTTCAATTTCCTCTTCGGTCATGCCACTCGAACCCTCAATCCGAATGTCTTGTTTTTTGCCGCTCGATTTATCCTGGGCTGAAACCTGTAAAATCCCGTTTGCATCGATGTCAAACGTCACTTCGATCTGCGGTACACCGCGGGGTGCGGGAGGAATTCCGTCGAGAATAAACTGTCCAAGCGATTTATTGTCTGCGGCCATTTCCCGCTCGCCCTGCAGGACGTGAATTTGGACCTGCGTTTGGTTATCGGCGTAGGTCGAAAACACCTGCGACTTTTTGGCGGGAATGGTGGTGTTGCGTTCGATCATCGGCGTGCGGACACCACCGGCCGTTTCAATCCCAAGTGTCAGCGGAGTCACATCCAGCAGAAGGACATCATTGACCTCTCCCTGGAGGACCCCCCCTTGGATGGCGGCACCGAGTGCGACGACCTCATCTGGGTTTTGGCTGGTGTTTGGGGCTTTGCCAAAAAATTCTTCGACTTTTTTTCGTACCTGAGGCATGCGGGTCATTCCCCCGACCAGGAGGATTTCATCGATATCCCCCTTGTTGAGTTTTGCGTCTTGGATGACTTTTTTACACGGCTCGAGAGATCGATCGATCAGTTTTTCGACGAGAGTTTCAAATTTCGATCGCGACAGTTTTTCATTCAGATGCAGGGGGGCTCCATCTTTGACGGTGAGATACATCAGGTTAATGTCGATTTCCTGAGTGCTCGAAAGTTCGATCTTGGCTTTTTCAGCCTCCTCTTTGATTCGTTGCATGGCCATCTTGTCTTTTTTGAGATCGACCCCGTTGTCTTTTTCAAAGGTGTCCACCAGATAATCGATGATGGCATTGTCGAAATCATCGCCTCCCAGGTGGGTATCGCCGTTGGTCGCGAGCACCTCAAATGTGCCGTCTGAAATTTCCAACACAGACACATCAAAGGTCCCGCCCCCCAGATCGTACACGACAATTTTTTCGTCTTTTCCTTTTCGGTCCAGTCCGTACGCGAGGGCGGCGGCAGTGGGTTCGTTGATAATTCGTTCCACTTCCAGCCCGGCGATTTTGCCCGCGTCACGGGTCGCTTTTCGCTGATCATCGTTGAAGTACGCCGGCACGGTAATGACGGCTTTGGTCACTTTTGTCCCGAGGTATGCTTCGGCATCGGATTTGAGTTTCCCCAGCACTTTGGCTGAAATCTCTGCCGGGCGGACATTTTTTTCATCAAACACAATCTCCACGGTGTCGTTTTTGCCTTTGTGAAACTCAAAGGGCATTTTTTTCATTTCGTTTTCGACCTCGTGGTACTTGCGGCCGATAAACCGTTTCGCGGAAAAAATTGTATTTTTTGTATTCGTCAGTGCCTGTCGTTTGGCGGGGTTTCCGACGAGAATCTGATCGTCCTTTTTGGCCACAATTGACGGTGTGGTGCGCCCGCCTTCTGCATTGGGGATGACGGTGGCTTTGCCGCCCTCCATCGTGGCGAGACAGGAATTGGTGGTTCCGAGATCGATTCCGATAATTTTGCTCATGGTTTTGGAAAGTTAAAAATTACGAATTACGAATTACGAATGAAAAATGAGAAGAAATATTTGTGCAATCACAGCAATCAGCATCACGATAGAAATTGCCCAATTGGACTTTTGCCATCGTCTAAGATCGCGGTGGAGTTTTTCGATTGCAGGAATGGGAGAATTTATTCCGCCAAGTTCTTCTGTCATTTTTAAACTTTTTAGCACTCGGATTTTAGGATTGCTAAAAAAATTGTCAAAGGTTTTTCCAAAAAATTTCTCTCCCCTACTTGCCTTTTTGCCAAAAATCAGGCATAAAATGCAACGATGGTGGTCAAAACAGTTGCTGAGGTGCGAAATTTCTTTCACGGATGTCTGCACGATCCAGCCAATCCGCGGGCGCATGCAATCAACGGCGTGTTGGCCTTTTTCATCATCTTTTCGATTGCGGTGATTCCGCTACATTTCATGCCAAATTTGGCTTGGTTGCACGATGAGCTGTACCGATTTGATCAGATTACCGTGACGATTTTTACGGTGGAATATTTGCTCCGCATCTGGTCGGACAAACGGCCGCTCCGTTTTCTCGTCTCCTGGGAAGGGATCGTCGATTTACTTGCAATTCTCCCCTTTTTCCTCGCAAAACTTGGATTGCTCGCCTCGTTTGAAATGTTTCTCGTTTTGCGGATCCTACGAATCCTGAAGTTTAGCACGATGTACGGCTACGAGCAGGAAGCACTTGCACGGTGCAAGGCCAAACGGCATGGAAAATTTTATAGTCTCAAGGATGAAACGGTCGAACGGGTTATCCAAAAACATCCCATTATTTTCTTGCTGAATCTTATCGTGCCCTTGATTTTTACGAGTACGGGGCTGCTCATTTTTCTCTCGGCCCGCGGGACGGAGTGGGCCGGAATGGGAATTGCTTTCGGGGTTTTGTTTTTCTTTTTTGCGGGAGCCTTCTTCATCAAAGCCTGGCTCGACTACACGTACGATGTGATCTACATCACCAATCAGCGTGTGATTCTCCAAAACCACGAACTCTTTGGTTCCAGCACCAACGGGATCATGTACGATTCGATTACCAACGTCGCTCCGAATAATCTCGGATTTATCCGCTGGGCACTGGGGCTGGGGCACATCGAAATCGAGACGGCCAATCGAGACGCGACCTTGATTTTTGAAAACGCACAACATCCGCATAAAGTCGTGCAGCAGATCTCGGAAAACCGTGCGGAAAAAATGCGACGGGATCAGCAAAAAGCGATTAAAAATATTGAAGAAAATCTCAATGGAAATGGGGTAAACCACGGAAAGAGCGGGAACGGGAAAACAACTTTTTAGGCGGCGTTTTTTTGATTGTACTCGATTTCTTTTTCTTTTTCCCACGGTGAAATGGTGGGGGCGCTTTCGTCTTTTTCTCTTGGAGCATCGTCTGATTTGTGTGTCACTCGGAGGGGGGAAGTTTCTTTTCCCTGCTGTTTTTTCTCCGCTTCTTTGAGCGCGCCAGCGGAGACCGAGGGCGGCTCATCCTCCTCTGGCAGGACGGCTTCGGTGGGCATTTCTTCGGTGGCTGTGCTGTCAAACTGCGCGTTTTGGGTAAGCTCGAGAAATCGTTTTTGCTCGGGGGTGTAGAAACTCTCGCGGAAATCGTGTTTGACTTCGCCGACGGTTTCTTCGACTTCGGATCCAAAGAATTGTGAGATCGTAGTCATCATCAGATGCAGTTTAAATGACAGCTTCCCACCAGCGGTGCGCATAATCATATTTCGAGTTTCCTTCCCTCCTGCCGTGCGAACAATTTTCCTGCCAGCGGTTTTGCTTGCTTGTTTGGTAAATGTTTTTGTGGCGAATTTTTCACCTGTTTTTGCAGATTCGCGCACCATTTGTTTGAAAGCGAGTTTTCGCATGCCGGATTTGAGAATCCCTCCCCCAGCGGTACGGGCAGCGATGATTCCCGGCGTGGCAACCCCCAAAGAACCGACAATTCCTACCACAGTGGCGACGTCCATCCCGAGGGAGAGCCCCGCCTCCAGCCATTTGCTCCAGCGGGAGCGACCGTCGTCCACCCCGAGTCTTTCAAAACTCCGGATCGTGCCCCAGATTGGGGCGGCATCTTTCCAGTTGTCCCCGTCGGCCATTTCGTGTTGAAACACATCCCAGGCGGTCGCCCAGCCGCCTCGCTCTGATCCGGCACGGAGGGCTTGCCCCAGCGACTTCCCGATCACCTCGACAAAGACAAGACCGCCACGGGTTTTGACTTTCATGCTGGGCAGAAACTTCTCGAAATTTTTCATTTTTCCAAACTTCGGGCCAAATTTTGCAACGCCCTTTTTGCCGATGTCGCGATGAATCGATCGTATCTGCTCAGCACGCTCGGCCGAAGAATATTTGTCCGCACTGTGCAGCAGCGATCCGAGTTTTTGGAAATACTGTTTGGACAGATTGAGTGCGTACGGATTTTCTTCAAACACCGCACTAAAAGCCTCGTGTTTATCTTCCATCCCCTCCTCAATTTTTCCCTCGACCTCTTTTATTTTTTTCTCGGCCTCGCCTTTTTTATCGTCGAGTGTTTTGACCGTGTCGAGCATCCTGCTCTTTTTCATCTTTTCAAAGATTTTCCATTTTTTGTACGTGCCGATTACCGCTGGGAAAAACGCAAACAAACGCCAGACAAAGCTGCGCTTTTCTTTTTCGCCCGTTTCCTTGTCATATCGGAATCGTGTCTTTTCCCAGGCGTCGGACCAGGCGTCACGATGACCGTAGTCGGCATACTTTTTTTCCTGTTCTTCGAGATACACACGCCAGTTGTCTTTGGTGGGTTTTTCGCTGGGGACAAATCCGTGCTTTTCGTTCATCTCTCGTTCGATTTCCTCGATTTCTTCTTTGGTTTTTTTGCCCTGCTCGATGCTGTCATTCAGTTCTTTGAGCCGCTCCTCATCCGTCCAGATGTCGACACTTTCTTCCGCGACCTCGACGGTGTTTTCCGCCGCCTGCTCGACGTCTTCTTTTTTGCCTCCAAAAATTTCTTTTCCCAGCAGCAATCCAAATCCCCCGCCAATGACATACTTGAGACCACGCTTCCACCAAGGGGCTTTTTTCGCTTTTTCGCGTGTTTGCCGCTCCAGATCTGTTTTGTCCGTGAAGCTCTCCGTGAGGACTTCTTTGGTGTCGAGGAGTTTATCGGTTTCTTTTCCTTTTGTTATCAGCGAAGCAAGTTTTTCAACCTCCCGCGCTCCGTCAGAGTGCTTCAGTGTTTCAACGCCTTTGGCGGCATCGGATGCTTTTTTGATGCTGGAACCAAAATCAGCCATGGAATGACAAGAAAATTCGTGTCATTCTACCATATTTTCTACAGAAAACCAAACAATTTCCCCAGGAAAAGCACGTACAGGACAGCCATCCCGGCGCCTTCTTGGATCGTTATTTCTTTATCCTTGGACGTGACCCAGTATACGGCCAGCGTCCCCAGCAAAAACGGCAGCATGATGGTCGTGGTCAATGAGGAAACGTTCAGCGGCGAGAGAAAGCTTCCCACCGAGAGGATGAGCACGATGTTGAAAATATTGGACCCCAGGATATTGCCGATGACCATTTCCGTGTTTCGGCGTTTGATTGCAGAGTAGCCGACCACCAGCTCTGGGATGCTCGTCCCCACGGCCACAAGCGTTGCCGCGAGGCTGGACCTGCCCAGCCCCCAGCGGTCGGCCAGGTCGATCACCGATTCAATCAGAAAATGCGAGGAAACTACGAGCCCCACCAATCCCAAGACAATAAAAAATACGAGTTTCCAGGAAAATTTTTGTGCCGGAACATCGTCATGCGACTCTTTGTCGTGAGAAACGAGAAACCAGATGTACCCGATCATGATCAGCAGCAACAGCACGCCTTCAAGGGGCGTCAGGACGCTGTCCCAGAGCATCACCACCAGGGCAAAAACGGACATCACCAGCACCGGAAAATGGACTTCAAAAATATCCTGTTTGTACCGAATACTTTTTCCAGCAATGAGTGACAGGAGCCCCAGCCCAATCAAAATATTGGCAATGTCGCTCCCGATTACGTTGCCGACCAGCATTTCGGGCTCCCCTTTCATCACGGATGCGATGCCCGTGGCAAGCTCGGGGAAGCTCGTCCCCAGCGACAGGATTAAAACCCCCGTGATAAAATGTGGGACTTTGAGCGCGATCCCGAGTTTCTCCGAATTCCCGACCAGCAGATCGGCTGATTTGACTAGGACCACAGCAGAAAGCAAGAAAATCAGCAGCGGCAAGAACATCTCCATAGAAAAAAATTAGTCGGGAAAATTGTTGCACAGATGGTTCTCTCACGCCAGTGAATCGTCCACGTCAAATCCCCCAAAGACCTCATCTACATCATCGACGTCCTCGACCGATTCGACAAATTTTTCTACCCGACGAAGCATCTCCGCATCCGAAATAATTTTTGGATCTTTTGCGCGGTATTGGGGTTCTGATTTTTTGACCGTCATTTTCTTCTCCAGAGCGTTTCGCACCGCGGAGAGGTCTTCAAATTTTGTGAGAATTTCACTCTCCTCCGCTTCCCACTCAAAATCTTCCCCCCCGGCTTCGGCCACGAGTTCAAAGAGTTCATCTTCCGATTTTCCTCCCGTTTCAACGGTGATCACCCCCACGTGGTCAAACTGAAACATCACCGACCCGGTGGATCCCAGCGTGCCACCATTTTTGGCAAAAGCCGTCCGCACTGCGGGGAGCGTGCGATTTTGGTTGTCCGTCAGGGCGGTCACGACAAACGGAATGCCGTCGGGGCCAAATCCCTCGTAGACTTGTTCTGAGTACACGGCGGCGTCTTTGCCTTCGCCCGACAATTTTTTGAGAATCCGATCGATGTTTTCGTTGGGCACATTTTCGGCTTTGGCATTAGCAATCGCCACGCGGAGCGCCGCATTTGTCTCTGGACTGGGGTCACTGCGTCCGGCGACGGCGAGGATTTTGGAATGTTTCGTCAAAATCTTCCCCCGCTTGGCGTCGGTGGCAGCTTTTTTGTGTTTGATCGAACTCCATTTACTGTGTCCGGACATGGGAAAAGATTACAAATTACAAATGACAAATGAAAAAGAGAAGATTACAAAGGAACAAAGAGCAAATTGCGAGCTGAGTCTACTCAAAATTTTTCTCCGTGCAACTGCTCGATTTCTTCTGTGTTCAGCGTTCGAAAATTTCCCGGCAACAAGTTTCCCAGGGCAATCGCTCCCACCCGTGTACGCAGCAGCTCCACCACTTCCAGCCCCACCGCCTCACACATCCGGCGGATCTGCCGATTTCTGCCCTCACGCAAAACTATTTTTATCGCATTGGGTTCGATGATTTCCACGTGGCAGGGAGAGACGGTTTTTTCCCCTAGATCGAGGGAGCCATTGGAAAGCGTTTCCACCTGTTTTGCAGCAACGGAATAGTTGACTCGGACGCGGTATTCTTTCGGGTGTTCGTACCGTGGATGGGCCAGCTGATTGGCGAGTTCCCCATCATTCGTCAAAAGCAGTAGACCGTGGGAATCTTTGTCGAGCCGTCCCACAGGAATGACGCGCCCACCGAGCGTTTTCTTCATCGCTGAAAAATTTTTCTGTGCAGTCAGTGTCTCGTCACTGTGTTTGGTGGAAAAAGTTACTTCGACTCCGAGCGGCTTGTGCCAGGCAAGGACGAGAGTTTCGCTGCTCTTTGAAACCGCGATCGGTTTTCCTTTCACTACAATTTTCTCCTCGCCGGTCACCTTTTGTCCGAGTTCGGCTTTTTTGCCCTCTACCAAAACATCTCCCGCGCGAATCAAATCCTCCGCGGCGCGGCGAGAGCAAATCCCCTGCTCGGACAGCAATTTTTGCAGTCGTTTTTTTTCCATCAGACGGCGTGACGACGACGGGAAAGAAGGAGCAAAAAGAGAATAAAAATTGCGACTCCGCCGGCGATAGCTCCGGCCGGTCCTGATTTGGTCAGCTCCGTCGAAAACGCAAAGGTTTTGCCCTCGGATTCATTTCCGGCGGCATCCACGGTCACCAGGCGGATCTGGTAGTAGCTGTCAGGATCCACTTCCAGCTCGAGTTCTTCCAGGTCTGGACCGATTGAATAACCGCTGTCCCAGGGACCATTTCCCTGCTTCACGTACAAAATCTGATCGGTGACATCGCCGTCCAGATTGGGAGACTTTTCCCACTGGAGAGTCACGTACCCATCCTCTTCCATCTCACTCACATCGATCTGGAGATGACTGGCATCCAGCGGTGCAGTCTCATCGGGCGGAGCGGCGGGTTTTTCTGGGCCAAAAGGGGTGTTTGGCTCCGCAGGCTCACTCGGCTCAGCGGGCGGTTGGCTTGGGGGCGGGGTTTCGGGGGCTGGTTCTTGGGGTTCTGGCTCCGTGGGGGGGGTGGGATCTCCCGTTTCTTCGTTCGGTGCGTCTTCCTCGGTTCCTCCGGCGTCTCCTGTTTCTTCAGATGCTCCGCTTTCAGTGACCGTGACCGTGATTTCGTCGGAGTAAATTTCCGATTCGTTTTCTTCGTCATCCATCGCCGTCATCGCCACGTAGTATCGTACCCCCGGTGTGAGCTGCTCCAGGGTGGTGGAGGTGAGATTTCCGGGGACAATTTTTTCCGCGTCATACTGGTCATCCATGCTCTGGACTGAGTGGGTCCCCCAATAAATTTTATACCCGATGATGATGCCGTCTTCGTCGGTCGCTTCGTCCCAAGAGAGAACCGCTTGGCCCGCTTCAACCGTTGCCGAAACATTCGGCACCTGCGTGGGGACGGAAAATCCGAAGGCAGTTTGCATCAGAAAAAAACTGGCTGCCACCAGAAACGTCGACGGTCGAAAGAGGTGTTTCATTTTTGTTCAGGAAGGATCAGAAAAATTGTAGCACACGCAAAGCCCTCGCAAAACTTTTTTCCCAAAAAAATGGCCCCGAAATCTTCGCTCCTTTCGTCCAAGTCCTACCGGCCAAACACCTGCACCACGTACCAGCCTTTGTCATTCTGCGCCAGTCCAATCCCGATGGAGTTCCACTTGCGGCCGATGATGTGCTGAAAATGCGAAGCGGATTCTTCCAGTCCCTGGAGGGCGACTTCGAGCGTCGATCCAAAACTGAGGTTTTCGGCAAAATCTCCCTGAAGATGGGCATTTTCAATCCGATCCTGAAACGTCAGGCCGGTGGGGCTCGTGTGGGAGACAAAATCTTCGGCAGCCATCTGCTCGGCGTACTGCTGGGCGACCGCTTGGAGTTTTGTGTCTGTGGTGAGAATACTCACCCCTCGATTTCGACGGAGGCGGTTGACCCAATCGCGAAGAGCCACAGAGTTGTTGCCATTGAGCGATTCGTACTGCCATGCCTGTACTGGCAGGACGTAGGTTTCAGCGAAGTAGAGCGCGCGGTTAAACAGGATTTCTCCTTCGTCTGAAACAATCTCCAACACGTGTGTCCCCCAGCCTTCAGGGATGAGCCGGAACGAAAACTGATCGGGCGTGGGACCTTTTACCAGTGGAATTTTTCGAATGTTTCCCGTTGGGGTGTGCCAAAAAACAGTATCTTTGAGCGTCACGTCTTTTTCGAGCACTTTTCCTGATAGAAGAAATTCCTCCAGCGATTTCGGATATCGTGGGAAGTTTTGTACCGATATTTTTTCACTCTCGGTGTCTCGAAACCCCGGGACGAGCTGGTAGGTGCGGGATTCAAAAAGCTGCCAGTTTGTACGGCGATCAGCGAGCTTGCCCGTCTCCGAATCAGCAAAATAGACTTCGACTTCAAATGGCCCGCCGTCAGAAAATTGCTGAAAAAATTCATACGGGAGTTCGATCGTTTGGAGCCCTCCCTCGATCAGCAGTGCTTCTCGGCGATTGCCCTGAGCAAAAATCACTTTGACGAGATTGCCGGGCTTGAGCAGAAAAAAATCAAGGGCGACCTTTTGTTTTTCCGGGATGACGCGTGTCTGAAATTTTGCCTGCGAAAAGTCGTGATCACTCGAGGGGAAGCGACGCTCTCGGGTGGGACGAACGACCTCGATCTCCCCCACCCTGGATCGACGATTGTCGTCAATCACGATGCCGAGCCTGTAGGTGCCTGGCTCGAGAAACTGTACCGGCACGACAAAGTTTTTCCCACTCAACTCATCGGAGAAATGGAGTTGTTCCCGGGTTTCCCCGCCCCCAGCATCGAGAAACACAGTGACGGTTTCGTGTCCGTATGCATCGATCGTTCCAGAAATATTGAGTACGGTGCCGGCAATTACTTTTTGGGGGACCGGATGCCGCAGCTCAATTCGTTCAAAAAAATCTTCAGACAGGTGGGCTACGGTTTCGTCAAACAGGGGTTGGCGGAGTGACGGTTCGGGTGTTTGCTCGCCGCGTGTCTCCTGGACTTTTTCTGCGACTTCCTCGGGAAGAGTGGGATTTTTGATTACGGGCGAGACGACATCACGCACAAATTCGGGAAGCGTCGGGAGCGCTTCCTTTGCTCCTGAAAACTGTTCCATTTCTACTTCAATGACGCCGCGTTCGATGGGCGCGAGTTTGGCAAAGGCGGCTTCGGATAAATCCAGCACTCGGGTACCGCTGTAGGGACCGCGGTCATTGATCCGCACAATGACGGATTTCCCGTCGTGTGTGACTTTCAATCTCGTGTCAAAGGGCAACGTCCGGTGTGCCGCGGTGAGATCCATCGGATC
>JAIPIF010000009.1 GCA_021734785.1 Candidatus Altimarinota bacterium | reverse complement strand
TGCTGACTCAGGCAAATATGGTGAGCAATGGGGGAGGCGCATTGGAAACGGGGGACTTGGTATTTCCGATGTTTTCGAGCGTCGAGATCTGCGGGGCCACCTGTCCCAACTGGCAAAAGCAGTATTCCTACTTTGTGCGGGTCAAAGAAGAATGTGATGCAGATGCTGTCACCGCATCAATCGATGGAAACGAACTCGTGGTTCCGCTGGACTGCGAACTCACCGACTCCGGGCCCAGTGGGGTTTTTATTGCGGTGGGAGCGATGATTCTCTTGCTCGGATATGTGTTTCTTTTCCAGAGAAAAGAGGGCTAAATTCGATCTTTGAGCTTGTCCTTTCCCCGACTGGCCTGTGTTTTGAAGTTGTCGTGCAACAGATCCGCCAGTTTTCGAATATTTTCCGCGGTGGCTTCAGCGCGGAGGGTCCCCAGATTTTTGCAGGTGAGATTGGCCGTGGCGATAAACCGATTGCCGGCACGGTGCTTGGTTTTTTCGAGTCGGATCTCGGCAAAAACGGGATCGGTGGTGTCTTTTTGAGAGACATCTCCCATGTATTTTTTGAGCGGCTCAAAGCGTTTTTCGAAATACGTCTTATCTTCATCAAAAAAAGTCACGTCGCCGGTCTGGAATTGGAATTTCATGGAAAAGAAAGTTGAGTTTGTTTTTCAGAAGGAGAGTCGCTCTCCAGAAAATCGAGAAGCAATAGAAATTGTACCGGACTCTGTGATCGTGCCAACCCTTTTTGCCTCAATTTCTGAATCGCGCTCATTGAGGGCGGCACAGATTTTTTCGACTGCTGTTTCTTCACAAATCAGCAGCATCGCCGTCCCACAGTGCCAGGTGCGGTAGGCTTCTGTCTCATCGATATTTCCAAGTTTTTGCAGCTCTTTTACGGCCGGGTGCGGATCGTGGAGGGCGTCAAGTTCGGCTCCCAGCGATTTCTTCGGAAAAATTCGGGGCAGATTGCCGGGGATTCCACCCCCCGTGACGTGGACGATACCAGCGATGTCAAATTTTCGTTCGCTCTCAAAATCTCCCAGCACCGCATCCAGCACGATTCGGTGAAAGGTTTTGCTCGGGGTGAGGAGGATTTCTCCCCAGGAGATTCCGTCTTGCCATTCAGTGGTTTCCCAATTTTTTCCAAAGTTGTTTTCGCAGATTTTCCGCGCGAGTGAAAACCCGTTTGAGCGCAGGACGCGTCCTTTGAGTCCAATGATCGCTTGCCCAGCGTGGATGGTTTGCCCGGTGATGAATTTCTCTTTTTTCACCACGCCCACAGCGGTGGCGTTCCAGATGATTTTGGTCGCGGCGCCGGGGACCTCGGCGATTTCCCCCCCGGGGATAACAATCTTTTCTCGTTGACAGGCCTCGGCCAGCCCTCGTGTCATTTGGTCAATTACCGCAGGATCAACTTTGGGCACATCAAACGTGTTGGTCACGCTGACACATTCTGCCCCCACACAGATGGCGTCATCGGCAACCATTGCCAGCAAATCTTCTCCGAGGGTATCGTATTTTTTCATCCGCTCGGCAATCTCTGATTTTGTCCCCGTGCCGTCATCGTTTTGAATCAAATAAAAATCTCCAAAATCGAGCGCCCCCGAAAACCCTCCATCGATTTCTACAGGCGCTCCAATCTTCCCAACTCGTGCGCCAAAAGTGGTTTTTGCATTTTGGTACGCGGCACGGCTTGCTTTTTCTCCTGTCGAAATGTCGACTCCGGCATCTGCGTAGGTGAGTTTGTCCTCGCTCATGATTCAAAGACGATTATGCCCACCCCGTCTCCCAGGATGGCCTGAAGATTTTCGAGATTGCGGCTCGTCGTTTCCCCGAGTTTTACCAGCAAAATGGGCGTCTCTCCTTCAAAATCAACGGCTTCGATGGGGGAGAGCGCAAAGTATTTCTCCGCGGTTTCAAAGGTTCCGATGAGGCGAGGATTGGGAAACTGCAAGACAAATTGTTCGATTAATTTTTCCTCTGGTGCTCGGAGCTTCCCCGGGACACGCAGGAGAGGAGACTCGGGAAATACTCGCCAGACATGAGGCAGAAAGGAAAGTTTCCCTTGAAATGTCTCGACCAAATACACGCTGGCTCCCCCCAAAAATGCACTCAAAATCAAGATTGCTGCGATTACCCACGAGATCGGAAATCGATCAGTATCGTGGTACACATTGGGTTCGGTGAGCTCAAAGGCAAATCGGCTATTTTGAGAAAACTCCCCAAAGGTTTCCTGCAAAAGCGTCACAATGGTTTCGGATAATTTTTCAGCGTGTCGTGTCTCCCGTCCCGAAAGAGAGAGCGTCCAAAAAACATTGAGTCGGTTTTGTTTGCGTGCAGAAAGCTTGCGTTTGAATCCGGGAATCACGGTTTCGGATCGCTGCAAAATCTCTTCACGAAATCCCGGATCACGAGCCCATCCGGCGATCATCTCGGCGATTTTTTCGGCATCCTCGACCCCGGGATCGAGGACGGTGGTTTCCCCTCCACCGACCGGACGGATGGAAAAATACACAGTTGATTTGCTCACCGGAGGGAGCAGTAAAAAAATGGCCAGAAAGAGGAGAATAAATCCCGCCCAAAAACCGAGAAACCAGTTTCGTTTTCGAGCAATCGGAGACAAAAACTCAAGAAAGGACATGTCGTTTCAGTCAAAAATTAAAAATTGGGAAGCGATATTTTTCCGTTTGAGAGCTCAGCACCGCGCCCCTCAAATTCGACCTTGTCCAGGTATTCTGGGGTGACCTCGGGGGTGGGGTACTTGCCATCAAACATGCCAGTGTGAAATTTCTTGATTTCCGGGTTTCCCGCGCGTGCGGCTTCGACCAGTTCTTCCACGGTTTGATAAAACAGGGCATCGGCATTGACGACTTTTCGGATCTCTTCGGTCGTCAGCCCATGGGCAACGAGTTCCGTTCGTGTGGGAATGTCCACGCCGTACACATCCAGGCCCCGGACAGGGGGCGCCCCGCTGGCGACGTATACTTTTTTGGCGCCGGCACTGCGGCAGAGTTCGATAATTTTTTTGATCGTGTTGCCGCGGACAATGGAGTCGTCGACGAGCAAAACATTTCGATTTCGAAACTCCAGTTCGATGGTATTCAATTTCTGCCGAATAGAATTTTTGCGCTTGACCTGTCCCGGCATGATAAAGGTACGCGCGATGTACCGATTTTTGACCAAGCCTTCTCGATATTTTACTCCCAGATCGTGTGCGATCTGAAGAGCCAGTGGACGCCCCGAGTCGGGGACCGGCATCACAGAATCAATGTCGAGATTGGCTTTTTTAATCTGTTTGGCCAGAGACGCTCCCATCCGGAGACGGGTTTTGTAGACGGAAATTTTGTTGATCATTGAGTCCGGGCGCGCCAGATAGATGTACTCAAAAATACAGGGATTGAGTTGCCCTGGCACACACTGGTGGGAGGTCATTTCTCCTTCTTTGTTGATCAAAATCGCTTCCCCCGGCGCCACGTCGCGGACCACTTCGTAGCCGAGGGTTTTGATCGCGACATCTTCCGAGGCAAAGATCCACTCCGTGCCCTTGGTCGTTTCCTTTTTTCCAAAAACCAGTGGGCGGATGCCGTGTGGATCACGGAAAGCCAAAAGCCCCACTTGATCGATCAGCGTGATCACAGAATAAGCACCCGTGACCCGTTTCATCAGTTTTGTCGTCGCTGCAAAAACGGTGTCCGGGAGTGATTTTTCCGGATCGGATTTCATCACCTGGTAGATTTTGTCGGCAAAGACATTGAGGAGGACTTCCGTGTCTGAATCGGTGCGAAGGTGGCGACGATATTTATTTTGAATTCGTTCTCGCAGGGCTTCGGTGTTGGTCAAATTTCCATTGTGGATCAAAAATATCCCCAGAGGTGCATTGACAAAAAAAGGCTGGGCTTCATGCACGGAGGCAAAATTTCCCGCGGTCGTGTACCGACAGTGCCCCAGACCCCAGCGGCCAACAAGCTCTTTGATCTTTTCTTGGGTAAACACATCCAGCACCAAACCCGCTCCACGTCGCTCGTGAAATTTTTGTCCATCAAAGGTGACAATCCCCGCTGAATCCTGTCCGCGATGCTGAAGCATCATCAGGCCGTCGTAGACATCGAGGACGGCGTTTTTTTCAGCTTTGGCAATGCCAATGATTCCACACATTCAGAAGGAAAAAATGAGAGCACGAAGAGTGTACAAATCTGTCAAAAAAATGCACGCGAATTTGACACTTTTTGCCGTTTCAAGGTCTGAGTATTTGAAAGGCTACCGATTCTCCAACACCGTTCTCCCATTCTTCGTCGCGATGTCGACGAGCGTTTGCACATCATACAATCTCGTTGCCTCCAGTAAAAACACGAGTTCACTAAAAATATCTCCATCGATGAAGGGGCAGAAAAAATCGTGAACATTGTCCACGCCCAGGCACACGTTGACTCCGGCTTCGATGAGGTGGGGTACTGGTGCGACGGAGTTGTGAGTGGGGCCGACTTTTTCCCGCGGCTGTTGGTTGTCAATCATCGCGCGGGGGCAGACGATCACAGACATATCCGCTTCTTTGATCAGGGCCGCGACCTCGCGAATGTACTCGTCCGGCTGAGCGGCGAGAGAGCAGGCGTGGACGGCATTGACCCGCCCCTGCATGCCGTGACGGATGACGGCTCGGGCCAGCAGCTCTGTGTCGCGTTCTTCGGGATCATTATTCTGATCGATGTGGACATCGACGGTTTTGTTTTGCTTGCGTGCCAGGTCAAAAATAAATTTCAGATGTTCTTCTTCATGGGGACGATCCCGCGAGGGGAGGGCTCCCAGGCCATCGACCTTTTCCGCCGCTTCCGCGATAAATTTCTGCGCTTCGGGCGTCAGCGCCCCTTCGAGCACTTGCGAAAAAATCTGAATGTCGATTTTGTCTTTATATTTTTCTTTGACCTCCAGGGCAGCGTCAATGCATTTCATCCCGACGGTGGAGTCGACATCGATGTTTGTCCGGGTTGTGTCGCAGCCTTGGGCAATCATTGTTTCTGCAGACCGTGAAATCCGTTCGACCAGATCTTCGTGCGTGTAGTTTTCTTTGACCTCTTTCCACAGATCCCATTTGACTTCCATGTGGTCGTTGCACATCTGGAGTTTCTCAGGAGTGATCACATACGCTTTGTCGAAGTGTGCATGGCAAGAGACGGGGCCACCGGCGGCGGCGATTTTTTCTTTGAGCAATTCGAGCATGTTCCAGGGGTCGGGCATTTTTTGAAAAGGTGAATTTCGATCTCACTGTGCCAGAAAAAGGGGAGCATTTCAACTCGAAGAGAAGGGGATTGCTTTTTCTGCAAAAAATGGTACAATGACCTGATTCATTCCATGAAATTTTTCTTTTCCCGAGCACAGAAAACTCTAGAAAGTCCCACCAGATGGGTGTTTCGTGAGACAGCGCGCTCGTCCGTTTCCCCGGAGTCGGCACAAGATGTTTTGACGCAAGAGCAGGAAAATTTGCAGACGTTGGGGCAAACAGTCGAGAGAGAAAAAACACCGGCAACGTTTGAGCGATTCATTCAAAAAAACGCGGACAGGCTTGCCTCTCTGCAAAAAGACTGGCAGGAGCGGGGACTGCCGGGGACGCCGCAGCTGCTTTCGGCGGAGCCGTTTGAGGGGTATGAATATTTCACAGAGGAGATGGAAAACGGCGGGCGACATTTGAAAACCAGAAAGGCGCTGCAGGGGATGGAAGATTGGACACTGGGACCACACAAGCTTTTTGTGTTTCGCTCTTTTGACGGGCTGCGAAAACTTGCCAAAATTGGGGGTGAGTATTTTTTTCTCGAGACAAATGATCTGAGCAATGATTTTTTGGAACTTGATTTTGAAGAACAGGATCCAGGGACCCAGCACTTTTTTGTCGACAAGTCGATGCAGATTTCTGAGGAGGAGGCGATGGAGTTTCTCGAAGAATTTGAAAAACAACTGCGTGCATTTCGCTCACAGGCAGC
>JAIPIF010000004.1 GCA_021734785.1 Candidatus Altimarinota bacterium | reverse complement strand
CGTGGTCGTTGGATCTGGTTTGCGCCGTACTGTGGGGTGCTGGCGGGGATTTTGTTTTTTCTTTCCACATGAGCACGATTTTTCTCGTCCACGGCGTGGAAGGTTCTCCCGAAGAAAATTGGTTTCCCTGGCTCCGAAAAGAATTAGAATCACAGGGACACACGGTGATCGTGCCCCAGTTTCCGACCCCAAAAAATCAAACACTGGCTGCCTGGCGAGAAGTTTTATCTCGGTACGAAAAAGACATTTCCCGCGAGACTCTTTTTGTCGCGCACAGTCTAGGGGTACCGTTTGTCTTGCACGCGCTGGAACGGTATCCTGCCCGCGCCGCGTTTCTTGTGGCGGGGTTTGTCCGACCGCTGGACATTGAATTGGCCCGCGGGACAGAAGATTTTTTGGCTCCGTTTGACTGGGAAACGATTCGAAGTCACTGCGAAGAGTTTTTCTGCTTTCACTCCGATGACGATCCGTACGTTCCACCGGCCAAAGCTCGGGAGGTAGCACAAAAACTCGGCACGGCTTCCACCCTGGTCCCGGGAGCGGGACACTTTCATCTCAAATCCGGGTACGACAGCTTTCCACGGCTCCTCCAAAAAATGCAGCCAGTTTTGTTTTCTCACTAAAAAAAGCTCCACCAGTAGGCAGAGCTTTTAGGGGTCAGATGGGGGATTCATTGCATTCAAATGGGGTGAGGAAATACAGAAAGGAGTTTTGTTCTGTCAGAGATAACTGGGTTTGAAAAAATCTGTGACACTTTTACAATGCCCTGCGATGGACGTGATTCTCGCTTCTGGCTCGCCGACCCGACAGGAGATTTTCCAAAAGTTGGGGTTTCAGTTTTCCGTTGTAATCCCAGACTGCGACGAGACCCTGCTTCCCAATGAAAAAATGGAGAAGGGGGTGTGTCGTCTGGCAGCAGCAAAAGCTGAAAATGTGTACAAAAAAATTGAACAAGAAAAAGACGTGCTGGTCTGTGCATTTGACTCGTTGGTTGCGGTGGGAGGAAAAACCTTCTCCAAACCCCAGACCAAAAAAGAGGCGTTCGCAATGTTTCAGTCCTATCGCGGAAACCGTGTGGCCGGTTTTACGGGCATTTCTCTCGTGGGAAATCAGGGCGGCAAAAAATTTCATGTCACACAGGTCGAAAAATCCTGGGTCCACTTCCGTGCTGACACGACCAACTGCCAGATCCGTGATTTTCTCGCGTTCAATGACTGGAAAGGAAAAGCAGGTGGGCTGACGGTGGAGGGAATCGGGGCGTTTCTCATCGAAAAAATCGAAGGGGATTTCCCCAATATTCTCGGCGTTCCGATTTTAAAAATGGGAGAAATGATCCGAGAAATTTATGGAAAAAATCCGGTCAAAATTTTGACGCCGGCAAAAAAGAGAGTACAACAAAGAGGATGAGTTTTGACCACGCATCGGATTTTCTCCTTCTTGCGGCAAAAAAATACAAGCTCTCTGATCAGGCCAAGGGGAGTTGGATTTGTGAAAAAGTGCGCAAAATTATTGTTCAAGAATATCCGGATTTTTCCCCGCTCTGGGAACCGAAGAAATTTGAATCGGGGGAGCTCTCCATTCGCGTCAAAAATTCAGCCGCCGGCTCAGAGCTCTTCCTGCGGACACACGAACTTTTGGATTTTTTCTCCACGGAAGATTTTCCGCAAAAAATCGAGCAGATTCACATCGTGCGACGATGAGTTGACAATTTTATATAAAAGTTTTAAAAGTGACACCGATGAAAAAAGATCCCCTCCTGTTTTTCACGGAAGAAAAGGAACTCTTGCGGTACATCGATCAGGATGATCGTTTGCGGCAGAAACTCGATGGAATTATTGCTTCCGTCAATCGTCATCGAGAGGGCGGTGCCAATCGCAGCAAGATTTTTGATGTGCTGACGGGACTATTGCAGACGGACCATCGCGTGTGGGAACGCACTGATTTGACTCGCTCCAAACTCAATGAAATTCTGAGTGAATTTTGGGATCAGCCCTTTCTCTCACTCCGGGAAAAACTCCGAGTAAAAAACACACAGTGGACGCCTCGCGGGCTTCTTCGAGAAAAAACACGAGCAGGGGTCATCACTATTTTATTTGGGGAGGAGTAAAAAAGAAGAAATTATTTCCACCGTTTCACTCCGATTTTTGGACAGACGTTTTGCAAAAAACATCCCGAACATTTCGGGGTGGGTGCCGTGCAGTGATCCCGACCAAACTGCACCATCTGGTGTGAGAGGGTGCCCCATTTTTCCTGTGGAAAAATCTGCATCAGTTTTTGTTCCACGCGCTCGGGATTGCGATCGTTTTTTATCAGCCCGGCACGGTTCGTGATTTTGAGCACGTGCGTGTCGACCACAAATCCCTCATTTTTTCCAAACGCCGTCCAGAGAATCACGTTGGCCGTCTTTCTTCCCACTCCTGGCAATTTCACCAGTGTCTCCAGTGTGTCGGGCAGTTTTCCGTTGTGTTCCTGCAGCATCGTCTCTGCTGCACCACGGAGGTGTTTGGCTTTGCTCCGAAAGAAGCCAGTGGGGCGAATCACGGCTTCGAGTTCTTCCACGGGTCTGGCGACAAACGATTCGAGATCTGGAAATTTCTCAAACAACTCGGGCGTCGTTTTGTTTACTCTTGCGTCCGTGCACTGCGCCGACAGCATCACTGCAAACAGCAGCGTCCACGGCTTTTTCTCATCCCAGTGGAGGTGGCAGGGCTCGTCGGGATAGTGCTCGTCGAGGGCTTTTTGGAAGACAGTGGGATCAATCGCAGATCGGTTCGGCATCGAGGCGATTTTGCACTACAATGAAAAAAATGAAAAATCTTTCCACAATATTCTTGATCACAATTTGTGTTCCATCGGTGGCATTTTCGGCATTCTCTGATGAAATGAATTCGCTCCTGCAGTGGGTTTTTCCTTCTGAGTCTGCACAAAATGTGGAAACGGATTTTTCCACAGAATCCGAAAATATTGCCCCCGTTTCGCCGACCAATTTCAGGGGATCAACCGATATTCAGACCGAAGAGGAACGGTTGGTGGACATTGAAAATCAGATTCGGTCTCTCCAGCAGGAGCTGGCGGACACCGCTTCTGAACGAACGCTGATCGAAGGGCAGCTGGAGCTTTTGGATCGGGAGGCTGCTTTGACCCAAGAAAAAGCACAGCAGTTGGCGACACTTCGTCAAAAATGGCAGGAAGAGTTGGAAACCATCACTCGACAAAAATCAGCACTCCGTGCACACATTCGAACGCTAGAATCTGAACGCGACAAAAACTTGAGCAAAAAAATTATTCAAGAAGATAGCTTTCAAGGCAGTCGAGTGGGGAGTCTCATTCGCTGGATTTTTTCTGACCGTTCGATGGCAGAAGTACAAGAAGATGCGCAGCGGGAACGAGTGCTTCGATCCCAACAGGATATACAGTTTCGTCAGCTGCAGGAGCTCAAAACGTCACTCGATCAGCAGGAGCAGCAGGCGGCACAGATTTTTGCCCGAGTTTCAACCCTCACAAATCAGATCGTCGCACAGAAAAAAACGCTTTCCGATTTGGCGGAGGCAAAAGCCCGTGTGCGAAATCGGCTCGAGTACGATGAGGGACGATTGGAGCGGGCACTGGATCTGGCGCGGCGGCAGCAGGCGGCCGCGACGATTTATCTCCAAAATCTGTACGCGGACAAAGAACCTCCTTCGGAAACACCAGCCCCTGAAGTTGCTCCCGAAGTATTTGCCCTTGAGTTTCCCCTGCCTCTTTTGCCCAAGATCACGGCTTCCTTTGGGGATCCCGACTACAAAAAACGGTTGCATCGCGATCACTGGGGCGTGGATTTTTGGGCACCGCAGGGGACCGAAATTTTGGCTCCCGCCGGTGGCACCGTCCAAAAAGTTGCCCAGAATGGATACAACTACTCGTATGTGATTCTTGACCACGGCAATGATTTTTATACAGTGTATGGCCACGTTTCTGATATCCTGCTGCGCGAGGGGGACACCGTTTCTGCGGGTCAAGCATTTGCCCTGACGGGTGGGACGCCGGGGACTCCTGGAGCCGGAGCATTCACCACTGGGCCGCATTTGCACTTTGAGGTTTTCATCGACGGAGAGCACCGGGATCCGATGGAGTTTTTGAAGGTGGGAGAAGTGCAGTAGATTTGACTTTTTAGAAGTTTCTCTCTAAAAGATAGAAGCTCTTTCACACAGTTAAAATTATAAAACGAGATAAAAAAGGAGGGTACAGTGAAAAAAAATCAAGAACAACAGGAGTATTTTCAGTTGTGGCGAACGCTCAGCGAAAAGACTCGTGCAGAAAAAATGGTCGTTTGTCGACTTTCCGACAACGTGAGACGCGGGGAATCGTATCTTTTTTTGATGCCAGAAAACAAAATTCCTCCCGAAGGACATCTGGGAGACTCCCTCAAGGGGTATGCTTATTTTCACTATTTTGAAAATTCTTTCGGAGATTTTGAAGAATTTAGTGAGAAACTTGAGAACGGTTCTTTGACAATAACATTTTTCAAAGAACCCTTGTCTGGTGAGCTTTTGGACGCAAAGAATCTCACAGAATTAATTGAAAAAAGGAAAGCACTCGTCCGGACCATGCAAAAGTGAAGAAGGTATTTCTGTAGAAAATTTTTTTTATTTTTCTGCAGAATCCAGCAGAAAGGGTACAAGGCATCCATCTTGTGGATGCCTTTTTTTGAACAGTTGAAAAAAGCGGAATTCAGAGTACAATTCTGCCGATGACAAAACTGGACATTGATTTCTGCGGGGTCAAATTTGCAAACCCGCTGGTACTTGCTTCTGGCGTTTTGGGAGTGACCGCTGGATCGCTTGCTCGTGTCGTGGATCTGGGGGCAGGAGGGGTGACCACCAAAAGTCTTTGGAGAGCCCCTCATCCCGGGCACAAAAACCCCGTGATGTTTGGGACAGAGCACTACTTTATGAATGCCGTGGGCTTGTCAGACGCTGGACTGGAAAAGGGAATTGAAACCCTGACAGAACTAAAAGAGCGTACGGATGCACCGCTGATTGCCAATATCGTCGCGGGTTCTATCGAGGATTTCGGGGCGATCGCTGAATCAGTCGACATCCTTCAGCCGGACATCATTGAAATAAATATTTCCTGCCCAAATGTCGAATCAGAATTGGGAAAACCGTTTGCCTGCAGCTGTCAGGATGCAGCCGCTGTGACGAAGGTTGTGCGTGCTCAGACCAAGCTGCCCATTGCGGTCAAACTTTCTCCCAACGTGGAAAACATCGTTGCCGTGGGAAAAGCCGTTGTCGACGCAGGAGCAGACGCACTGACAGCGATCAACACCGTGGGGCCTGGCATGCGCTGGAACATTGATCTGCGGACTCCGTTGCTGGCAAACAAAGTCGGCGGGATCAGCGGACCGGCTATTTTTCCGATCACGGTCAAAGCCGTGTACGATCTGCACGCAGCACTCCCTGATACCCCGATCATTGCCACTGGCGGGATTAATTCCGGTCGGGATGCGCTGGAGGTCATGATGGCTGGGGGGACGCTGGTGGGGGTCGGGACAGCGCTGTACTATCACGGGGATGGATTTTGGGAAAAGACAAAACAGGAAATGTCAGACTGGTTGGATCAGAATAATTTCAAGAACCTTTCGGATATCATTGGGCTTTTTCACAAAACATGACCTGTACTTCTTGCCTTTCTCACACGAAAAATACCGAACCGCAGGCGTTCGAGATTGCGGATTTTTGGGAGGAAGCTGAAAACATTCGCACCTTCGTTTTCCGCGGCACCCTCAATTCCGAGCCCGGGCAATTTTGCATGCTTTGGGTGCCCGGGTGTGATGAGAAGCCTTTTTCCATCGCGCGGGATTACGACGGGGAGATCTGGCTGACCATTTGTCGTGTTGGTCCGGCGACCGAGAAGCTGTTTACCCTCAAAAAAGGAGACAGAGTCGGACTGCGCGGTGCGTTTGGACATGGGTTTTCTGTTCCCACAAAAATCCCCCCATCTCCCTTTGAAAAAGGGGGAGAAAAAAAACAAGTGGTACTGGTCGGTGGGGGGTATGGGACGGCACCGCTGCACTTCACTGGACGAGCGCACCAGCTGGCGGGTTCAGATGTCACGATGATCATCGGAGCCCGACACAAGGACTTGCTCATTTGGGACCAAAAATCTGCGGAATCCGGTTTTCGCACCCTGCTCGCGACCAATGATGGTTCGGCAGGGGAAAAAGGATTTACGACCCATATTTTAGAAAAACTTCTTTCCGAAGAAAAAATTGATCTGGTGCAGACCTGTGGGCCGGAAAAAATGATGAAAGCAATTGCCGAGATGTGTCTGGAAAAAAATGTTGCCTGCGAAGTTTCCATCGAGCGATACATGAAATGCGGTTTTGGTGTCTGTGGGCAGTGTGTGACCGAGACGGGGGAAAAAATGTGCCAGATCGGCCCGTGTGTGACCGCAGAAAAAGCCATGGGGTTCTCTGATTTTGGAAACTACCACCGCGGCCCAGAAGGACAGAAGATTGCGTGGTAGGTTCGATTACAAATTACAAAGGGGGAAATCCCCCCGTCCCCCTTTGAAAAAGGGGGGGCAGAGTTTTGAAGAAGAGAAGCAGGGAAGTTTTGAAGTAAAATCCCCCCATTCCCCTTTGGAAAAGGCGGGGAGATTGCCTTCGTTCCCCGCTTCGCAGGAATCTCGCAATGACGGGCAGGTTTTGAAAAAGGGGGGCAGAGTTTTGAAGAAAAGAAGCAGGGAAGTTTTGAAGAAAAAAGAAAGGAAGCACTGAAGGAAAGAGAAAGAAGAAAAAGGAAACTGGAGATTTGAAGATTGTCTCAAAAAAAGACCCGCCAGAGCGAGTCTTTTTGATCTGCTTTTTGAGGAGGAAATTATTCCTCGAGCCATTTGGTACTCATCGCGGGAGACCAAAAGTTTCGGTAAAAGTTTCCTTTTCGGTTGTTGTATCCGACGTGGCCTTCCTGGAGGGTGCCGACTTTGTCAGCTTTTTCCTGGATACGGATGAGATCGCGAGTGGGACGAACGATCGAGCCCACTTCTTTTTTGTACATTTCTGACAGCCAATTATTGGTATCGACTTTGTGCTCTGAGCCGTAGATCACATTGCTTTTCATTGCTTCTGCGTTTGCATATCCACCATCGACGTAGTAGTCGATCGCGCGAGCACGAAAGGTCTGTTTTGAGTTGGAACGTTCGTAGCGAGGAGTCGCGACGGGTTCAATCCGGCTGCGGTCTTGCAATTCACCTTCGCGGCGCATGAGCGTGTTGACCTCATTTGTGTTCTGGAGATATCGATTGATTCGATGCTCTGCCTGCTGATTATACAGGTGCTTGTCTTCGAGTGTGCGTTCGGCTTTGTTGTACATGAGATTGTAGCGTCGGCGGAGTGCTTCTAGGTACTGAGATTGATTGTTGCGTTTGAAGCTCGGACTCCGGTAGTTTACTTCTGCGGGGCCAGCGTACGAAAACGCTTCAGCCTCTGCGGAGACAAACACCAGACCCAGGCCCAAAACAAGAGAGAGAATGGCATACTTTTTCATGGGGAAAGAATTTTTAAGAAAAGAGAGCGAGAATAAAAGGAGTCAAGAACAAAACTCAGCAGAATTTTAGAGTTTTTTTGGGGGGGAGCAAACTTTTTTTCGACTTTTTTCTCAAAATTTCAATGCGAAAAAGTTGAAACAAAAAAGAAAATCCCTAGAGTTTCTCCTGACTTCTTTTTTAATCCCTCCTCACCATGAAGTTCAAAAATCCTTTTCACAAGACTACCTGGACAATCGGCTACGTGATTTTGATCGTGTGGCTTGTATTTTCTATTCTTTTCATCGCCCGTGCGGCGTGGAATTATAGTATGAATGGTCTCTACCAAATGGGCATTCGTCGCGGACAAGATACGGCGGTGACCCAGATCATTGCGCTGGGGCAGCGCTGTCAGCCCATCCAGCTTTTTGCAGGACAAGGAGCCAACCGAGCGGAAGTCGTGCTGGTCAACCCCGCCTGTACGCAGGAACAGATCAATCAGGCCGCTCAGCAGTTTCAGCCACCGGTAGAAACGCCAGAAGAGGAAGTTCCTCCCACGGAAGTAGTGCCGGTAGAAGAAGCAGAATAATCGTTTCTCTGAAACCAAAACAAAAACGTCTCTCCCCGGAGAGGCGTTTTTTTATTCTTCGGAGGCTTCACTCGTCCCATAATCTTCTCCAAACCGGGCATCGGAATTGAGAAGATCTGTGCCGTAGGTCTGATACATCCAGCCGTATACGGAGCGGACGATGGCGTTGCCGGCAGAAAGAAGACCGATCAAGAGTGGCAGCGACAAAAAGGCCAGAAGGGCTGTATTTCGTGAGAGCAGGATGGCTGCGATAGAAAACAACACCAACCCCAAAATGACACCGTACAGATTTACGAGAAGGTATTTTCGGTTATTGAGGATTTCCAAAATCGAAAAGGAAAACAGTGCGGCGATCACCGCGTGAAACAGCCCCGCCATACCAGCAGAATCCGATCCCCACCGGGCGGCGACTGCCAAATACACGGGTACAAAAAAGAGAAGCAAAACGAGGTTTCCAAAAAAGGCATGATTGAGAATGGTTGCACGGTGCTGAAAATGATCGTCAACCACTGTCATCAGCAAGACATGGGTGATACTTGCTGCCAAAACACTGAGAAAGACTCCCAACATCACAAAAAAGAGAAACAGCGGATGGGCCGGCTCGGCGCCGGTCGACAACCCCAAATCTTCGGGCACTCCCGTGCTGGGGGCAATGGTGCTCCCGATGATACCCCACGAGAGGAGCAATAAAATTCCAAGGACGATGCTTCCCACGAGACCGGATCCCAGTCCCGTAAAAAGATGCAAAAAAATTTGTGAGAGCGTGAGCGATTTGGGTTTGTCCATATTTTCAGCAAAAGAAATCCTGGAAATCGTACCAAAGCGCTGGGAAAAACTCAAAATTTTAGCGTCGTTTTTTGCACTGACGTTGTCGCCATTTTTCGATCTCAGCATGATGTCCAGACAGTAGGACGTCGGGAACCTTCCTCCCCCGAAAGTCCGCAGGCCGAGTGTAGTGTGGATACTCCAGGCAGTCACGGCCGAGTTTTTGGCTAAAACTTTCTTCCTGATGGCTTTCTTCCTTGCCAATGACCCCCGGCAGGAGGCGAGCAATCGCATCAATCATGATTTGCGCCGGAAGCTCACCACCGGTGAGGACAAAGTCTCCCACGGAAATTTCTTCGTCTACAAGGTTGTCTCGTACCCGCTGATCGACTCCTTCATAATTGCCACACAACAAAATGAGTCGTGGAAATTGTTTCGGATGGGCAAAATCTTCGGCCATTTCCTGATCAAAAATTTTGTTCGAAGGGGTGAGAAAAATTACCGGCGCCTTGTCTGCTTCTAGCCCTCTGACATGCTCGATCGCATCAAACAGTGGCTGGCACATCATCACCATCCCCGCGCCACCACCGAAAGGTTCGTCATCGACTTTGCGATGTTTGTCCTGCGAGAAATCACGGATGTCGTGCAGCCGCACGGTGATTTTGCCCTCCGCGACGGCTCTTCCGATGATTGAGGTTTGCAAAAAGCTCTCAAATGCTTCTGGAAAAATGGTTAAAACATCAAAAATCATTCGAAAAGTTTCAGAAAATCTGGCAGAATCTTGGCACACTTTTTTTCTTGAGTAAATGAAAAACATACTTCAGTCGGCACTGGCATCCACGGTAGACACCATCTCTTTTCCGGGGGCTCGTTCGGCTCACTCCGGCAAAGTCCGCGAAAGTTTTGTTCTGAATGAAAAAGAACGGGCGATCGTCGTGACGGACCGAATTTCCGCATTCGACTTCGTCCTGGGGACGATTCCCTTCAAAGGACAGGTTTTGAATCAGATTGCCGCGTGGTGGTTTGCTCAGCTGCATGATGTGGTACCACACCACTTGATTTCTACCCCGGATCCAAACGTCTCGCTCGTCAAAAATGCGCAGGTGCTCCCCATCGAAGTGATTGTCCGCGGGTACCTGACCGGCAGTACCAAAACCTCCAGCTGGTACGCGTACCAGCATTTAAATCGCGAAATCTGTGGACTGACGATGCCCGAGGGGATGCAAAAAAACGAGAAATTCCCATCGCCCATCCTCACGCCCACCACCAAACCCACCGAGCCCGGTGCGCACGACGAGCCGATCTCTCGCGAGGAAATCCTTTCGCAGGGAATCGTGGCACCTGAGGTATGGGAAAAATGTGAGGAGTACGCCCTCGCGATGTTTGCTCGAGGGCAGGAGATTGCAGCCGAGCGTGGATTGATCCTCGTCGACACCAAGTACGAGATGGGGCTGACGCCCGAGGGTGAGCTGATCATCATCGACGAGGTCCACACGCCCGACAGCTCGCGGTACTGGATCGCCGAGTCGTACGCGTCCCGGTTTGCCGCCGGACAGGAGCCCGAAGCCCTCAGCAAAGAATTTGTCCGCGCGGAGATTGTCTCCCGCGGGTATGATGTGGATGACCCCGATGCCGATCCGTCTCAATTTCTCGACGACGAGCTGCGCGTGCAGGCGAGTCAGCGATACATTGAACTTTTCGAAAAAATGACGGGCGAACCGTTTCAGTTTCCGGAAAACCTGAATGCTACCGAGCGGATTGAGCAGGTGCTGCAGGGGCTGAAGTAACGTTTCAATATTTGAACACCGCTTGTCACGGCGGACTCCGATCCGCCGTCTCTGGATTCCGGATCAAGTCCGGAATGACAAAAAAGGGAGAGATTCCGGGTCGGAGCCCGGAATGACAAAAAAAGAGGGGTTTCCTCATCCCCTTGCAAAAGGGGATCCAGAGAGAATAAGAAAAGGGGTGGATTCCCGATCGAGTCGGGAATGAGGGGAGAGGGTGGGAATGAGTGGCGAAGGCGGAATGACAAAAAAAGGAATAGATTTCCGATCAAGTTGGGAATGCGGTTTAGGAGAGATTGATTCCTCCCTCGCAATGACAAAAAAACAGGAAAATATACAAAAAACACAAAAAAAACAACACTGCTACCTTTTTTTGAACAAAAAATTTGTTTTCTCGGGAAATCAAATCTACAATCTGTCCGAAACCCCCAAATAAAAATACATCCATGAATAAGCGCGCGTTTGGCTTCACCCTTATTGAGCTCTTGGTGGTGATCGTGATCCTCGGGATTCTCTCGACGATCTCGGTCGGGACCTTTCGCTCGTACTTCGCTAAAGCTCGCGACAGTGAACGTGTCTCTACAGTCCAAAACCTGGCGATGATGATCAAAGTCGACTCGGGAGGAAGTGGGGATGCGTATGTGTATCGGTATGGGGACGATTCTGCGACGAATGGCACCAATTGTATTGTTGCTCTGGATGCAGCAGATCCCGCGTGTCGTCAGTTTTCAGAATTGTTGACGGAAAATGACTACGACATGCCGAATGCAAAAAATGGATTACCGTTTCATTACTGTTTTTATGAAGGAGCTGTCGTAGGGCACAACGATTTTTTCATCGTGGTGGGGGCCGAAGAAGACAGCGCGCAAAATGCCGAAGTAGTTGTGGATGAAGATGTTCGTGTTTTTATCGACGGCACCGTAAATGGCCGGGATGCACTTATCGCTGAGGATGGAGGATATCTTGGTGGACTTACTCCTTCTCAAGAGTTAGTGTGGGACACGGCTAATAATGCCCCCGATACAACAGGCACAGATTGGCAGTGTGTTGAAATATCAGATGATGGAACGATCTAAGCCTCTTTAATTTTTCGTATTCTTTTCTCATGAACAAACGTACATTCGGCTTCACCCTCATTGAGCTTCTGGTGGTGATCGTGATCCTCGGGATTCTCTCGACGATCTCGGTCGGGACCTTTCGTTCGTACTTTGCCAAAGCTCGCGACAGTGAGCGTGTCTCCACGGTCCAAAACCTAGCGATGATGATCAAGGTTGACTCGGGGGGAAGTGGGGATGAGTATGTGTACCGGTATGGGGAAGATGATGAAAGCTCACCAGCAGACGGTGTCGGAGAATGTATTTCTGAGTATGCAGTGGGTAGTTCGGGAGATACCATTACTTTAGATTCTTGCCCCCCCCTTTCAGAACTGTTGAGTGAAAATGACTACGATATGCCAGGAGCTAAAAATGGCTTACCATTTCATTATTGTTTTCTTGCGGGAGGTAGCGACGGTGTTGTAGGGCATAACGATTTTATCATCGTCGTAGGAGCAGAAGAAGACAGCGCCCAGAATGCAGAACCTTTCACTCAAGCTGCCACGGATTATCGCGCATTTATTGATGGGACCGTCAATGGGATAGCTGCACTGACAGGAGGGACAATTACTTGGGACGGATCAGTACCGACAGCTGGTGGAGACTGGGTTTGTCGACAGGTGTGTGATGAGGGCTTTCTTGATGACGGAGGAGCTACTCCTTGTGATTAGGAGGAGTTTGATTTGAATTTTAAAAAGAACCGCCCTCCGGGGCGGTTTTTTTGTGGGGGGGCAAACTACAATCTTCAAACTTCAATCTTCAAACTGCAAACGGCAAACGGCAAACGGCAAACAGAGAACGCTCTTTTGTCACGGCGGACTCCGATCCGCCGTCTCGGGATTCCGGATCAAGTCCGGAATGACAAAAAGGAACAGGAATGGATTCCCGTTTTTCCTCCCCCCTGCCCCCCTCATTGAGGGGGGAAGTCTCGCTGTGGCGGGACGGGGGGAGAGGGCGGAACGAGGGATCGGGGAAGTTGTTTTTTCTTCTCTCCCGATTTACAATAACGGCACGCTTTCTTCCAAACAATACAAATAAAAACTGCTGGTTTCACGCTGATCGAGCTCCTGGTGGTGATCGTGATCCTCGGGATTCTCTCGACGATCTCGGTGGGGACCTTTCGCTCGTACTTTGCCAAGGCTCGTGACAGCGAACGCGTCTCCACGGTTCAAAACCTGGCGATGATGATCAAAGTCGACTCGGGCGGGAGCGGTGATGCGTACGTGTACCGGTACGGAGACGGCACCGACTGTATTTCAGAGACAGAAGTTGCCGGTGGTGCAACGATGACCAGTCCAGATTGCCGATCATTGGCAGATTTGCTGACGGAGAATGACTACGACATGCCGGATGCCAAAAACGGGAAAAATTTTTACTACTGTTTTCTCCCGGGCGGAGAAGACGGGGTCGTGGGACACAATGACTTTCTCATCGTGGTGGGAGCCGAAGAAGACAGTGCGCAAAACGCCGAACCAATCAAAAATTTGAGCGCTCGTGCGTTTGTCGATGGGACGGTCAATGGTATCAATGCTCTGCTGGACGTAGGCGGCGGGCTTGACTGGGACACGGACGATTCTCTGCCGGATCCCGCGGGAATGGATTGGGTGTGTGAGCAAATCTGTAATGATGGATCCCTGGGAATCAGCGGCTGTCCTTCGTGAATTGTCTGAAAAAGTTGTATTCTCCTGCGCTTGCTTTTAGACTGGAGGAGAACTTTTTTGGAATGAATTTTTGGGCACATTCTTCACACAAAAAATCAGGATTTAGTCTGATCGGAGCTCTGCTCTTGATCGTAGGCGTGAGCGTGATGACGACGACATCCTTGCTTTTGTTTCAGTCATATTTTCACAAAATCAGAGATGCCCAGCGGTTTGATGCGGTCAAAAGTATTGCACTGATGCTCAAAGTCGATGCCACCAAACAGTGGCACAATGGACGATACCTGTACGACGCGCATCAGCTGGATGCTCTTTTTCGCAACAATGACACACGGCCACCGATTGCCAAAGAGGACATCGCGTACTTCGTCCTGACATCCAACACCACCAACACCGGCGAGGGAGAGGATGATCAGTTTGTGGTGGTGACCTGGGGCGAGCGAGCCAACAGTAAAACCACCGGCAAAGAAGGTCTTATCCTCGCTGGCACGGAGGCAGCCGTCAAACGCCTCCAAAATGCCGCCGTTCCGCCGCAGCGAGACCACTTTACCCTCGCAGATACCAAAGCCGCTCAGGTCGCCCGGACGAATGTGATTTTGGCATTTTCATCATCAGAAATGCGCAACGGAGGGACGCTCCGGTACAGCATCATTGACGAAAAAGGCCGCGTGCGTACGCTGTCTGATCTGGGAAAAATTGGAGAGGTGCCACTGTCGCCTCCTGACTGTGGGTCGTACAGTGGAGCGCAGGATTCTACCGGGGCCCGAGGCCAAACGGCCTGTTTGCGCGCAGAATGCATCTGGAATGAAGGCCCACTCGCGGAGTGCACCGTGCCAGGAGCATAAAGACCGTTTCAACAAAAGCATTCCCGTTTCGGAGGAGGACACACTCAAAAAATTGCAGTGACAATTTTTCCCCGCTCGGCTAGACTGCGCGTGATGTTTCGTCAGTGGATCTGGTGGCGTGTCCTACAAATTGCGCTTGATGTGCTCGGCGTGTATGCCGCGTTTTTGCTTGCGTACTTTGTGCGCGTGGGTTGGATTTTCTCTACAGATTTCCCTTTTGCTCTGTTTGCTCTGCTTTCGGCAGCTGGGACGATTGTGTGGATTGGGTTTCTGCTTTTTACCAAATACTACCGACTTCCTCCTCGCTCCGGCGTGCGCTCGTGGTACGAGGACGCACTTGCATTGGTCGGCGGCATCGTGGCGGTGGGGTTTCTGATCGTGTCGTACTTTTTTCCGCGAGATATTCTTTTTTCCCGTCTGATCGGGGTGTACATTTTTGTATTTGCCAATGTCTGGCTTTTTCTTTCGCGCTTTATTTTTCGTCTCCTGCTGGCACGACAAAAACGTAGAGCAAAAAATGTGTACAAAACACTCATCGTTGGAGCCAATCGTGTGGGCGAAAAACTCGTCCGCAAAATTCGCTCTGACCGATTTGCCCCGTACCAGATCGTGGGGGTGATTGACCCGTACGGCTTGGCCAAGCGATTTGATGGAGCGCGGATTTTGGGAAAACTGGATAAACTCGAACCCGTGTGCGAGCGAGAGGGGATCACGGCGATTATTCAGTGTGATGCGTTTGAGCATACATTAAATCTGATTTCCCTCTGCGACGAAAAAGACATCAAGTTTCAGTTTGATCCCGCGTTGCGGGGCATTTTCGAAGAAAATCTGCGCATTCGGCAGGTGGCCGGACAGACAATGGTGTCCTTTGTGCAGCGGGATTTTTCTGGCGCCAAAAAAACACAGTTTCGTCTGATCGATTGGGTGCTGCGGCAGATATTTGACGTAGATTGACTTCTGTTTTTAAATCCGTATTTTTCTCCCGTGGAAAAATGGCGAGAATTTGTTTCCGAGCATCCGAGTGTCGCTGGGTTTGAAAAAATCCCTGGAGCGGTGGATTTTTGTCAGTGGTATATCCAAGAAGAAACAGCGGCTCTCCGGACGGAAATTTTTTCTGTGTTGTGTGGAAAATTCAACATCCCGCATCCGCGAGTGCAGCAATTTTGGATCGAACTCGTTGAACGTGGAAAATGGCTGGATCAGCCGATGGATGCAGCGCAAGAAAACTATTTCAAAGGCCCGCTCGAAACGCTCGCGTTTTTATCCGAAAAAGAAAGCTAAATATCCAGTTCCTTCACATCGCCTGCGTGCGTCTGGATAAATCGTCGACGGGGGAGCACTTCGTCTCCCATCAGTACTTTGAAAATATGGTCGGCGCGCTCGGCGTCTTCAATCGTAATCTGCAGGAGTGTTCGTGTCTTTGGATCCATCGTGGTTTCCCAGAGTTGATTGGGGTTCATCTCTCCGAGACCTTTGTATCGCTGGATGTTGTCGCCTTTGACATCGTGTTCTTTCTTGAGGGCATCTTTTTCTTCATCCGTCATGGCGTACCAGGTCTGTTTTCCTTTGACCAACTTATACAGCGGAGGCTGCGCGACGTACACATGTCCTTGGGTAACCAGCTCTGGAAAGTGGCGGTACAGCAGGGTTAAGAGCAGGGTCCGAATGTGTGCTCCATCCACGTCGGCGTCCGTCATGATGACGATCTTGTCATACCGAAGTTTTTTTCCTTCAAATTCTTCTCCAATCGCCGTACCGAGTGCCACGATCAAACTTTTGACTTCGTTATTTGCCAGCATTTTGTCCAGGCGGCAGGATTCGGTATTGAGAATTTTTCCCCGGAGCGGCAAAATTGCCTGTGTATATCGATCGCGTCCTTGTTTGGCCGACCCCCCGGCGGAGTCTCCCTCCACGATGAAGAGTTCAGAATTTTTCGGATCCTTGGAGCTACAGTCAGCGAGCTTCCCGGGGAGGGTGAGTCCCTCCAGGGCCCCCTTGCGAATGACCGTGTCTCGGGCGGCCCGTGCCGCGAGTCGGGCTCGAGTGGCGAGCGCACATTTTGTCAAAATCGCCCGGGCTTCTGGCGGGTTTTCTGCCAGAAATTCTGAGAACTTATCCGAAAAAATTCGATCGACGATGCCCCGGACATTTGAATTTCCCAATTTTGATTTTGTCTGCCCCTCAAACTGTGGATCTGCGACCTTGACACTGATAATTGCAGATAATCCCTCTCGGACATCTTCACTGGAAAAGTTTGGATCCTTTTCTTTCAAAAACCCGTTTTCACGGGCGTACTTGTTCATCACGCGCGTGAGTGCTGCGGCAAAACCCGTCACATGGGTTCCGCCTTCTGCGGTTTGAATATTGTTGGCAAAGCTGAGGACAAGCTCGCGGAATTCTTTGGTGTACTGAAGGGAGACTTCTACCTCTACGCCATCGGCTTCATCCCGAAGACTAAAAATATCAGCCACGGCCTCTTTGTCTTCGTTGAGATGTCGAATAAAACTGGCAATACCTCCTTCAAAGTAAAACTGGGCGACCTGCGGAAACCATCCTTTTTCCTCATTTTCTCGTTCATCTCGGAGGGTGATGGTCACCCCGCGAGTGAGGTATGCCTGCTGTCGGACGCGTTTTTTGATCACTTCAAAATCAAAATCGGTGGTCTCAAATATTTTCTCATCCGGCCAAAACTTCACAATGGTTCCCTGTCGATCTGCCTCACCGACTTTTTTCAATTCCTCCGCGGGAGCGCCGCCCTCAAACGCGACAAAATATTTCCCGCCGTCACGATCAACCGTGACCTGGGTTCGTGCCGAAAGAGCATTGACCACGCTGACCCCCACGCCGTGGAGACCTCCCGAGACTTTGTATCCACCGCCACCAAACTTTCCTCCAGCGTGAAGAACCGTCAGAACGGTTTCTACCGTGGAAATTCCCGTTTGAGGATGTTTTTCTACCGGAATTCCGCGACCATCATCCGAGACAGAGACGGAGCTATCTTCATGAAGCGTCACGACGATTTGATCGCAGTAGCCAGCCATTGCTTCGTCAATGGCATTGTCCAGGACCTCCCACACCAGATGATGCAGGCCCCGTTCGTCTGTAGATCCGATATACATACCGGGACGTTTGCGTACGGGTTCGAGTCCCTCGAGGACTTGAATTGCACTGGCGTCGTATTTTTTGTCTGCCACCATTTTTTCTCAGAAAAAAGAAGAGGAAATATTCGGGAGAATGGTAGCGAAATTTCCCCAAAAAAACAACGGATTTCTTCGGTTTTTTTCTTCAAAAAGGCTCCCGAGAGTTTCCACTCGAGAGCTCGAAAATTATTCAGAAGGAAAAGGGTTCTTTTTTTAGAAAAAGATGTTGCTTTCCAGTGCTTCCTGCATCAGAGCATTGATGGTCAGGAGCTGATAGATTTGCAGTCCCAGGACAACAAAGAGGAGTAGGGCACTGGCAAGCTGGAGATTCCTATTTTTGTACACTTCCTGTGCGAGCATAAAATGTCCGGCCGGTTTGTTCGATTTTTTCATGATATTTTTATTTGAAGAAATCAGGTCATTGTATCAGAAATTTTCCTCAAAAGCAAGAAAAACATTCTTCAGGAGGAAAGTATTTGGCAAAACTTTTTTTTCTCGTACACTGCAGAGGAATTTTTAACCCCAAAAAAATGGGAATGCTCGGACAGCTCGGTGACATGTATAAGCTGCAAAAGCAGGCAAAAAAGATCAAAAAAGAATTGTCGAAAATTCATGTGTACGCCGAATCTGATGGCGTCAAAGTCACGGTTTCGGGTGAACAGGAGTTGATCGCGGTGGAAATCGTGGATGAGGCGATTCTTTCGGACAAGAAGCATCTTGAAAAAGCGATTCTCGATGCGGCAAATCGTGCGACCAAAAAAGCCCAGCAGGTTTCGGCCGAAAAGATGAAAACCGTCATGGGCGGGTTTCCTGGCATGGGAAGTGGTCCTCAGCCATCGTAATCTATGAAAAAGTTTTTGTTGTTGCTCGTGCTTTTTTTGGCAATCTACGCTGGGGCGCGGATGCATTTGTCGTGGACGCGTCCAAATTCGGATTCTCCCACGCGTGTTTCCTTTACCATCCCGCGGGGAAGTTCGCTTTCGACAATTGCAGAAATTCTCGAAGATAAAGAGCTGGTGCGAGATGCCTGGAGTTTCAAAATGTGGGCGCGGTGGAAAGGACTGGCATCAGACTTCCAAGCCGGAGAGTATGTGATTCCCCGGAACCTCACTTTTTCCGAACTCGGGGATTTCCTCCAGCACGGCAAAAGTGAAGAAATTCGCGTTACCATTCCCGAGGGCAGTACCGTTCGCCAGATTGATCGGATTCTTGCCAAAAAAGCACTGATCGAGCCCGGGGAGTTTGAAGAATGTGCCAACTTTTGCGATCTTGGGTTTCGCATCAGTTCGCTAGAGGGGTTTCTTTTCCCAAGCACCTACTACGTCAATCCCACCACCTTCTCGAACAAAAAATTTATTCAAAGATTGTATCGTACTTTTCAATCTCAAATCGACGAGATTCGCACAGACATTCAGGAATCAGGACGTACGCTGGAAGAAGTCGTGATCGTGGCATCCATGATTGAGCGAGAGGCGTATGGTGACAGTTTTTCAGAAAAGCAGATGATCGCGGATGTCATCTGGAAACGCCTGGACGAGCGAATTCATCTCGGAATTGACGCAACGACCCGATACGAACTGGACGAGTGGCAGCGGCCGCTGTACACAGAGGATTTTGAAAAAGATTCCCCGTACAACACCCGTCGAAATCTGGGCCTCCCACCCACTGCTATTTCCAACCCCGGTTTGGATTCCCTGCGTGCCGCGGCAAACCCGATTGATACGGAATATTATTATTATCTTCACGATCGGAGTGGGCAGGTGCATTTTGGACGCACGCTCGATGAGCACAATGCCAACAAGCGGAAGTATTTGTATTAAAAGTTGGGAAGAAGGGAAGAAAAGAAGTTTGGAAAAAAGAGGGAGGAAACGGAGATCTGCGTTTCCTGAAAAAAATTCCCCCGGTCCCTTTTGAAAATTGAAAAAGGGGAAGGAACATTGAAAAATTGATCGAAAAGACGTACTGTCATCCTGAACTTGTTTCAGGATCTCTGGATCCCAAATCAAGTTTGGGATGACGTTTAGAAAAATGAAACAAACCTGTGCCGTCTCCGGAGAGCCATTTGAAATCCCGCAGAAGGCACAGAAATTTTACGAGCAGATGGAGGTGCCGGTTCCAAATGTTTCTCCCCGTGAGCTCCTACGGGAGCTGATGGCACTTCGCAACGAATGGCATCTGTACCGCCGGAAGTGTGATTCAACGGGGGAAACGATTATTTCCGCGTACCCGCCGGACACGCCTTTTCCTGTGTACAAAAATGAAATCTGGTGGGGGGACTCTTGGGACGGGCTTGATTTTGGGCAGGCGGTGGACTTTGATCGTTCCTTTTTTGAGCAGTTTCTCGACTTGATCCGCTCCGTCCCGCGGGAAGGAACGTCGGTCTTCAACTCCCAAAACTGCGATTACAACTCTCATACCCGCGAGTCCAAAAACTGTTATCTTTGTTCCCTGACGTACCGGGTGGAGGACTGTTTTCACGCGTCCTGGCTGGTCAATGCCAAAAATATCGTCGACAGTTGGCGCATCATCGACTCAGAGCTCTGCTACGAATGTATCAACTGCACCAACTGTTTTGAATGCGTGATGCTCCAGGAGGGGAGTGCATGCAACAATTGTTTTTTCTCCTACCAGCTGCGGGGCTGTGATCACTGCATCGGCTGCAGCAATCTGTCCCACAAAAGTTACTACGTTCGAAATAAAAAAGTGACGCCCGAAGAATTTGCGCGTGAAAAAGAAAAATATTTGAATGGAACTTTTTCCGCCTGGGAGAAGGGGATGACTCTTTTTGAACAGGTCAAAAAGGAAGCCCCGCATCGGTTTGTCCACAATCTCCACTGCGAAAATGTCCGCGGTGACCTGCTGCAGCACTGTCGCAATTGCTGGAATGCGTTTGACGGGGTGGAGTCAGAGGACTGTGGCCAAAACGTTTCCTTCGACAAATCGAAAGACATCTGGAATTGCTTTTCCACGGGGTGGCCCGGCTGCGAGCTCTGCTACCGTTCGGCGGTGATCCGCAGGAGCACGGATATTCGGTGCAGTTACTACATTTGGTTCAGTCACCGGATGACGTACTGCGACAGTTGCATTTCCTGCTCGGACTGCCTGGGATGCGTGGGACTGAAACACAAAAAATATTGCATCCTCAATCAGCAGTACACCAAAGAAGAATACGAGGAACTGAGTAAAAAAATTATTCAAAAATTGAAAGAAGAAAATCTTTGGGGGACGCTTCCGCCAAACTGGTCGACCTTTGCGTACAACGAGTCGGCGGCAGACTACTATTTCCCCCTTTCACAAAAAGAAGTTGAATCACGCGGTTTGCGTTGGAAAGCAATGGAAGATGCACAGGATCGTTCCAATTTCACGCCTCCGGACTCGATTGATGCGGTGGGGGACGATGTTGTCGAGAAAATTTTGAAGTGCGAACAAGCCGGTAAAAATTACACGATTCAAAAGGGAGAGTTGGCATTTTATCGCCAGCTCAATTTACCGCTGCCGCGGGTATGTCCGTGGGTGCGAGTCCAGCGCCGCTGGGATCGCAAAAACCCCTTCGAGCTCTGGTCACGTGAGTGTGATGCGTGCGGCGTTTCGATTGTTTCAAGCTTTGCCCCGGATCACCCAGAGAGGGTGCTGTGTGAGCAATGTTATCTGCAGACGGTGAATTGAAAACTCCAAATTACGAATTACAAATTACAAATGAGGAAATCCCCCCGTCCCCCTTTGAAAAGGGGGGGGGTGAAGAGAGAAAAATTTGGGAAAAAGGAAATACAGATCTGTGTCCCGTACAAAAAAGACCGCTTATCTCTTAAAAAGGGGAAGGAAAATTGAAAAGTTCTTCCAAAATCAGTACTGTCATTCTGGTCCCCCGATTAACTCGAGGGCCTGCTTGATTCGGAATCTCTGGATCCTAAATCAAGTTTGGGATGACGTTGAGAAAAATGAAAAAAAATATTTTATTTCTCATCGCAGGATGCGTGCTGCTGGATCAGCTGAGTAAATTTTTTGCTCGACAAAACTTTCAAATGCCTGTTGAAGTTTTCCCCTTCTTTCATCTGCGGTTTGTGGAAAACTCTGGTATTGCGTTTTCGCTGCCGGCATCACGGTGGATTTTGATTCCCGTGATTGTGGGGGTGCTCTTTTTTCTTGGCAGATTCCTCTGGACTTCGACCGCCTCGGCCATTCAAAAAATCGGAGCGGCGCTCGTCTTTTCCGGGGCACTGGGCAATCTCATTGATCGGCTTTTTTTTGGGGCGGTGACGGACTTTCTTGCGTTCTGGTCGTTTCCCGTGTTCAACCTCGCTGACAGCTTCATCACGATTGGGGTCGTACTGTGGGTGTGGCAGGAGATTTTTGGGCAGTCAAAAAGTTGAAAAGTTAAAAAGCTGAAAGGCTTAAAAGCTGAGAAGCAGGGAAGTTTTGAAGAAAAAAGGAGAGGACTTTAAATCAGTATCTGAAATAGCAAGAAATAGATTCCCGCCTTCGCGGGAATGAGGGTCGAGCACATTGAGAATATGGCGGAAAGAGGAGAGCAGTCAGGTCCCTATTTTTTTGTGCTCTTTTTTGGCGTGGTTTTTTTTGCAGCAGCTTTCTTGGCCGCCGGTTTTTTGGCTGCGGGCTTTTTCTCTTCTTTTTCTTCGTATTTTTTCTCCAATTCTCCGGCTTTTTCCGCGGTGGCGGTGGCAGCTTTTTTGACCATGCCAGCAGCACCAGAAATCATTTTGGAAAAGCGAGATTTTTTATGCCCGGCTTTTTTGGCGTGCCAGATATTTTTCTTCACAGCCAGATCCATCAATTTTTGCACACGGGGATACAGTTCTTTTGCGGCATCATGTTCCTTCTCCTCCAAAAGTTTCTCGAATTTTTTTATTTCTTCTGCGAGGCGATCCTTGAAGATTCGATTTTTGAGTGTCTGGCGTTTGGTTCGGCGAACACGTTTGACGGCGGATTTGATGATGGGCATGCGTGAAAATTAAATCAGGAAAAGTGTAAAAGTTTTTGGCTTCCTGTCAACGACTCTTTTTCCCCATCTCTCTGTGGTGAGCGGTACAGGACTCGAACCTGTGGCCTCCTGTGAGTGAGACAGGCGCTCTAGCCAGCTGAGCTAACCGCTCGCATCCCCAGAGAAAAATGGTGAGCGATACTGGACTCGAACCAGTGGCCTCCTGCGAGTCAAGCAGGCGCTCTAGCCAGCTGAGCTAATCGCTCTGAGAGTGGTGACAAAAAGCGGGCGGGATTGTGCCGCTTTTGGTAGACGTTGTCAAAATTTTTTGGCACAATTCCCCCGATGCAGATATGGCTCGCCAAAACATTGTGTACGCTCTTTGCGATAGGGTGTACAGCAACGGCCCCTTCGGTCGAAGTTCCGGTGCAGATATTTCTGTTTGATTCCCAAAAAAACCCCGTCGCTGTAGCGACGCCCTTGACCGAGTCGATTTTGATTTCTGCTGAAGTCGGAGATATTCCACTCCTGTGGCATGAGGAGCCGTTGGAGCTTGCGGCAAAATTTCTCGAACAATATACGCTTTTTTTCTACGCGCCAGAGAGGCTCTCTCCGCCCCCCTTTTCCCTTCAACCACCGGCGGTGGGGGAGTCGCTCTTTTTGCTTTCTGGAGGGCGACCGGTTTCTACCAGCGTTTTGCGTACGGAGGACGCTCGATTTTTTGTGCCCCAAGAAACAGATGTTTTGCCAGGGACGCCTCTTTTTGATGACGAAGGAGTCGTCCACGGCGTGGTCATCGGGGCGGATCCGTTTTCTCAAGAGCTTTCGGTGGTTCGCATTGACCGGCTTCAGAAATTTCTCCGAGAAAATCAGGAATAAGGTTGACGATCGAGTTTTGCTCAGTACAATCGGCGCGACATAATTTTAACGGATGAAAAAAGACGAAAAGAAAGGCGTCGTGAAAAAATTTCAGACGCACACGAAGGACACCGGTTCTTCGCAAGTACAGGTGGCGATCTTGACCGAAAAGATCAATAGCCTGAGTGGCCATCTCAAGGCGCACAAAAAAGACAAACACTCGCGCCGGGGACTTCTCGGAATGGTGGGCAAACGCCGACGGCTTTTGCGGCATCTTCAGATGAATAACCCGACCAAGTATCAGGAAGTCACCAAATCCCTTGGGCTTCGCAAATAAATTTCTGTCCCGCCCCGGCGGGACTTTTTCGTTTCCGAAGTGACTTCCTTCCCGGAAGTGCTTCGTGCTATTTCTTCAAAATTTTTTACCCCTCTCTCGTATGACCGACCAGATCCAGACCGTTTCCGTAGACCTCGAAGGAACCGAATTTTCTTTTGAAACCGGCAAGCTCGCGCATCTTGCGGCAGGCTCTTGTACCATCCGATATGGGGAAAGTGTGATCCTGGCTACGGCCGGAATGTCGGATTCTCCCCGTGAGGGAATCGACTTTTTCCCCCTGATGTGTGATTTCGAATCGAAATATTATGCGACCGGGAAAATCAAAGGCTCCCGTTTTAATAAACGCGAAGCGCGACCTCCAGAGAGTGCGGTGCTCATAGCACGAATGATGGATCGTCCGCTCCGTCCGTTGTTTCCCAAGGGAATGAAAAATGATGTTCAGGTCATCGCGACAATGCTCCAATCCGAAGGAACTCGATCTCTTGCTCCTGCGGCGATCACCGCCGCTTCTGCAGCGGTGCAATTATCGGGCATCCCAATTGAAGCGCCTGTGGCGGCCGTTCGAGTCGGCATGAAAGAAGACGGTTCGTTTTTCCTTGACCCTTCGTTTGAAGAAGCAGAGGAGGGTCCTCTCGACTTGGTCATCGCAGGATCAGAAGAAGCCATCATGATGGTGGAGGCTGGCGCAAATCTGCTCTCCAATGATCAGATGATTGCGGCATTTGAGTTTGCCCATGGTTTTATCAAAAAACTCTGTGTGGCGCAGAAAGACCTTGCTTCCCGCGTTCAGATCACCCCAAAAGAACCCCAGTTTCGCGAAGTGAATGAAGAGGCGAAAGCAGCGGTGGATCAGCACCTGACCGATGCGGATTTCGAACAGATTTCCGGCTCGACCAAAAGGGAGCTCAAGGCAGCAATTCACACGGCAGAAGAAAAACTTCTCTCCGCCTGTGCTGAGCAGATTAAAAACGAAGAGCTCAAAAAAGGAGATCTGCTGGAATTTTTCTACGACCGATTCAAAAAAGTGCTCCGCAAACAAATCCTCACCGCGGACAAGCGGCTGGATGGACGCAGCCCCAAAGACATTCGTTCACTTTCCTCCGAAGTAAGTCTCTTTCCGCGTCTGCACGGATCAGCACTCTTTGACCGAGGAGATACCCAGTGTCTCAGTATTCTGACGGTAGGATCTCCCAGCGACGAGCAGATTCTTGACGATCCCGATCGTCCAGAACTTACACGACAGTATCTGCATCACTATAATTTCCCGCCGTACGCCGTGGGTGAGGTCAAGCCCCTTCGCGGCACCAATCGTCGCGAGATTGGACACGGAGCGCTCGCCGAGCGTGCCCTGCGCTACGTGGTTCCCCGTAAAAAAGAAGATACCTTTCCCTACACGCTCCGCGTTGTTTCCGAAATCCTCGCCTGCAATGGCTCGAGCTCCATGGCGTCTGTCTGTGGTTCGACCCTCGCCCTGATGGATGGCGGAATCCCGATTCGTTCGGCGATCTCCGGCATTGCGATGGGATTGGTCACGGACGAAGAGGGCAACTACAAAATTCTTTCAGACATTCAGGCACAAGAAGATTTCTGCGGTGACATGGATCTCAAGGTCTGTGGCGATGAAAATGGTCTCACGGCCCTGCAAATGGACATCAAAGTAAAAGGTCTCAAGATGAGCCTTCTCAAGGAAGCGCTCGATCAAGCAACTGCTGGCCGAACCGAAATTTTGAAATCTATGAAATCAGCGATCGCAGAACCACGACCAGAAATGAGTTCGTTTGCGCCACGCGTGACGAGCTTCCAGATCAATCCGGAAATGATTCGAATTGTGATTGGAAAAGGAGGAGAAACGATTCAGGGACTCTGTGCAGAATACGACGTCAAAATTGACATCGAAGATGATGGCATGGTGATGGTGTCCTCTGCAGATGGAGACAAATCAGCCGCCGCGATCAAAGCGATCAAAGCCCTTGTCTACGAGCCAGAGGTCGGCGATGTCTTCCCCGATGCGATTGTCAAAAATGTGATGGATTTTGGCGCCTTTGTCGAGTACGTTCCTGGAAAAGAAGCCCTCGTACATGTCTCCGAAATTGCAGATCATCATGTGGACAAAGTTTCCGATCACCTCAAAGAAGGGGATCGCGTCACAGTCAAGTTGATTGGTGTGGACAAAATGGGACGCAGTCAGCTCTCGATGCGAGCGGTCAAGGAAGACGAGAAAAAGAAGTAACGTTTGAAATAAACCCGGGTTCTAGAACCCGGGTTTGACTATTCCGCCAGAAATCCGTCTTTGAGCATTTTTCTTGCTTCGGTGGGGGCGATCCCGCGGGAGGTAAGAAAGAGCAGGTTTTCCGCTTTGACCGGGGCGACAGAGGCAGCGTGTGAAGCGGCTTTGACACGATCAGTTTTGACGGTGAGGACTGGGAGCGCCTTGGCTCGTGCTTCATCAAAGAGGAGGACTTTTTCCGAAATCTGCGCGTCAGCTGCTTCAGACTTTTTGTCCAAAATCCCGGTGGCATTGAGCTCGAGTTGACTTTTGTCCTCCGCGACGCCGCGAATTTCGATCGCCCCTGTTTGATTTTTTCCCAAAAACTTCTGCACGATAGTCCAAGACTTTTGATCGGCTTTGCTCGTGTGAATTCTTCCGGAAATCGTGCAGCTTGCATTTGCTCCCCGGAGTTCCACTTTTAGCTGAAACGCTCTCGATCCTGGCTCCAGATCTTCCAAGAAAAGATCAAGCGTTTGATTCTCTTCCAGCAGAATCGTTTTTTCTCCCTCTGGCTTTTTGAGTTTCATCGTTGCGAGTGTGCCATATTTTCCCCAGAAGACCAGTTGATTTCCCTGGAAATTTCTGGTACAATACCTGGATTTTTTCAAAAATCTATGAAAAATCTTTTCTCCAGTTTCGGCGAATTCTCTCATTCTGTTCGCTTTCTCTTCCGTGATGTGCGAAACAATCCCGGCGGGCAAAAAAAGAAAGCAGAAGCATTAAGTTTGAATCCAGAATATGAAGCGGCGTACAAAGAGATTGGCGATATGACCAAGAAAGAACTCCGACTTCTGGAGCATCGTCTTCAGGCAACGACAGGAGAAGACTGGGAATGGAAATTTAAAAGGGGAGGCGTAAAACTGGAAAATAAAGATCGCAATCAAACGTTTAAGATCGATGGCCGCCAAGGACTTTTTGGAGGAAATGTTGTCGAAGGCCTCCGAAAAGCCGGGAACAACATTGAAGCACTCGAAGATCTATCGGAACATATTGTGGCGGCGGTTGCGTACGTTCGTACACGCATTGAAGAAATCGTCGGTCCTCTTTCTCCTCAAACGCAAGAAAATAATAATCATTCTTCAGCGCAAAATGAAAATCAAAATCAGCACCCAAACAATCCAGATAATGGAGGTCTCGAAAGTTATTCCGATGCCGATCTGGAAAAACTCGAAACACTTCAGGCAGATGTAGACAAACTCGAATCCGATGTGACCGCAGCAGAAAAAGCGATAGCAGAAGGAAAAGCCTCCACGCCGGCAGCGGATCTGCGGACGCGACTGGAAGCGCTCGCAAAACGAACCGGAGAAATCCCCAATGCCCTTTCGAAAGATCGAGATAAAATAAAGGAACGACTCGGGGGATTGGAGGGGCGGATTGATGCGTTGGCACAAAAAGAAGCTGCTGAGGCGCTTGCCAAGAAAAACGAAGCACTCGCCAAAGCCCGAGAGGCGGTGAATGCGATTGGAGAAGTTACACTGTATAACCTCGAAGAGGTAAAACCAAAGATTGGCACGGCAAAAACAGCAATCGAAAAAGCGGAAAAAGCGATTGCCGATGCCGAAAAAATGGGAGTTACTTCTGAAGAGAATGAACTGAAAGAAATTCAGGAAGAATTTAACGAGAAAAATGAGACGTACACACTGTACAAAGAGGGAAAAGAAAAAATTGATTCTAACGCTGAGGCAGAACAGAAAAGAGTTGAAGAAGAATACAAAGAAAAAACGCAAGAAGAGCTTGATAAAGTAGAAGAAGAAATTTCTGGTGAGATTGAGAAATTCCGTTCAGACCTTGATTCGTTGGTAAATTCAGAAAATAAAAAATCACCAGAGCTCTTGGATGTTCGTGATCCAGAGTTGGTAGAAAATCCTACCACCTACAATGAAATTTTCCAGGGGATGCAGCAGCATCGTTTGGAGAGTCAGATGCTCGGGGAGGAAGCAAATTATCTGCAGGAGTCGGCACAAGGGTTTGCCACGGAAGTGGCTGAGTTTGAGGAGAAAAAAGCTGATTTCAATTTAAAGAATATTGCTAATTTTGCGATTTCTTCAGTAGCAATTGTTCCTGGGGCAATTATTGATGGGGGGTGTTGGCTTCTCGAAAAAGTGGGAATCAAAAAAAACAAGAAACGATCAATGGATTATTTGGGAGATTTTTTTGGGCTCGAAAGTGAGTCTGAAAAATTGCGACAGAAACAAGAAATTTTTACGGCAAACTTTGATGCCAAAACAAAAGAATTGAATGCAAAAAAAGAAACCTTGAAACAGTATGGGAAGACACTGACAACAAGCTCTGAAACCCTCAAAACAGATGCCCCAGATCGTGTCAAAGAAGAAGCAAGAGAAAATGTGATCAAAGAACTACCTGAAGGGGTGGATATCGAAAAAGAACCGTGGAAGACCTATATTGATGAGCTGATTCTCAACTTGGAAAAAAACACGCATGATGCTGTGGAACTCTCCACGACGCAGTTGGATGATATGGTAGACACATCGGTTACGGATATCGAACCCAATTTGACTATCACTCTCAAGGGGTTGTACGACACGGCAGACTACGTGCACAGAATGGAAATCAAAAGTGCGACGGTATTGGACATGTCCGTGGGATTTTTGACGAAAAACGTGTCCAAAGGACTCAACTGGGTAGGAGACGGATTGGCTAAAATTCCCGTTATCGGTTTTGTCGGAGGAGTTCTGCGTGCAGCTGGGGGACTGGTCGAGGGAGTCGGAATGCTGATCACGGATCCGGATAAAGTCATCATGGGGTTGGGGACGCTGGTTGGTTTGGGAAAAACAAGCGCCGGAGAAGCTTGGGGAGATATGGTGTCTGCTATTTTTGGGGCAGAGGCCTGGAAAAATGGAGAATACAGTGCGTGCATTGGAGAAGCGGTTGGAAACCTTGCCGCATTTATCTTTTCCGGAGGTACAGCAGCTACAGTTCGAGGAGGAGGGCTTTTGGGACGGGTTGGAAGCTTTGCCGGAAAAGTGGGAAAAACCGCAGCTAACGTAGCACCAAAAACAACGCAGCTCGCACTCAAAACCGGGCGCACTCTTGCGCGTGTGGGGCGACCCCTCGGACGGGTGGGCGATTTGGCACTTACGCCATTGCGTTGGGGCATGCGGCCTCTGAGAGTCAGCAAATTTACTCGTGGGGCTGGTGCCAAACTTGAAAAAGTGTTCCAGCCGACAAAGTGGGTAAAAGCAAAACCGGGAACATTGGCAGCACAGAAACAGTTGTCCAAGGCGTCTAAAAGTTACGTGAAAAACTTCCAAAAAATGGAAAAAATGAAAGCGAAATTAAAAGGAAACAAGAAGCTTTCGGAAGTTGATAAAATCTCTCTTGAGCGATCATTTGCCAAACTGGAACTTGAGCAGCAGAAGTTACTCAAAAACATGAGGGGATTGGTCGAAAAACAGGACGAAATTTATGCGGCAGTCTCCAAAGATATGGAGCTTGCCAATAAGGCAGGAAAAACAAGTAAAAGTCTTTTGGGGAAAGCGACAGAAAAAATAAAAAGCAAAGTCCCAAAAAAGAAAAAACCCGGAACAAAAAAACCGGAAACAATTAGAGCGAGCAAACGATACAAAGAAAGAACACGTCGAAATAAAGAAACGAAAACAAAAAAAGAAGTGGAAAAAGTGAGAAAATCAGTGGATGACGATTTAGTAAGAGCGGAAAAAATGAAAAATCAGCCAGAAAAAATGAACTGGATGGATCAAAAAATTTCGAATGCGATTTCAAGAGTTCGTCAAACAGAAATGTACAGAAGGCTTCAAAGTGCGCGGGGAAGTAAATTTTGTCGGGCGATAGAAAAAGCTTTGCCTTGGTCGATTCCAGCTATCTTTTTGGGGATGTACGAGGCGCGTGAAGCAGAAGATCGCAGATTGCACGAGTTGCAGAATGAGAAGACTCCTGGGACAGCTTTGTACAAGGCACAGCGATATTTGGAGCAGGCAGAACAAGAGCTCGAAAACATCCAAAGTCTTCCAGACGATGACCCACTCAAGCCGTACCAAAAAGAGTATGAGAAACTTGCACAGCTGAACCTGGAAGTGGCAAAGAAGGAAGTAGAATTAGCAGAATGGGAATTAAAAGAGCAGGGTAAAACGAAGAAAAACAGTTTGGATGAACGTGAGCAAGAGAGATCAGATGCGCGAAAAGAAGAAATAGAAGAGGAAGCATTTTCGCCTGAAAAGCAAAGCATTCTCGATGAGCGGGAAGAACTCGTCGATGAGAAAATGTACGAGATTGAAAAAATAAAAAAACAAATGGAAGCTTTGGATGCACGTTCAAAAGAACTTGACAAAGAGATTGATGAACACAAAAATTAATCTCACCCCACACTTCCCTCCATCTCGAGCTCGATCAGCCGGTTGAGCTCGGCGGCAAATTCGAGCGGCAGCGTGCGGACGACCTCGTCCAGAAACCCGTTGACCACGATGCCTTTTGCGGCGTCCTCGTCCAGTCCGCGACTTTGGAAGTACAAGAGCACTTCCTCTGAGACTTTTCCGGCGCTGGCCTCGTGCGTCACAGAAGCAGTGGGATTGCCCACCTCGATCTGCGGCACGGTGTCAGAGATTGACCGTTCGTCCAGCATCAGAGCATCGCACTCGACATTGACTACCGCGTTTTCCGCTGACTTCCCAATTTTGACCAGTCCCCGGTACGTGGAGACGCCGCCGTCTTTGGACAGGCTTTTGCTCACGACCCCCGCACGACAGTTTTTCCCTGAAATAATCACTTTTGCCCCGGTGTCCTGATTTTGTCCCTCGCCGGCGTATGCGATCCCCAAGTGATCACTTCGGCTCTCGTCTCCCACCAACACCGAGCAGGGATACAGCATCGTGCACCCCGATCCCAGGTTTCCACCGACCCATTCGATGGTGCCGCGGTTTTCCACAATCGCTCTTTTTGTGTTGAGATTGTACGTATCCGACGACCAGTTTTCCACAGAGGAGTACCGCATTTTGGCTCCTTCTTTCACAAAAATCTCCACACACCCGGCGTGCAGGCTGGCGCTGCCGTACTTTGGTGCAGAGCAGCCCTCGATGTAGTGCGCATCGGCGCCGTTTTCCACCACGATGAGTGTATGTTCAAATTGTCCCTGGTTCATCGCGTTCATCCGAAAGTACGCTTGGAGCGGCTGCGAAATTTTGACCTCCTCGGGCACGTACAAAAAAGTTCCGCCAGAAAACACCGCGTAGTGCAACGCTGCGAATTTGTGATCGGTGATTGGCACCGACTTTGTAAAATATTTCCGCACGATTTCCGGATGCTCCCGCACCGCGACATCGAAATCCTCAAAAATCACCCCAAGTTTTTGCCACTCGGCTTTGAGATTGTGGTAGACGTTTTCACTCTCGTACTGGGCACCGGCACCGGCCAAGACCGCGCGCTCTGCCTCCGGAATTTTGAGCCGCTCAAACGTGCGTTTGATCTCCGGATCCACCTCGTCCCAGGATTTGGATTGTTTTTTGTCCGACGCAGTGGCGTAGTACCGGATGTCTTTGAAAATCAGTTCTTTTAGATCTGGTCCCCACCGGGGGAGCGGCATCGCGTGAAATTGTTCCAGTGCTTTCAGTCGAATCTCCAGGAGCCAGTCGGGCTCACTTTTATCCGCTGAAATCTTGCGCACGAGTGCTTCGGTGAGTCCGCGTTCAAATTTTTCCGCATACAGTTGGGATCCTCCTTTTCGGAGATCGTCTTTTTGTATGTCGTCAAAAGAAAGGGATTGGGGCATAATATTTTTCTCGTCCAAAAGTTACTGAGCGCGCAGAGGACAGGAGCCGCCATGCTCTTCCAAAAAAGGACAGTACCCCTTGGAATGGACTTGTTTGATGAGCTCTGGGCCGCCGGATTTAACCAGCGTTCCGCCACAGAGGACATGCACGTGCGTGGGGGAGATTTCTTCGAGGAATTTTTCCGTGTGGCTCACGATCAGAGCGGCTTTCTCCTTTTCTGCCAAAAATTTCTGCAGGGAAGCGCCAATGGCCTTCATCCCGTCGATGTCGATCCCCGAGTCAATTTCATCGAGAAACACCAGCTTTGGATCCAGCGCCAGCATGGAGGCGACTTCCATTTTTTTTCGTTCGCCGCCTGAGGCTCCGCGGTGCATATCCCGCGAGGAAAAAGTTTCTCCCAGATGCACGTCTTTCAGATTTTCTTTGAGCGACTTTTGAAAACGAAAACTCGAGGCGAAATCAGGATCCAGCGATTTTTTTGCCGCAAACAAAAGTTCGCCGGCCTGGACCCCTTCGATCTCCGGGGGAGACTGAAAGCTCATAAAAAATCCCGCCCGGGCTCGCTCATGGATTTCCATTTCCAAAAAATTCTGATCAAAAAATGTGATCGATCCGCTGGTCACCTCATACGCCGGATCGCCCAGCAGTACGCGTCCAAGTGTTGATTTTCCCGCGCCGTTTGGCCCCAGGATTACATGCGTTTCCCCGGGCTTGACCTGCAGAGATATGTTTTGCAAGAGGGTCTGCGTGTGGCGTTTGGCCGTGAGATCCTTGAGTATCAGCATATTTTCCTCGAAAGTGTGCATCGAGTTTGGCAAAAATCATTCTTTTTGGCAAAATTTCAGGGACACAAATACATGAAAAAAATTCGACACGCCCTCATCGACCTGCTCGAAAACCATGAATCGCCCGCCGGCAAGGCTTTTGGTGTGTTTCTTATCGTGCTAATTGTTCTTTCGACTGGGATTTTTGCCCTCGAAAACTGGGCCTTTTTTGCGCCGTACCGTGATTTTTTTCACACGCTCGACATAATTATTCTTTCGATTTTTGCACTCGAATATGTGCTACGGTTCTTGATTGCGCGACATCGATGGCGGTTTGTCTTTTCCTTCCTTGGCATCATCGACCTACTGGTGGTGCTGCCACTTTTTTCAAGCGCCCTCAATATCACCTTTCTCCGCTGGTTCCGTGTGTTTCGGATCCTTCAGGTCCTCAAGGCTATCCGTTACTCGGATCTGATGCTGATGTTTCTTCGATCGTTTCGGCACTATCGCGACGAGTTGCGGATTTTTCTCATCACATTTTCCATCGTCATTTTTACCAGTGCGCTGGCACTGTATGCATTTGAGCATATGGGCAATCCGGCTTTTTCCAATTTTGGAAAATCACTCTGGTGGGCGGTGGTGACGATGACGACCGTGGGATACGGGGATGCGATACCGATGACGGTGGCGGGGAAGATTGTCGCCGGAGTGGTGATGATTCTCGGCCTGGGGACGATCGCGATCATGACGGCGATTTTGACAAAAGTCTTCATCGATCATTTCTTTGGAAAGCGAATGCACACGTGTGATTTCTGTCACTACCCGCACCACGATCATGATGCCAAGTTCTGTAAAAACTGTGGGGGACAACTCGACACCAAAAAACTCAGACACGCAGAATTTGCCCAGCCGCACCACAGTTATTTTCACCATCACGCAGCAGCTTCAAAGCAAAAAAAAGCTGCTCCCACGCCACAGAAAAAATCTTAACGCTTCTGCGCTTCGGCTGCCTCGATTGTGTTTTCGATCAAGCTGACGACCGTCATAGGCCCGACCCCCCCAGGGACGGGGGAGATTTTTCCGGCAATGTTTTCTACTTCGTCAAAGTCTACATCGCCACACAGCTTGCCCTCCTCCGTGCGGTGCATGCCCACGTCGATCACTGTAGCGCCGGGTTTGACATGTTTCGCCCCAATCATTCGTTCTTTTCCCACTGCCACGATCAGAATGTCCGCCTGAAGGGTTTCGGCCTCCAGATTTTTCGTTCGCGAATGACAGAGCGTCACGGTGGCATTGCGATTGAGTGCGAGAATGGCGACGGGTTTCCCCACGATGTTTGACCGGCCCACCACGACGACCTTTTTGCCTTCCAGTGTCTCTCCAGCGGCCTCCAGCATGCGGATGATGCCCTTGGGGGTACAGCACTCGAGGGTGTCTTCTCCCAAGAAAAGTTTTCCCACATTTTCCGCGGTGAAGCCATCGACATCTTTGAGCGGATCAATGGTTTTCAAAATTCTTTCCACCGAAATGTGATCTGGTACGGGCAGTTGGACGATCACGCCGTGAATGGAGTTGTCCGTATTAATTTTTTCAATCTCTTCCAAGAGTTCTGTTTCAGAAATACTCTCCTCAAAGCGTCGCACTTCGGATTCGATGCCCGCTTTGGCGGCAGATTTTTCTTTTTGTCGGACGTATGCGGCGCTGGCAGGGTGCTCGCCTACGAGTACGACGACCAGTTTTGGCACGACGCCGGATTTTTTGAGCCGTTCGACTCTGGGAGCGAGTTCTTTTTCAATGATGTCCGTGGCGATCTGTGTGCCGGAGATGAGGTCTGCCATGGTTTCAGGGAGATCAAAGAAGGGTCGGCTGTTCGCCATTTTTTTTCTGCAATTTTTCCAGCACCAGGTCCAGAATTTCTTTGGCAATTTCTTCGCGTCGGCGAAGCTCGCCATTTCGATCCACGGGGATTCGGACCCAGCGGAAATCTTTTTTACACCGTGCCAGTGCGACCTCCCGCACCTGCAGCAGGTACCGTTCGTCGGCTTCGTGGAGGTCGGGCTGTCTGTTTTTTGCGGCATGGATTTTTTTCCGCGCCTCCGGACCCGCATCCAAAAAAATCACCAGACTTTCTCGCGGAAACCCGTGGATGTCATATTCCAGCTGCTCCACAAATTGTTCCAGCTTTTCAATTTCGGATTTTTTCTCGCCTCGCGCGGGGGTGTAAATCAAATTTGACGTCACACCACGATCAAAAATCACAATGTCTTTCTCGTCCCGCAGCTCCTGAATTTCTTCGATCTGCTCCAGTCGATCCGAAGCATACAGATTGGCCACGATGCGGGGATCGATGGATTCCATTTTTCCAAATTCCCCACGGAGGTATGCGGCGACGCGCTGGCCTGCAGCCGTTCGTTCGTATCCGGGAAATCGGACGTACCCGACAGCCATCCCGCGTTTCTCGAGCTGCTGGATCAAGAGTTTTGTCTGCGTTGATTTACCGCAGGCATCCAGACCTTCGAGGACGATGATGGGACACAACATTTCTTTGGAAAAACGCGCCGGCAGTGTACCATCTTTTCTGTATGTCTGCAGTCAAATTTTTTGGCATCCTCAATGTCACCCCGGACTCCTTTTCTGATGGAGGAGCGTTTTTCGCGCCCGAGACAGCGATCGTGCAGGCCAAAAAACTTTTCGCCGAAGGGGCGGACTTCCTCGACATTGGCGGTCAGTCCACCCGTCCGGGGGCGGCGGAAATTTCCCCTGAGGAAGAGTGGGGGAGAGTCGAGCCGGTTTTCACAGAACTTCTTTCTCGCTTTCCCCAAAAAATCTCGCTCGACACGCGGCATCCGTCGGTTGCTCACAAATTTCTTGCGCTCGGCGGCTCGGTGCTCAATGCTGTTTCAGGCGTTCACTCCCCCGAAATGCAGGAAGTAATTGCCGCGTTTCAACCGACGGTGATCGTGATGCATTTCCCCGGCGAGACGATTGCCCAGGTGCACGCCCAGGCAATTGATTCGGCAGAAATTATTCGCGACGATCTGCTGACCCAAAAGGACCTCTTGAAAAAATGCGGATTGCCCTCTGAAAAAATAATTCTCGATCCTGGGATTGGATTTGGAAAAACGATGCAATTGAACGCTGATTTGCTCACTTTTCCTGCGCTTTTGCCAGAGGAGCAGGTGCTGATCGGCCACTCTCGAAAGCGATTTCTTGGGCCCGATCGATTCACCCTCACCCCCAATTTACTGGCGGCAAAAAGAGCGGTTGAGTCCGGCGCAGCATTTCTCCGCGTCCACGAAGTGGCGCCATACAAAGCGCTCCAAAAAGAGCCTTGAATTTAAAATAGAATTGTGGTAAAATAATTTGACAAAAAAAAGAATCCGCCCTATATTTTCTTCGAAAATGACCACCCATCGTGAACGTCTCGATCAAGAGCAGCTCGCCGCAGAAGTCGGTGGGAAGCTTGATACAAGCGAAGCGACAGACGTTTCAACCTCGATCGATGTGTCCGAAAAAGTGTCAGCCACTGTGGGAGAAAACAGCGCGCCCGCTTCTCCTGCGATCAAGGTCGCACAGACAAGCGGATTTGATCTTTCTGGGGTGTTTGATCAGATTTCGAAATTTCTCGGTCCCAAAAAACACAAAGCCGTCGTCCTGCCCCCGACAGAGGTGCAGCGCAAAAAAGTGCACAAATCACTGGAAAAAGAACAGCGACATCTTTTGAAAAAAGTAAAAAAGATTCAAAACAGTCGTCGATTTTCAGCAGCCAAGCTCGAGCAAGTGATTCTCCAGATTCGTTCCATCCAAAAATTGCTCGAAGAACTTGTCTCTGCAGCCGCTCAGCGTATCGAGGGATTGTATCGACAGTATGTATTGGCCGTCCGCTAGAGGCTACAAACGTATGAATTGAGAAGAATGTCAAAAAAGATTTGACATTTTTTTTGTTTTAATCTAAAAGTGACACCAGAACACAAAAAGAAACACTTGCTCGTGGATTTCCCCGAGTCCCTTTTTGTTCACTTCCTCGCATGAAAAAAACGCTCGCACTGATTCTCGGCCTTGCGCTCCTCACGACAGGTATTGTCGTCAGCAGCGATGCATCGCGGTATCGACCTCATTCAGATCGAATCGCACCATTTCGCTCCCTCAAATCATTGCGGGCCAAATATCAAGTTTCTCCCGTGCGACAAAGTACGACAACGTTTCCTCGGATGTTCCATCGCATGCGGCAGCAGAGTCAAAAAACTTTTTCCCGTTCAGACTATCAGCTGTACCGCGAAACCCATCCCGATCTTTTTCCGCGGCATGAAAACACCGTTCAATCTGAGCGTGTGTACGTGCGTGAGTCTCGCGACTTTCGTACCGTGCCCGAAGTTAGAGATTTTGAAGCTCCGCTCAAGACCCTGTCTGCTCCTGCCTTTTCTCTCCGAGCAACGGAGGGATTTTTTCCCGTAGATGAACGGACAATTTTTCATCCCGGACTGGATCTGACCGTTTCAGCCCATACGTTTCCTGGCCGATGCCAGGGATTGAGTTTCCAACTCTGCGCGCTGACCAATGCCAAACACCTGCGTCGGGGACGGGATTTTACCGACCCAATGGAAGTCGAGCATTCGTTTCTGATCCAAAAGATGCGCACCGACCAAAAAACGTTGCTCTATCCAGCAGTAATGGAATCCTTTGAGGTCAATGATTTTGGCCAAGAAAAAATAGTGGTTTTTGTGCAGTTTCTCCACCCGATGACCGGCGAGATTTTTTATCTTCAGGGAGAAGCTCCCGTTGAAAATGCTCGTTGGGTCAAAAACACCATGCGGTCTCTTTCGCAAACCTTTACCTTTCATTCTCCTTCACTCTGATGAAATACATTCTTTCACTCGGTCTCGGCGTGGCTCTTCTCGCAGCCGCAATCATTCCTTTTTCTGACGCGTCTCGGAAAGCCTATCAGGAATACCTCTACAAAAAAGTCCAGCAGGATGCCAGTTATCGTCGTTCCACAGATTACCGTGGAGAACTCGATCGGCACCTCCAACAAGACGAGCAACGACAAACGCTTCGACGCACAACCACCAGCCACCAGCTCATCCCAAATCTCCTCTTTCCGCAAGAGGGAAAACGATATCTGTACACACCCAACCGCGAAGAACGAACGACCGATGTGTTTCGCCCCATGCGCGAAGGAATTGGGATGTACCAGGATCGTACGGGTACTCGCGCGATGCTTCCAAAACGAGACATTGATGATTTCGGAATTCTGTACGATTTTGAAACATACGAAAATGACTTCTTTTCTATCCGCATTCCCAATCGTTGGGTGCCACGACATGAGGAGGGGACGTTTCTTCTCGGCTCGGATCGACAGGTGTCAGTGCGCGTGCAGCGCTTTGAGAATATCTGCACTCATGGCAGTTTCTTGACCTGTGCTGTGGCACTGTCCAAAAACGAAAACTATGACAATCCGCTCGAAAAAATGACCAATCTCAGCCGCGTGTACCGTTCATCGCGTCTGGCAGACAATATTCTGGGATCGTTTGAGCAGACAGCAGAGTACACCGAAAGTTTTGTCGGTCTTCTCGGCGGTCAGGAAAAATTTGTAGCACGACATTTTGTCCAGGGACTGGACGGAGAAGTTTTTCTGGTCGAAACACAGTCGAATTTACATTCGCTCGATCAGGCAGTGGCATTGTCCAAACAATTCTTTGATTCATTCCGATTGTATCCGCCAGAATGGCGAACACGAACTCACTTTTGATTCATACTTTATTTGAGGAGGAACACTCAGGAAGGAGGGAAAAAAGACTCGATCATTGATCGGGTCTTTTTCATGGTGCGTGCAGTTCTTTTCCAAAAGAAAAAAAGCCTCTTTCAAAAAACTGTCACGGTTTCTCACAAAATTTGTTATCCTGCGTACAATGAAAGACCGACGATTTTGGCTGACGGCATTGGTCCTCTTGCTCACTGTCAATACGGCAGAGGCGGCATGGTTTCCGAGTTTTTGGACCGACTGGCTCGAAAAATACAACGAAGCCCGTGTGGAACTCAAAAAACAACCGCTCGAATACAATCGATTTTATCGTGGTACTCGCTTTCGTCGAAGCAGTGGTACGCCGCGCGATGTGCAGGAGCAACATGATGAATACGAAGCGCGAACGTCGGTTCCTCTCCGCAGAACGCCCGCTCCTGCTTCTCAGCGCTCAAACGCCGAGTCTTTTGTTCGCGTCAATGTCACGCCTATTCGTCCCTCAGAACCGATTCGGTTGATTGACGAGGATCCGGTGCGCATTTTTTCTCTTGGATTTCGGCATGCAGGGGAAGATGATTCGCTCCGATTTACCCCAGCGGTGACGCTCGACACGCTGTCTTTTCAGGTATTTGGCAATCGCGGTATTTCCCAAGATTTAGACAATCTGCGCTTGATCGTGGAGGGAGTCGAAGGGGAATTTGAATTTGAAGAGGATAAGACCCTCACGCTCAACCTCAACGGTCTGCGTCTGGCGCGGGGCGAGAGTCGAACGCTGACGGTGTCGCTCAAAGTGTTTGATCCTTCTGCCACCGCACACAAGCCCGGGACGCTTCGTGTCCGATTCCTCGGAGCCACAGCACAAACAGAGCTTGGCAATGAGACGGTTTCCGTCAAACGTCTGGGAACGCCGATCTCCGATCAGATTGTGTTTGATCCAGATCCTGTGACGACCGGCACGCCGGAATTTTCGGCTCGCCCGGCGACGCAAGTGCACGGTCAGATGCTGTCGGCAGGCTCAGAAGCACTGGTCTTGACGCTGAATTTATCCGCGTACTACGACGACATGTTACTCCGGGAAGTGACCGTCGCCGACACACTCTCTTCAGGAGGCGTGGATGCCTTCATTGACCGTGTGTCGCTCCAAAATTTAAAAACAGGAGACGTGCTTGCCACCGGACGCTTTGTCAACGGCGATGCGCGACTCAAGCTCTCCTCACGACTGCAGATTGACCGTGGGGGAGAGACCGTACCGCTGGGGGTATTTGTGCAGCTGGACGATCGGATTCGTGCCGATCAGATCAATGCACAGTTTCGACTGACAATCGAGCCCGAAGACCTCATTGTTCAGGGGATTGGCTCGGGGACAGACGTGCCGGACAGTCACAAAAACTTTTCCCTCGACACTGAGACATTTACCGTAGTCCAAAATACCCTTGGGGTCTCTCTAGGATCTCAGCCAGACGGATTTGGAGTGGGAACCGGACAGCCCGAAACCGTCTTTCGATTTCAGCTCAAAGCCGGGGGACGGCAGGATGCTGCGCTGGGACGTATTTCGTTTCGGGTGACCCCCGAAGGAATGGATTTCCGTGGTGGCAGCATTTCGCCGGATGACTTTCGGTTGGTCCAAGAAGTCAATGGCCAACAGTACCTGCAGCCAGGGACGTTTAGCGTCTCCGGTACGACCGCGACCTTTGATCCCACGCGAGAGATACTTCTCTCTCGACGAGAGAATGCTCAGTTTGCCCTTCAGGTCGCTCTAGAATCCGCCGGAGGCAATCCGCGAGCGGATTCGCTTGTTGTTCAGATTGTAGGCGATGACACCCGGGACGTTGGCACCCTAGGAAATGTTCGATCCTCTGGAGCCAATTTTATCTGGTCGGATCTCTCTGGGTCGCCGCACGGTACCAGTTCTGCGGACTGGATGAGTGGGTACCAGGTGCCGGGATTGCCGTCTCTAACCACGGTGATCAAGCGGTACGGAGAGTGAGAAAAATTACAAATTACGAATGGGAAAGCTTAAAAGTCAAAAAGTTTAAAAGTCCAAAAGTTAAAAAGCTGAAAAGCAGGGAAATTACAGATTACAGATTACGAATGACAGATGGGGGGGAGTTTTGAAGAAGAGAAGTATTGAAGGAGGGAAGAAAAACAAAGGAAATGCCGATCTTCAACCCGGGTTCTAGAACCCGGGTTCGGATTTTAGGAGAACGAAGGTTTGCGCCCCGTACAAAAGCAAAAAAACTTTTCAAAAGAGATTCCCGCTTTCGCGGAAATGAGGAGAGTTTTTGGGAACGGGGGAGCCGTTTCTTTACGCAGAAACCCTACCGTCGCTCGAGCGCTTCACAAAACCCAAGGATTTCCTGTTTTTGGACTTTTTTTCGCAGGGATTCAACCGTGTCATTGTCGTCGACAATGACCTTTCTCTGGAGAACGGTTTCGCCGGCATCTACATCGGCACTGACTCGGTGAATGGTGCAGCCAGTGTATTTTTCTCCGGCATCCAGGACGGCGCTGTGGACATCGTCTCCCATGAGCCCTGCGTACTCAGGCAGGAGCGATGGGTGGACATTGTAGGTTTGTTCTCCAAACTGCTCACAGTAGAGAGGGGAAAGAATCCGCATCCAGCCGGCGAGCAAGATTAGATCGGGTTTGTGCTCTCGGAGTAAGTTGATCAGCGCGCGGTCGTACTCCTCTCGTGAGGTTTCTTTTTCTGCCGGCAGGACTTCCACCGCAGTGAAATGTCCTTTGGCTTTTTTGATGGCTCCGGCTTTTTCATTGTCGGAAACAAAGAGCACAAATTCTACATTGGGGATGCGCCCTTTTTCTTGTGCTTCAATCAATCCCTGCAGGGTCGATCCGTTGCGGGAGGCAAAAACGGCTACACGGCGCTTGGGCGGTGCTTTGGGCAAAATACTTGCCGGCAGGACGTCGAGCATTTTTCGTGCCTCTTGATTGGCATCTCCTTTGAAATCCGGATTGACTTCATGCTCGGCCGTGGCGGCGTAGATATCTTTTCGTTGCGCCCAGAGCTGGTCGAGCTCCTGCGCCAGTGGCATGGAAGGATTGACTCGCTGATAATTTCCACGGACTTCTTCTCCCAGAAGGTATTTTTTGATATCGCTGAACTGAGGATTTAAAAACACAAAGCCGGAATTTTTTTTGAGATTCTGAAGGTTCTTTGAGTTTTCAATGGTGCCACCTCCAGTGGCAATAATGCCCGAGAAGTTTCTTGAAAAATCGTGTGTGACGCGTTGCTCTACCTCACGAAATACCTGCCAACCATGCGCTTGTACAAATTCGAGAATAGGCTGTCCGAGAATGAATTCGACTTCGGCATCCAGGTCGGCAAACGGCAGTCCGGTTTCTTCGGCAAACGCTCGTCCAAAACGAGACTTTCCGGCCCCCCGAAAACCGACGAAAACGATATTCTGTTTTTTCACACCCTTGGGTGTAGCGGAATTTGCAGAAAAAAGCAAGGCGAGTACAATGCTTCTGGCTTTTTTGGTTTCAAAATGTCACACATACCTCCTTTTTTTGTTTCCCTCTCTGTATGAAAAAAATCCTGATCAGTCTCGGCTTTCTGTTTTGTTTTTGCCTGATCCCGTCTGCGTCTGCAGAGTTTGCAGACGAAGATTCCTTTCCTCAGTGGGCAGAGGCAGCAGTGGAGTCAGTGGAAAATGCAGGCATTATCACTGGATTTTCTGATCGCACCTTTCGTCCAGACAAAATCTTAAACCGTGCCGAAGCCCTCATCATTCTCATGCGGATGAAAGAGATTGATTCTGAGGCGAGCAGTGCCCGAGCCCGATTTCGCGATGTTGCCGCGGACGCCTGGTATGCCGGAGCGGTGGGAGAGGCGACGGCCAGAGGATGGATTCAGGGATTTCCCGATGGCACATTTCGCCCGGGAGCCCCTCTCAATCGTGCTGAATGGGCGACCATTTTGAAACGAGCGTTTGAAATGAGTCCCGAGACAGAAACGCCTCCTCCTTCTTTCGAAGACGTTCCGTCGCAGGTATGGTTTTCCGATGCTGTGTTTTCCCTCCACAAAAATGGTCTGATCCGCAATGATCGTGCCGCAAAGTTTCATCCAGAAGAAAAGGTTTCCCGCGCGGAAGCAGCCTGGATGGTGGCACAGATCCTCGAGATGCCCCGGCTGATGGGGACCTCCAAACAAAATGAATTTTCCGAAGCCCTGCGTCGGGATACGCGGCGAGTGGCACTGCCCCGAGGAATGGACTTCAATCCCAATCTCCAGTACTTCGAGGACTCCCGCCAAGAGCTGCAAATTACCACCAATGCTGATACGGATGCCAAAACCCTTTCTCCGGGGGATGACTGGCTGGGGCTGGGATCGGTACGGTTTCACAACGAACTTGAAAATACGATCACACTGCATTCGGCAGAATTTCGTCTCCGGTTTGAACGGACAAACATCGGTCCCTCTCGATACTTTGAAGTCAAAGCCACTGGCGCGGGAGGTATCGAAAAACAGGCCGCGTTCTCCCGCACAGGAAGCCTCCTCGTCAGCGGATTGGATCAAAACGTCCAGGGGGGAGAGGATTATATCCTTCACCTCTCTCTGCGAGCCATCGAGGGATCTCCCTTTTACTCCACTCCTGGCTCGGGTTCCATTTCTGTCGAAGAAGCCACTGCCACGACTCTGTCGACCTGGAAAGCAGGGGACTCTCTGTCCGGGCAGGGAAACTATCGCAGCACTCCCATCAAATTTGAAAGTCGAAACCTGACCCCGATTGAATTTATTCCCTGAAATCTCTGGGAAAACATTGACAAGTTTTTTGCAATTTGTACCATTCGCCGCGATGATAAAAGTAACGGTTCGAGACGGAGAATCCGGTGATCGTTTGATCAAACGATTTGGATCGCACATCAAATCGTGTGGAATGCTCAAGGCGTTTCGAAACAAACGCTATTTTTCCCAGGACCCCAAAAAACGGGAAATTCGTGAAGCGGCTATTGCCCGGGAAAAATACCGAAAAGAAAACAAGCGCAAACAGTTTTTGAGCTAATTTTTTCGCATGCGTACCCTGTTTCGTCGTTGGACGGTGGGAGCCGCGATCGATTTTGCCGTGCGAAAATTTCCTGCATTTTCCTCTCCCCGGCTGGAGGCCGAGGCGCTTTTGTCGGCCCTCCTGGACCATGATCGTGCCTGGCTCAAAACGCATTCTGATTTTTCCCTCTCCCTTCGGCAAGAGTTCCAATTCCGTCGCTGGATTTTTCTTCGCAGACGCGGTGTGCCGCTGGCGTATGTAGTTGGATTCAAAGAATGGGCAGGACTTCGACTGGTTCTCACCCGTCAGGTGTTGATTCCGCGGGATGAGACCGAGATACTGCTTGAGCACATCACACATTTTCCTCGAAAATTTTCTCCAGAGACAATTCTCGATCTCGGCACAGGGTCGGGGAATCTTGCGATTGCCTTGGCCGGACATTTTCCTCAAAGTTTTGTCACGGCGGTCGATCGCTTTTCGGCGCCCCTGCGTGTGGCACAAAAAAATGCCCGAGCACAGGCCGTTTCCCTCAAACTCACCCAATCCGATCTTTTGTCCGCCTTTCCTGATGGGTCCTCCTGGGACATCATCGTGGCCAATCTGCCGTATTTACCAGAAGATTTGTTGGTCTCTCCTGCGGTCAAAAAAGAACCGCGCACAGCGCTTTTTTCCGGGGGAGACGGACTGGACCATCTTCGCCGATTGCGCGTTCAGCTCTCGCAAAAAAATATTCAATTCCGCGAGCTCTGGCTCGAGTTTTTGCCTTCTCAAAAAGAAGCCATTTCGGCCATGTTTTCTTCTGCAGGAAACGTCGAATTTTTCCCCGATGCGGGGGGAGATGTCTTTTTTGCCTGTGTGCGGCCGTGACTATTTTTTTGATTTTTTGGCAGCACGACGGGATTCTTGTTCTTCACCGATGATCATCGCGACCGAGGCCGCCACGGGAATCGCAAAAATCATGCCGACGATGGCGGTCGCCACCCCTCCTGAAGCGTAGCCAAGGGTCCCCCCAACGGCCAACGCAAGGATTACCACCACGGACGAGAGCCCCACAGCCTTTCGCATGACGACAGGGACAAGCATGTTGCCTTCCAAAAACTGAGTCAGCCCCACAAACGCAATCCCGGTGATGAAGGCTGTCATCGAAATATTGCTGCCGATCAGGCCGACTAGGACGTAGGTGAGAAAGGGCCCCACGTACGGAAGCAGTTCTGCAAAAGCAGCCAGAATGGCAATGGTCGCGGCATACTTCATTCCTACCGTCCAGCCGAGGATCGTCATTCCGACATAGACCCAGAGCCCGACGATGACCATCAGAATAAATTGTCCCCGAAACCACTCCGCCATCTTGAGCTGGATGGAGTGTGTTTTTTGTGCGACATAGGCTCGATTCCTTTTCGGAAATAATTTGATCAGAGAATGCCCCAGTCGCTCGCGCTCCAGCAGCATAAAAAAGAGCAGGGTGAGGGTGAGGAGAAAATTGAACACGCCCTGAAACACCGACGTGATGACGCTGAGCGTCGACCCTGCGATCTTTTGCAGGTTTTTGGAAATGTCTGTCAGGTTTTCTGCCAGCAGGGACTGGAGGCCATCAGCTTCCCACTGAAACAGCTCAAACCCCGGTATTTTGATGCCCTGGGTGAGGACATGATTTTTGAGGTCTTTGGCGATTTCTGTCAGCTGATCGGAGACAATGGGAATGATCCGGATAAACAAAACCGTCAGAAGTCCCAAAAACACCACATACAAAATAATGATTCCCAGTGGACGTGGGATGTGCCGTGCTTCCAGCTTGTTGAGGAGCGGGCTGATCCCCAGTGTCAACAGCCCAGAAATAAAGGCCATGATCAGCAAGCTTTTGAGCTGAATGACGATTTCCATTCCCGCCAAAAAGAGCACGATAATCAAAAGAACCTTGACCACTGTTTTGCTCGGGATTTCCAGTTCGATTTTGTGCGCTCCATCTTTGCCTGCGCCCTTGGAAATGGGCTTCATTTTCTCGGGATCCACCGGCTCCGGTTTTTCTCTTTCTGGAGGCTGGAGATTTTTTAGCCGTTTCGAAATCGAGCGCAAGAGCTTTTTCATCAGCAAAATTTTCCCACAGGAGTGGGGGGAGTGCAACTTTTTCCGAGATTTGCCTCAAAATTATTTATTCTGCGCCCGCGAAATCTGCTTGGTTTTGTGCGTGGTATGCGTGCGGCAGAAGGGGCAAAACTTCTTGACCTCAAACTCCTTGGCGTTTTGGTTTTGCGTGTTGAGCAAAATTTTGTAGTTTTCCCGGCGTTTGTCGTCGCGTTCTTTGCACTGAGTACACCAGAGGGCAAAGAAGGCTCTTTTTTTGGTTGCGCGTGCCATCAGAGAGAAAAATTAAATGCGCGGAGATTGTAGATAGCTTCCTTTTTTTGTCAACTTTTACAGGTTTTCGAGTTCAATCTCGACCTCGGCATCGTCGGGAGCATCTTCTTTGACGCCGCAGATGCAGGTGAGAAATTCATCTTCTTCTGTAGAGATGTGTTTTTCGCCGTGGGCGTTTTGATCCAAATGTTCTGCTCCGCGGGTACATTTCCCCACGCACATCCGGCAGGCACCGACACCACAGGCCACAGGGACGGCTGCCCCCGCAGCTTGCCCCTGGGTGGAGAGGGGTTCGTCATTGTTTGCGTCAATGGTCGTGATCGGGTTGCCGCTGTTGTCTTTGAACGTCACTTTTACCATGATTTTGAATGGTTTTATAACAAAGTGGTCGCAGTGTACTGGTTTGAATTTTTTTTTCAATGCCTCATACTTTGAGCGATGGAAAACCCCCCTTCGTCTCCCGATTCCGCGTCATCTTCAGCCGAAACTCCTTCGTCACCTCCCTCCGAGCATGACAAAATTTTGTCCCTCCTGACCGAGATCGCAGCGGACCAAAAAGTGATCGTCGCTCAAAACAAAAAACTGCTCCGCATCGAACGCAATAAACGCATTTGGGGCATCGTGAAATGGATTGTCATTCTCGTGATCGTCATTCTCCCGCTTCTCCTGCTGCCGCTGATCCTCAATTCGCTGATGGGAAACATGACCGAGATGATTTCCGGTGGCGGTGGAGGAGTCGTTGATTTTTCCGAAGGACTCAATCAGCTCATGGGAAACCCCGAAGCGCTGCAAGACATTGAGAAATATTTGAGTCAGTAGTGCCGTTTCCACTTACGCCATGTTTCCACGGCATAGTTGAGCCAGTATTTTTGCGTGAGGGGACAGTCCTGGGCGGAGAGGAAGGTTTGCTCGGTTCCGCCAAATCCCCGTTTGAACCGTGAGAGCCCCGTCCAGGGATGAGATTTATTTTCCTCGGGAGATACGCCCCAAAAATTAAATTCGGTGCAGCCGCGGCGTTTTGCCTCCCGGATCGCGGCCCAGAGCGTGGCGTGGGCTGCGGGGAGCTTGTGATATTTCGAGGCGCCCTGGTGGTAGTATCCGGCATGATCGTCGAAAAGAATGACAGAGCTCGCGTAAAATTTCCCCTCAATTTTGGCCGAGAAAATCTGACAGTCTTCTTTGAAAACTTCCAGCTCGAGTTCCGTTGATTTCCGTGAAAAGGGGGTAAATTTTTGTCGGGCGGCGGTTTCGGTGTGCAGATTCCAAAAAATATCCAGATCTTTTGTGGCATTGCCCATCTGTACTTCAATGCCTTTTTTGACCCCGCGACGGACCTCGTACCGCGTGGATTTTTTCATCTGCTGCAGCAAGGTCTCTTCCTCCGGTTTTAGGTCGAGAATCCACGTTCGGTCTGGGTTGATGTGGAGGGGGGCGGGGCGGAATTTTTCTGATCGAAAAACGTGCAGCGTCTCCCCGACGGGGGGAGAAGAAATCCCCCTCGGTCCCCCTTTGAGAAAGGGGGAGGAGGAAAACAGGGGAGAAACCCGCACGAAATCACATTTTTGCTCGCGGGCGAAGGATTTGATTTTTTGGAGAAAAAATTTGAGCCCCCCCTCCAGCTCCCCCCCGACGGGGGGAGAGGAAATCAGCGGTCCGTGGGGGATGTGGAGAAACGTGCCACGGCGGGCGCTGATTTTTTGACACTGGCAGGCAGCGATTAAGTTTTCTCCCTCAAACACACCAAACCGAAACGTCTTTTCACCGAGTTTCTCGCGAAAAATTCCGTTTTTGCTCTGCTGCAAAAAGGTGCGTGGGCCCTCAAAATTCTGGACAAACTGGTCAAGCGTTTCGGCACTGATGTGATCCCATTTCATTTTGTCCCGTACAGTCTGCCAAATTTCTCGATGTCCGCCAAATTTGTCCGGCGGTTTGTGGGAAACGTCACGTAATTTTTGGCAAACTTTTCTGCTGCAGGACACTGCCCGGGCGTGTAGCCAAACTTCTCAAGATTCACTCCCGCCGGGGCGATGGGAACCCCGTCCCAGTCGTTTAAATGAAAGCCAATTTTTCGGGCTTTCTCCAGCACTTCTTTCCGCTCCACGCCGTGCATGATTACCCGCAGGGCATTGTCCGGGATGATGATGTTTGCCTCGGCAAATGTTTTGCCCAGCACTTCCTGCCAGGCGGAGGCGAGTTGTTTTCGCCGAGAGAGCTCGCGGTCCCGTCGCTCCAGCTGTCGTCGGAGCACTCGCTGGATCGCAGGAGGCATTTGGGCTTGAGGGAAATCTTCGGATCCGCGTTTTTCTACTGCAGTGACGGCACGGGGGAGCCAGAGTTTTTGGCCGGCGGCAGCGATCAGCTTGCCTCCACGGTCCCACCAGGGGAGGGACAGCGCAAACGTCAGTGGTTGCAATAGATGCCGCACGGTCCACGCTTTCGGTGGGAGGGGAAGCGGTTTTTCCTCAAAGTTTTCGGACCACAGAAGGGCTCCACCCGAGACGCACGAGACGTCTTTTTCTCGACCAAAACTGAGAATTTTGAAATCCGTTTTTTCACAGCCCGGTTCAAAGAGATGCGCGCCATCTTCGACGGTGACCATGTTTTTCTGCCGCGCGATTTTCGCAATTGCTTCCACCGGGGCGCGCTGACCAAAAATGTGGGGGATCAGCACGAGGCTGATTTGATCGGACTTTTTCTCAAAATCTTTCACGGAAATTAAGCCCTGTGTGTCCGTGTCGATCCACTCAATTTCAAGATTTCTCTGCAAAAACGGCGTGGCCATCACACCGCAGCAAAAGGCTGGAATGCCTACTTTCTTTTTGGGGTTCACTTTCTCGGCAATGAGGCTGAGCGCGGTCCGGGCGGCATTGAGGAGTTGAAACTTTTCCGTCCCAAAAAATTCGGCACATTCCGACCGATCGGGATTTTCTCCGCCTGCAATCTGCCGTGCTGCGTGTAGGGCATCGGCGAGTGTGAAATTTGGTGCGAGCTGATTGGAAACGAGTTTCATTGTTCAAAGATTTTGTTCACAAGCGGTGGCAGCCGTGACTCCAGCAGGGCCGCATCGTTTTTTTCGAGCGTTTTGACCGCCGCTTCCAGTGCCGGCAGATCATCGCCGTGCCATTTTTTCCCCAGGAGTTCTTTTCCCAGTGTCGCAAAATCAGATTTGGGCCACCAGACATCGGCCCCGATTTTTTTGAGTTTCTCAAAGATTTTTTCGTGCTCTTTTTTTGCTGCGCTCCCCAGCTCTCGCAGCGGAATCCCGACAAAAATTTTCCGTCCCTCAAATTTCTCGAGATGCCGGATCGCTCCCAGGACGCCGTCGGGATTGGCTGAGTACAGATCGACCAAGAGGGTTGCTCCAGATTTGAGCTTCCGAACGTGCAGCGCCCGATCCAGGGGCGGCAGGGATTTCAAAAACTCGGGCAATTCGTTCCGCTCACATCCAAGCTCGCGTGCGGTTTCGAGCGAAAGGAGCGCATTGCTCACGAAAAATTCGCCCGGCCAGGGGAGCTCAAATTTCTCTCCAAACGCCTCAAAGGTCGTTTTGTCTGCCTCGGCGTGAATATCTTTCGCTGCAGAACGCTTTATTCCCACGGGTGTGGCATGAATTTTTTGATCCTCGAAAATATCCACGAGGGCTGGGGTGTCGGCATTGAAAAACACCGTGTCGGTCGCAGCCTCGGCCAGCTCAAATTTGGCCGCTCTGATTTTTTCCATACTCCCAAACAGGGCCACGTGCTGGGCGTTGAGTCCGGTGAGAATTCCAATTTGCGGCCGCAAAAATTTACAGACCTGGCGGATCTCGCCTTTTTTGTACGCACCGACTTCACAGATAAAAATTCGGGGAAACGCCTTTTGGTCTCCTTTTGAAAAAGGGGGTGGATTTTTGAGCAGCACCTGTGGGGCGATCCAGTCTTCGCCTTTCGTCTGTTTTCCTCCCGCAAAAAAGGATCGATTGCTTCGCACCAGCCGCGCAATGGCGACTTCGTTGTTTTCATTGCCGGGATTGACCAGGACATTTTTGTCTCCAAATTTCTGTCGCAGGAGGTGTGCGAGTATCTCTTTGGTTGAGCTTTTGCCATAGCTCCCCGTGATGCCAATCCGGATGACCGGGGCGTCTTCGAGAATGTGTTTTGCGATCTGAAACAGTTTTCGTTTTTTCCACCAGACGGGAATGGCCGAGAGTTTTACACCCACAAAAACCCAAAACCAGACAGTAAATGTCCAGATGAGCGTTGCCCAAAAAAATGAAATAAAATTTTGTACAAGAACAAAAAATATGATCGAAATTCCCACAAAAACAATTTCCATCAGAAGTACCCGCAGCGACATCTTTGGCCGTGGAAGAATCCCGCGAAAAAACCAGAGATTCCACAGATGCTTTCGTCCGTCATTCGTTTGTAACCATGCTTTCATCCGGTCTGTGCGGTACTCCCGCAGCTGCCAGCACTGCATCCACCAGCTGGCCGAACGGAGGCCCAGCAGCATTAGGATCGCTGTGAGGTGAGGAAACCAGGTCATGAGAGCTGTTTGAGATAACAGGGCTCACAGCATACCCTCTCTGGGCGGTCGGGGGCAAATGTCGTTTTTATTTTTTCTCCACACAGTGTACACGTGCGCTCCCAGAGCCGTCGGGGATTGCGTACAGCCATCCGTGCTTCGTGGCGACAATCGGGACAGGATTGTGGCAGGGGGAGATTTATTTTCTGATGCCAGGAGAGCTCCGCTTTTTGTACGGTATAATTTTTGCCACAGGTGTCACAGGAGAGGAGCTTGCCGCAGATCGATTCATCCAGATTTTTGCCGTCTTGGGGGAGAGTGATTTCTGCCGGATTGATTGACGGTTTTTCTGTCTCCCGCCACTTCCAACCGCGGGAAATTGCTGCCTCTTTTGACAGGGGAAAATACTCCTGCACGATGGATTCGTTGTACGCGAAGGGGGAATGTTCCATCGGAAAAAACTCGCCCCATTCACCGGTTTCCCTCATGTGAGAAATGATTTTTTCCACGAGTGTTTCGTACTCTTTTTTCGAATACTGTTTATTGAACACACAGTACTGGGCATTTCTCATCCCGCTGCAGCCGAAGCAGTTTTTGCAGTTGTAGCAGTACTCACAGTACGTCAGATCCGCGCACTGATTGAGGGCGTGGCAAAAACGCACATTGTCGGTATTTCCAATCGTGAGGCACTCGTAGCAAAAATTTGCGTTGGCGCCGGTGAAGGAAATGTCGTGACAATTTTTCTCCCCATGCGCGGTGAAGAGGTACGTGCAATCCTCACACTGTTTGGCATCGAAGCAGTGGTGGCAGTTTTTGGACTCGTAGACGTGATTGCCGGAGACGTCTTCATTTTTGACGCCAAACATCGGGGGAAAGACCGCGTTTTTTTGGCTTTCTTTTTTGAGCCACGTTCGACCATCGGCGATTGTTTCACGCGTGAGGGGAAAGATTGCTTTCATTTTTTCTTCGTATGCCTGGCGACTCAGTTTTTGATTGAAAAAATAAAATTCTTTTTGACGTAGATTGGTGCACCCAAAACAGTTTTTACACGCTCGGCAGTCGTGACAGAAATAACTTTCTGTGCATCCCGCACACTCGTTTGAAAAATGCGTGTCGTAGCAATCTACGCAGTCGACGCATTCGCTGCACCACTGACAGCGGTACGTGTACAGACAGTCGAGACAGTTTTTGCAATCCCAGACGATGTGTCCGTACAGACAGTCCTCGTCTCGCACACAACCAAACACGAGGTAGCAGTTGCGTGACAGCCAGGCAAAGTTGGAAAAGGTGCAGTTTTCCGCGCGGACATTCATCGTGGCCATCCGGGGGACGGCGTTTGTCAGTGCAGCAAACTGTGAAAAAAAGGATTTGGAAAAATCAAAATCTCGGCCGTACGATTTTGCATCCCAGCTGTCTCCCCACCAGAATGCATTTTCAAACACCGGAAAGGGCTGCTCCGGGTGGTACATTGAAATCAGATTTCGTCCAGTGGCATCACAGGGCCGCTGGTACAATGAGCGGAAGTTTCGGTACGCGATTCTCCTTCTCTGGCGTTCTGTCGGACACAGCGTGGGCAGAGGGACGCCGATTTTTTTATAAAACTGCTGCTCGGCATCGGAGATGTCGAATTCTTTTTTGGAAACGGCGCAGGTGCGTTGCATGGTTTGCGGATTTCCGTTTTCACAGGAATGAGGAAATCGGTTTTCTTTATGACTCTCGCAAGAATCGATCCACGAGCACCGCAATTTCCTCGGTGTGGGTGTGATGGATGCCGTGGCGACCATCGGGAAAAATTACCAGTTCCGCGTGCGGGAGTTTTTCCGCAAAAACATGCGCCGACTTCACCGGCGTGTAGTTGTCTTCCGCACCCCAGAGGAGAAGGGTTTTGTTTTGAATGTGGGGGAGGTCGTCGCGGACATCTTCTTCTTTGAGCACTTTTGCCAGCGTTTGTTTCATCTCCGGCGCGACGGCGACCCAGTCGCGCGCCCCCAGGACGTGTTTGGCGATGAATTGTTGTGCGCGGTCGGGGACTATTTTTTTGACCCAGCCGAGGGAGTGATTGAGCCAGAGGAAAAACTTTTGATGCCAGTTGAGCGGCCAGTTGACCCCGGCGGCACCGGTGAGGATCACTTTCCCGTCAAAGGGGCTTCCCTCCGTCAAAAGACGCACGATCACTCGGCAGCCAAAGGAGTGGCCGTACAGTGCCACGGGTGCATTTTTTTGTGTCGATGAAATTTTTTGCAACAACTCTCTCAGCCACGCCGCGTACTGGTGCGTGGTCCAGCCGCTTGCCTCCGGCGGTTGGGTTTTGCCAAATCCAGGCAGGTCAGGGAGGACGATTTTGAGTTCTGAGTTTTGGGCCAACAGTTTCTCGGCCAGCGCGGTAAATTTCTCTCCCGAGGCGCCCCAGCCGTGGAGCATCACGAGGACTTTTTTTCCCTCGCCGAGGGTTTGCACGTGCGTCCGGAGGCCTGCAACGTTTTGAAATTCAGCGGTCATCGGCGGGAATTGTATCAGATTTTGTCAAACGGCGCTTCGCCGGTTGCCCACAATGTTGCTCCGATCAGGACGAAATAGCGGAACGCTTTGCCCAGCAGCACCCAGATCACAAATTTCCCAAACGGGAGTTTGAAAATCCCCGGCACGACACAGAGCGGGTCGCCGATGCCCGGCAGCCATGAAAAAAACAAGATTGGCGCCCCCCAGCGACGGTATATTTTTTCGGCTTGATGTTGCATTTTTTCAGAAATCGAAATCCAGCGGGAGAGGATGAATTTTTGTCCGTACAGTCCGATGAAATAATTGGTCACCGATCCGGCGAAGTTTCCCGCGGTGGCGAGTGCAAATACCCACACAGGATCAAATTTCATCAGGATCATCCCCACCACAAACACATCCGAGCTCAGTGGCACCAGCGTGCTGGCAATAAACGCCACCACAAAAATCCCAGCGTATCCCACGGGGACAAAAGATGGATCAATCATGGGGGAGAGTTTAGATTACAAATGAAAAATGACAAATTTCAGGAGAGGAAATTGGAGAAGTTGAGAAGTAGGGAAGCAGGGAAGTTTTGAAGAAAAATCCCCCCGTCCCCCTTTGAAAAAGGGGGGGAAAGATTGCTTCGCTTCGCTCGCAATGACGAGGAAATAACACCCCCCAGCCCCCTCTTAGATTAAGAGGGGGAGATTCCGCTGGAAGCGGAATGGGGGTGATATTTTTCCCGGGTTCGGATTTTCCAAACAGTTGTCCTTTTTTGCCGCCAAAAAAGGACGAAAAAACCGCCGTCCGGATGCTCGTCGCCACTCACAGCACACAAAAAAATCCTATTTCGCGACAACTCGTCCCGCCTTGGCGGGGACTCAGACACGTCGCTCCACGACGTATTTTTTTGCTCTGTGAAATGGCTCCTGCGCAGGGACGGGAGAAAGAGGGAGAGCAATTTTCAATTACGAATTACGAATGACGAATGGAGGAAGTTTTGAAGGAAAAAGAAGGGAAAATAAAAATTACAGATTACAAATTACAAATGGAAAAGCTGAAAAGCGGAAAAATTCGGAAGCTGAAATTTTTAAACAGGGAGGGCGTCTCAGTTTTTGTCTTTTTTAGCGCCAAAAAATCCAAAGAAACCGAAAAACCCAAAAAATCCAAACATCCCCGCATGCTCTGGCATCATACCCATCAGGCCGAGCAAACCGAGAAATCCGAGATAGCCGAGAGAACGAGGGGGAGGATTTTTCATTTTTTCATATTCTAAAAAACAGACGGAGGAAATTATAACAAAAAGATTTTTTCGAGAAAAATTAAATTACGAACTTTTCTCCTTTTCTGCCCGCAGCCAGCGCACGCCCAGGTACACCAGGGGTGTGTCGATCACGGCGAAGACAATTTTGAAAATATAATACGGGATCGCCAGGGAGAGGATAAAGGCAAACGTGAATTTCGGTGTGATCTGCCAAAACGCAATCATCATAAATGCCATCGTGTCGATAAATTGCGAGACAAAGGTCGACAGATTATTGCGCAGCCAGAGCGCGCGGCCGTGGGTTTTTTTCTTCCACCACTCAAACGCAAACACGTCGTGCACCTGCGCCAGGGCAAAAGCCGTGATGCTGGCGATGATGATCCGGAGCGAACTGCCAAAAATCGTCCGGTATTCTTCGTTGAAGCTGTACCGCTCGTGGGGTTCGAGAATCACAAACAGGCTCGTAAACAGAAAAGTCACCGCCAGCGAGAGCACGCCACCGATGATAAAATATTTGACGGTTGATTTTCCGTAGACTTCCTCGACGATGTCGGTGATGAGGAAAGTCAGCGGCACCATAAAAATCCCCACCGAGACCGAGATCCCCACCAGCGTGGTGATTTTGCTTCCCAGCAGATTCATGCCGATCAGGAGCGCGATGAAGAGGGCAAATAAAATCTGGAGTCGGGGATGTTTCATGCAATAATTTTTAGCCGTGCAAAAAAATGCCCCGACAGTGTACGGCAAAACGGAGAAATCAGGAATTCAAAACAACGAAAAAAACCTAGTTTTGTACCCCGAGATTTTTGGTGACCGTTTTTCTCACCGCGTCCTGTTCTGCTTCTGGCACATTTTTGATCACCAGGATTGCGGAATCCGTTTCTCCATTTTCTCCCGGTGTGTGGACAACTTCACAGGGATAACCACTTTCTGGGTCCTCTGCGTCACCCGAAGCACGAAAGAGCTGAATGGCATTCTTTTTTTCGAGAACCCTCGGATTGGCGACAGGAATTTCAAGTGTTTCCATGGCAAAAAAGTTATAACATTTTTACACTGCACTTTCACACAAAAATGTCAAGAGTTTTTTTCTCGAATTGCCTGCTCGATTTCTTGCGCAAGACGCTGGGGTTCATCCGTGCCGACGCGAAACCGTCGCCCGTTTTTGGTTGTGACCTCCACCACATCAAATCCAGAGAGATTGTAGATCCACATTTTTTTCCACGGGACAAATCGGATGCCCCAGCCGTGCCACCAGGCATGTTTCGCTGGGCGGGCAGCGGCGAGGGTCTCGAGTTTCCATTTTCTCCAAAAAAGCCCGTATCCAAATTTTAGCCGCAAATACTGCTCATCGATTTTTACGGTGAGGGTCAGCATTGACGACATCATCACCAGTACCAATAAAAGAACGGCGATCGCGATGGGCGGCATTTCTTGTTGTGTCCCGATGATGCCAAATATCACGCAGACGATGATGAGGACGACGATCATGAGTGTGCCGATCTGGGTGTGGGAATATTTCATGCGGAGATTGTACTCGGTTTCCCGAGTTTACAAAAACATTCAAAACCAGTACGTTTCCCTCCGTGAAAACCCTCCTCATCGGCAACTTTGGGGCGCGGAATGTCGGGGACGAACTGATCCTGACCTCCGCACTTGAAGCACACCCCGATGCCGTGGTGGCGACGGCGGATCCCACGTTTTCCCAGCACTTTGTCGGACGACAATTTCCCACCATCCGTCCGTTTCCCACAGGATTGCGGAGTTTTCTTCGATTTTGGTGCTCTCCCAAATTTCGCCACGAGCTCTGGGCCCTGCGCGGACAGGTTTCTGCGGTGGTGTTTCCGGGGGGGGGACTGTTTTCCATTCGCTCGCGGGCATTTTGGATCTGGGGGATGACGGTTTGGTGGCTGCGGAAATATTTCCCGGAAGCCGAGATTCATTTCGAGCACCAGGGGATTGACCGGCCACGAAATTTTTTTCAGCGCTGGATTCTCAAAAAAACATTCCGAAATGCCGCAAAAATATCCGTGCGAGACGCGGCTTCATCTGAAGTTTTGCGATCGCTGGGTATCGAGAGTTTCCTTGCCGGGGATCGCGTTGAAACCTGGCTTTCCAAGAGTGAAAAAAAAGCGTCCCAAAAACGACTCCTGCTCAATGCTCGCTCGCGGGCTGATTTTTCTGATATTGTAAAAAAATATCCCGACCACGAAAAGATCTTTCTCGCGATGGAGCTGGGGGATGCGCGATTTGCTCCAGCCAAATGGGAGGGGCAGACGATCTGCCCGCTCACCGCGGCCGAAGCGCTGGGGCTTTTTGCTTCTGCGGAGATGGCGGTGGGGGAGCGACTGCACTTTTTGATTTTAGCAAACCTTTTGAGCGCACAAACACACCTCCTGCGGGAGCCGTACGCGGACAAGGTACGGGCGTTTTGTGAGAAGGAAGAAATCCAAAAAGCCAGAATATAAAAAGGATGGGGCGGACGATGGGGATTGAACCCACGGCCTACTGGACCACAACCAGTTGCTCTACCACTGAGCTACGTCCGCCGCGACGGAGGCGACTCTACTTTTTTCCTGGAAAAAATCAACTTTCAGAAGAAAGTTTTCAGAAAGTTTTCGGAATGTTCTTTTTTGGTCGACAAAAAAGAACCAAAAAATCGAGTCCCAATGCTCGTCGCCGATCACAGGAGCAAAAAAATACTGTTTCACCACAACTCGTCCCGCCCTGGCGGGACTCAGACACGTGGTTTCACGACGCATTTTTTTCCACTGTGAAACGGCTCCTGCGCGGGGACAAAAAACAGAAGTCGTTTCGTGGGTTTCTCACTTGCGGCGTTTTGCGCTACACTCTCTGCTGTGAAACCGGTCAAAATCGGCATCGATGCGCGGATGTTTTCCGACGCATTTACGGGGATTGGGCGGTACACGTACGAGCTCACACACCGATTTTTTGAAATGCATCCGGACGTGGAGTGGGTGCTGTTTCTCAATGAACCGCAGTACTCGCAGTTTGATTTTCCTGCAAACGTGCGCAAAGTCCGGGTCAACGCACCGCACTACTCGTTTGCGGAGCAGACGCGCTTTCTCCGTCTCTTAACCCGCGAAAAATGTGACCTGGTGCATTTCACACATTTCAATGTGCCACTTTTTTACCGGGGTAAGTTTGTCGTGACCATCCACGACACGACGATCTCATTTTTCCCCGGAAAAAAATTCAAAAGCTGGTGGCGTCGGGCTGCGTACCGGCTCGTGATTTCCCGAGCCATTTCTCGAGCAAAAAAAGTGATCACTGTTTCTCACAACACCGCCGCAGACGTCCAAAAACTCTTCTCAGTTTCCCGAGAAAAAGTCATCCCCATCTGGAATGGCATCGGCACAGATTTTCATCCTTGCTCTGAAACTGAGCACGAGAGAGTTCGCCGAAAATTTCAGCTCTCGCCGCAGTTTCTCCTGTACACCGGTGTCTGGCGTGAGCACAAAAATCTGGTCGGACTCCTGCGAGCGTTTGCCCTTCTCAAATCCTCCCATCCCGACCTCCAACTCGTCATCACCGGTCGCGAAGATCCACACTACCCAGAGGTGCTTTCGACCATCCGAGAATTGGGACTTTCTGAATCGGTGAAGTGTGTGGGTCTCGTCGATTTTCCGGACCTGCAGGCCCTGTACTCGGCGGCGACCGTGTACGTGTTTCCGAGTTTTTACGAAGGCTTTGGGCTGCCACCGCTGGAAGCAATGGCCGCAGGGACGCCCGTGGCGGCCTCCAATTCTTCGGCTATCCCCGAGGTCTGCGGGGAGGCGGCACATTTTTTCAATTCCCGCTCTCCGGAGGACATGGCACGCAAAATGGAAGAAATTTTCCAGGACACCGAGCTTCGCGCTGGGCTGATTGCCCGCGGGCAGGAGCGCATCAAGAAATTTGACTGGGATCAGAGTGCGGCCGAGACATTGCGCGTGTACGGGAGCGTGGTACAATTTCCCACGTGAACACACACAAAATTATTGCGACGGTTCTTCTCATCACTCTCCTGCTGCCGCTGGGAGCGGTTTCCGCGCAGGGAACGGAGCTGCATCCGCCGTTTCGGGAGCAGTTTTCGACGTTTGTGCCGCAGGTGTGTTTTGCGACCATCCCGTACGCGGTGGATGATCGGGTGTTTGACTGGACGGATGAAGCGGGGGAATTTCACGAAGGCAAATCCACGGAGTTTCATCGCACGATGAATTGTCTTTTTAATGATGCTCTTCGAGAAGCCGTGGAGGGAGTGACCAAAGAAGTAAAAAAAGCTGCCGATGCGGGGGAGATGCGAAAAAAAACGCTTCGCAAGCTGAATTTAATCGACGGCAATCTTTCTCCTCGCACGGATGACTGTGCTGACATCCTTTTGCCGGACATTCAGCGCAGGCAGCAACGCTTGAAGAAAAAAGCGCTTGCGGGAGCGCCGGAAAAATTTCTCCAGATCTGCGATACGGGCGACGGTGCCCGCCCGGTGTACTCGTCCTGCTGGGTGTCAGAGACGGTCCTCAATGAGTGGTGCGGATACCAGCAATTTCTCCTCGCAAAGATGCGGGATTATCAGTCCTTTGTCCGCGAAAACAGCGATGCCGACACCAAACGCGGGCGGACGCAACGCTGGAATACACAGCAGCAAAGATATCAAGCCGAATGGGAGCACACGTCTGCTGCGATCACGACGATGCTGGAGTTTTATCACCACTTTCAGCCACAGTACCGACAGCATGCGTGGCTGGTCGCGCTGCAGGTGGAACTCGAACACATTCGATCCCAGATCCAAAAAGCCGTCGACAAAATAAATATATGGCCGGCCAAATTTCTCTATCCCATGACCTATCCCGGATGAGAAAATTTCTCTGGATCGTCTTCGGGATGGCTTTCCTGCTGGGACAGACTTTGGCGGCGGAGCGACCGACCTTTGAAAAAATCGGCGATCTGCGGGGGCTGTATTTTACCGTTCACGATCGCGTCTCGGACGAGGACACGGATTTATTGATCGAGCGCGTCTGTCAGACGGGAGAACTCTGTGAAAGCCTGACCACGGACGATCAGTCCACACTCCGGCAGCTCGAACAGCTGGGCATGAAGGGCGGATTGTACGAGTATTTTCAAAAAGTTTCCGAGGGAGAAATTGATGAAGAACTCAAACAACAACTGACCGAAAAGATTAGTCGCTATTCTCCGGATCAGGGAAACACCTCTGGATTTATCACGTACCAGCAGTTTCTCGATTTTGTTTTGGCGGGGGAGGGCGACTGGCTCCGACAGGAAGAGCGACAGATACTGCAGGCGTATGTGGGATCGCTCTTTTGGGATGGAGAATCCAATGCTCCGTTTGATCTGGTGCAGGATTTGCACGCGATGGACGAGATTTTATTTGGCCAAAAGTCGACAGATTTAAAAGCGGAGTACGCCGAAGAAAAAGAAATTTCTCCCGTGCTCGAATCCCAGGAATATGCCGCAGACGAGGAGGAGACATTTGATCAGTCAGAATCAAAACAGTCTCCCAAAAATCCGTATTCCAAAAACGACCCCTCGATCGCGGGCCGGTTGCAGGAGCTCGTGAGTCTTTTTGCCGATCATTTGAATCCCTTTCCGCTCGCAGCAGAAGTCATCAATGCCAGCATCTGGGAGTCGCCGGTGCCCATGCCTGCGTTTTCACAGGTTCACGATCTGGCAGGAGCAGGACAAATGCCGGCGGGTGGGTCCGGAATGGCTGTCGACCTTTTCAACGAAAAAGATTGGCAGGCCTTTCAGTCAGAATTTATTCTCAATGATCCTTTGACTCAGGCACAGCGCCGATGGATGGAAGAGTACGAATCCGCATCAGAAACCGTTTCTCGAGATCTCGAAAATCAGTCGCAAGAGGATGCGTTGGCATTTATTCGTCGGAGTGAAGTCTTGCAGCAGGCAGACATCGATGAAATTTTATCTACCGCACGGACGCAGCACTGGCAGTCCGAACGGATTCGCAATCACGGCATGTGGACAGGATCATTCTCTTCCTTCTCCCAGTATTTTGAGGAAATGCTCACGCAGCTCGAAAACTGGAATGAAAGTTTTTCCTCGTTTCTCCAAAAACCCCGCAAATGAAACTTCGCGTGATCGTGATCACCCTTCTGGCACTGCTGATGGCGGCAGGAGCGGTCTGGTATGAGTCGGGGAACTTGCTCGCATCCCTTTTTCAGTACCACTGGTCGGAGCAGATCGAAGAAGCCGCTCCGTCCGCGGGATATCTGGGATACAGTCGCCAGCGAAAAACACTCGATGCTTTTTCTCTTGCCCACCAGGACTGGCAGGCACTCAAAGCCCACTGGGTCGGATCTGTCACGGCGGAAGAAACCGTTCGCCCTGGCAAAACGCTTGCCACCAATCAGGACACAGATCAACAGGTGAAGCAACTGGAAGCCTTTCTCCACGTCCTGCAGGATATCCGAAAAGAACTGAAAAAAATTCACCGAAATATTGACCAAACGTGTTTGATCCAGGATACAAAAGATGTCTGCCTTGAGTGATGCTTTTAAAACTCAGAGATTCTGACCGTGACACTTTTTGAATTTTTTACCGCTGCCACAGGGACAGGGATCGTTGCGGCCAATGTTTTCATATTTTTTCCCGAGCTTCTCCGCGACAATGGATCGCCCGGGCGCCTCAGAGCGGTGTGACAGGCGTTCGCCGGCTTGGGCGGCAGCCTGCGCAATCGCTTCGCCACCGGATCGCAGATTTTCCTGAATCTGATCGGCGTTGGTCTGTGCGTCGGAGTAGTCAGTGGTTTCCTTTTCAAAGTTTGGCGCCACCTGCACGCGAAAGAGATTGGACAGTGCGGTCCGTCGCACTTCAAACAGAACGCGCCGGAACATCAAAAATCCTTCGCGACGGTACTCCATGATGGGATCTTTTTGCGCGTACCCCGAGAGCGAGACGCGATCACGGAGACTGGTCATTTCATTGATGTGGTCCAGCCACAGTTCGTCAAACGATCGAAGGACCACATATCGCGCGATGTCGTCAGGATCCTCGACGGGAAATTCTTTTTTGCGCTTTTTCCAGCTCTCGAGCAGTGTTTTTTGAATATGATCGATGAGGACCTCTCGTTCTTCGAAACGCTCTATTTCTTTTTGCTCAAAATCCGGATGCGGAAAAATGCTGCGAAAGGTCTCGGCAATTTCTGCTCGATCGGCCTCTTGCCCAACGGTAGGATGCGGGCAATGGGTTTCTACAATTTCTCGCACAAACACTTTTGCAATTTTTTCTATCTCCTCGTCCACGGTCGTGGCAAATAAAATTTCTCGTCGGCGCTGGTACATTTTTTCGCGGTGCACATTCATCACATCGTCGTACTGCACCACATGTTTTCGTGCATCAAAGTGAAAGGCCTCAATCTTTTTTTGCGCATTCTGCACCGAGCGGCTGATCATTTTATTCTGAATGGCTTCATCATCTTTGACCCCCATGCGCTGCATGAGTCCACTCATTCGCTGACCGCCAAATCGGCGCATCAGATCATCGGTCATGGCGACAAAAAATTGGGTAAACCCCGGATCTCCCTGGCGACCGGCTCGTCCTCGGAGCTGATTGTCGATGCGACGCGATTCGTGTCGTTCGGTTCCAATAATTGCCAAGCCCCCGAGCTCCACGACCCCCTCTCCGAGCTTGATGTCTGTTCCGCGGCCGGCCATGTTGGTGGCGATGGTGACGGCGCCTTTTTGTCCCGCTTGTGCGACGATTTCGGCCTCTCGTTCGTGAAATTTTGCATTCAAAACTTCGTGCCGAATCCCGTTGGATTTGAGCATGTGAGAGAGCGCTTCGGATTTTTCAATCGACACCGTGCCCACCAGTACCGGCTGGCCACGTTGATTGAGCGCTTCGACCTCCCGGGCAATGGCGAGAAATTTCCCGTGTTCGTTTTTGAAAATTTTATCCGGAAAATCGTTTCGAATGATCGGTTCATTGGTCGGAATGACGAGGGTGTCGAGTTTGTAAATTTTCGCAAACTCTTCGGCTTCTGTTTCGGCGGTCCCGGTCATGCCCGCGAGCTTTTCGTACAGCCGGAAATAATTCTGAAACGTGATGGTCGCAAGGGTTTTGCTCTCTCGTTGGATTTGGACATTCTCTTTTGCCTCCAGTGCCTGGTGCAGTCCATCCGAGTATCGGCGACCGGGCATCAGGCGGCCGGTAAATTCATCGACAATAAGCACTTGATCATCGCGGACGACGTAGTCTTTGTCCCGTTCAAAAATGATGTGGGCCTTGAGGGCGTTTTCAATATGGTGTACCTCGTCAAACCCGGCCTCTGTGTAGATATTTTTCACCCCCAAAAAGTTTTCCATTTTTCGGATGCCCTCCTCGGTCAGTGTGACAGCCTTGAGCTTAATATCGATAGTGAAATCCGTGTTTTCCTGGAGCTGGGGGACCAGGCGGGAGTACTGTTGATACTTCTCAGTGCTTTCTTCTGCCGGGGCGGAAATAATCAGCGGGGTGCGGGCTTCGTCAATCAAAATCGAGTCCACCTCATCCACGATTGTGTAGTGCAGATCGCGCTGGACCAGATCTTCTTTTGCCTGGGCCATGTTATCCCGCAGATAGTCAAATCCAAATTCATTGTTGGTCCCGTACGTGATATCAGCGGCGTAGGCTTCTCGGCGTTCTTCGGTATCTTTTCCGTGGACGATCACGCCCGTTTTGAGTCCACAAAACTCATAAATCGGCTTCATCCATTCGGCATCGCGCTGCGCCAGATAGTCATTGACGGTGATCACATGCACGCCTTTTCCCGTCAGTGCATTCAAGACCACGGGCATCGTACAGACGAGAGTTTTTCCCTCTCCCGTTTTCATCTCGGCAATTTTTCCCTGGTGCAGGACAATGCCGCCGATCAACTGAACGTCGTACGGAATCATGTTCCAGGCTTGTTTTTTGCCGCGCACTTCAAATTGTTTCCCCACGAGCCGACGGGTCACATTTTTGACCGCAGCAAAAACGTCGACCATTTTTTCATCGACCTTTTCCGGATGTTTCGTCAGCTCTTCTTTCCATTCGGCAAACTGTTTCTTGAGCTTTTCGTCCGACCAGGACTGCATTTCAGCTTCGCACTCGTTGATGGGAGGCACCTGTTTTTGCAGGGCTTTTATCTGGCGCTCGTTGTACGAGCCAAAGACTTTTTCAAATGTTTTTTGAAGGGTGCTCATTTGGGTCAGGCGGATTGTAAAATTTCTTCACAAAAAAACAAGGTGGGAAAAAGACTTGCATTTTCTTGACAGAAGGTGTAGACAGTTTTCAGTAACTTTTTGGAAAATGACATTTGATTTTCAGAATTCAGAAAACAATTGGAAGAAAATTCTCCAGCCGACTTCGCAGTTGAAAGAAACGCCTTCTCAGGAAAAAGAACCGCAAAAAGAACTTCCAGAAGCCACAAAGCTTGCTGCACAGAAATTTAAAGAAAACTTTTTTCAGCAAATAGACATTTGAAAATTTAAAGAGGAGAATAAAATTACTTTTGCTTACAAAAAATGGTTTGGAATTTAGAAAACCTTCAGCACATAAAAGATTCGGCAGCGGATCCTGATTTTTGTGAGAAAAGAAGAGAGCGGCAACACACACAAGATCCAGAAGAAGTAAGGAATCTTCGAGCACAATTTCTTGAGAGAATCTCCACTCTCCGGAAATTACGAACAGAGGAAGAAAGAAAAGAAAAATAGTTTCTCTCACGGATTTTTGCTACCATTGGGGAGAATTTCCTCTCCTTTTTTCGTATGAATTTTGAACAGCTCGTCGTCGATGCCTCCCAAAAAGGCGCCTCAGATATTCATCTGGCCGTGGGACTGCCTCCGTACTTTCGTATCACGCGCGATCTTTTACCACAGGGCGACACCCCTCTGGAAAACAAGGAAATTGAAGAGCTGCTGATGAGCCTTCTCCCCGAGCGCAATAAAAAACACCTCCAAGAGTTTCGACAGAGTGATTTTATGATCAAAGTTCAGGACAAGATTCGTCTCCGTGGCAATGCGTTTTTTGAAGAATCGGGTATTGCGGTTTCTTTTCGAATCATCCCGCAGGACATCCGGCCGTTTGAGACGCTGGGATTTCCCAAATTCGTTTTTGAACATATGCTCAAGATAAAATCGGGCATGGTGCTCGTGGTGGGCCCCACCGGGCAGGGAAAAAGCACCACCCTGGCTTCCATTCTCAAAGAACGGACAAACCAGCGCGCCGAGCACCTGATTACCATCGAGGACCCCATTGAGTACCTGCTTCAATCTGACAAAAGCATCATCCGCCAGCGAGAAGTGGGACGCGATGTGGTAGATTTCAAAGCCGGAATCAAGGCGGGTCTTCGCGAAGACCCGGATATTCTCATGGTGGGGGAGATGCGCGATCACGAAACGATTTCCGCGGCACTGACCATGGCAGAGACCGGTCACGTGGTGTACTCGACGCTGCATACAAATGACGGGGCACAGACGGTGGCGCGTATCATCGATGTTTTTCCCGCGGATCAGCAGGACCAGGTACGGTCACAGCTAGCGTCGTCTCTCTCGATGGTGATTTCTCAGCGACTCATTCCCACCGTGGATGGACGGCTGACCTTGGCGTATGAGATTTTGACCAATAATTATGCTATCCAAAATCACATTCGTCAGAACAAAATTTTTCAAATCCCAAACGTCCTCCAGACAGATAATTCCGGAGAAATGGTCGAATTTGAGCAGTCTCTGGCGGGGTTGGTGATGTCCGAACGTATTTCCAAAGAGATTGCGATGGATCGAGCCAATGATGTCGAACAGCTCAAAGCGATCTTGGCGGCCAACGGCATTCAGTAAAATTTTCTCACAAAAAGCAAGTCAAAATTGCGCCATTTCCGGCTGTGATTTTTTCCGAAATCCGCTACAATCTCTCCGATGCCAAAGCCGTTTGTAAACCTGCACACTCACTCACATTATTCGCTTCAGCAGGCCACGATGTCTCCCAAAAAAGTTCTCGCTCGTGCGGCGGAACTTGACTGTCCGGCCGTGGCGCTGACCGACACGCATGTGGGATATGGACTCGTGGAATTTTACGAACAGGCCTCTGCCGCAGGAGTTCAGCCGATTCTCGGCGCAGAGATTGCGGTGGCAAAAGATTCTCGTTTTGAGCAACGAGCAGGAGTGGATGGTCGCGAAGGAAATCTTGTCTTGCTCGCACAGAACCAAACAGGATTTGAACACCTGCTCAAAATACTCTCGATTGCCGCGCTGGAAGGATTTTTTCAGCAACCCCGTGCCGACTGGGAGACGCTGGAGAAATATTCAGACGGTCTCATCGTGCTCACGGGATCGACGACGGGACTGCTCGGGCAGACGCTGTACCAGCAGGGGAGTGCGCATGCAGAAAAAATTCTCCAAAAACTCCAGCAGGTGTTTCCTTCAGACAAAATTTTTCTCGAGCTGCTGGGGCGCGATCACCCGCAGCAACAGGAGTTGAATACTTTTTGTGTTCAGAGTGCTGAGAAATTTTCCCTCCCGCTCGTCATTACCTCTGATGCCCGGTATGCACTTCCTGAGGACGAAGAAGCTGCCGAGACGCTGTACTGCATCGGAAAAAACCAGCAAATTTCTGATGACGGACGTGAAAAAATTCTGACAAAAAATTGGTTCAAATCCTGGGAGGAATTGGAAAAAAATCTTTCAGGCATCTCCCCCGAAGTGCGGGAACAGGCTCGAAAAAACACCCTTCAGATCGCCGAGTCCATTTCGCTGAAACTTTCGTTTGACCAAAATCTGCTTCCACACTTCACGGTTCCGGAGGGAGAGACAGAGGCTTCGCAGCTTCGCAAGAACTGTGAATTGGCCATCGATCGATTATACGCCGAGGATATCCAAAAAGAACCGCTGTTTCGTGAAACCATCCAAGAACGACTGGATTATGAGCTGGCCGTGATCAGCAACATGGGGTTTGATGCGTACTTTCTCATCGTGCAGGATTTCATCCAGTTTGCCAAAAAAAATGGAATTGCGGTGGGCCCAGGTCGCGGTTCGGCTGCAGGATCCATTGTTTCGTACTTGCTCGAGATCACCACCGTCGATCCACTCAGATTTGAGCTCCTTTTCGAGCGATTCCTCAATCCCGAACGCATCTCGATGCCGGATATCGACATCGATTTCAGTGACGAGCGTCGGGGAGAAGTCCTTCAGTACGTCACCGAAAAATACGGCACGGAAAAAGTTTCCAAAGTCTGTACGTTTGGGACGCTGTCGGCCAAAGCTGCCCTCAAGGATGTCGGGCGGGCGCACGGGGTGCCCTTTGCGGAAATGAACGCGCTGACAAAACTCCTGCCCAACCGCCCGGGATTTCAGCTCTCTGAGGCGCTGGACGTATCGGATTTCAAAACACTGCTCGGGTCAAAATCCCATCTCAAAAAAGTGTACGACGTGGCACGAAAGCTCGAAGGCTGTGTGCGCCATGTCTCGGTCCATGCCTGTGCGGTGATCATCGGCAACGAAGAGTTGACCGCCCATACAGCGCTGCAGTGGGCGCCCGGGACGGAGACGGTCAAAATTACCCAATTTCCGTACCAGCAGCTGGAGCATCTGGGACTCTTGAAAATGGATTTTCTCGGCCTGCGAAACCTCTCGATCCTCGAAAAAGCCATGGATCACATTCGCGTGACAACCGGCACGGAAATTGATCTTCCCAAAATTCCGATTGATGACCAAAAAACGTTTGAAATTTTTGCTGCGGGGGAGACCACGGGCGTTTTCCAGTTTGAATCAGCCGGCATGCGTCGGTACCTGAAAGAGCTAAAGCCAACGGAATTTGAAGATTTGGTGGCGATGAATGCGCTGTATCGTCCCGGACCGATGGAATACATCCCGACGTACATCGAGGGAAAACACGGTACAAAAAAAGTAAAATATTTACATCCGATACTCGAGCCCATCCTCGAAAAAACCTATGGCATTGCCGTGTACCAGGAGCAGGTGATGCGGATTGCTCAGGATTTTGCTGGTTTTTCTCTCGGGCAGGCCGATATCCTTCGAAAAGCCATCGGAAAAAAGAAGGTCGGACTTTTGGCAGAGCAGCGCAAAAAATTCATTGAGGGATCCCAAAAAAATGGCCATGACGAAAAGCTCGCCATCAAAATGTTCGATGAAATTGTCGTTCCATTTGCCGGATACGGATTCAATCGTTCTCATGCTGTCTGCTACGCCCGTATTGCGTACGAGACCGCCTATCTGCGAGCCAATTATCCGGTCGAATTTATGGCGGCGATGATGACCACTGACCGCAGTAATACGGATCGGATTGTCCTAGAGATGAATGAGTGCACCGAAATGGGGATTGAGGTTTTGCCCCCCTCGGTCAATGAATCTGGCTCGCACTTTACCGTGGTCTCCGAGGGAGCAGGGACGGGTCAAACGAATATTTCTGGAGAGGAAACGCAGCAAAAGATCCGTTTCGGTCTGACCGCGATCAAGGGGCTCGGGGAAGAAACCGTTGACCAAATCATTTTTGAACGGCAGCGAAATGGCGTGTTTGAATCCTTGCAGGATTTTGCCAAGCGCGTTCCTCAGAAACTCTTGAACAAAAAAACGCTGGAAGCGCTTGCTTTTTCGGGTGCGTTTGATGCGTTTGGAGATCGGAAGGCTGTGGTGGATTCGCTCGACGATCTGTCTCAGTATGCTCGTGAATTTCAGGAAAAGAAAACGGCGGGACAAATGGGGCTTTTTGGTGGATCGGATGAGACAGCGGTGGATTTCACCCTCCGTGATTCAGAGGCCAGCAAAGAAGATATTCTCCAGTGGGAACGGGAGAGTCTGGGACTGTTTGTTTCCGATCATCCGCTCAAGGGATTGGCAGAATATTTCGACAAATTTGGAAAGCTGATTGGCAAACTTTCTCCCGAAGAAGATTTGAAAAAAAAGCGCACCATTCATGGCTTGGTGACAAATGTCCGCCGCATCATGACCAAAAAAGGGAAGCCGATGGCCATTCTTTCGCTTGAAGACACGTCGGGCAAAATCGAAGTGGCGGTATTTCCGCAGATCTATCAGCACGCGCATTCTTCGGTTTTTGAGGTGGATGCCTTTCTGCGTGTACGGGGCAAAATTGAAGAACGCGATGGCGTTTTGAACCTCATCGCTGACGAACTCAAATCTGGAGATCTCACAAAAGTTCAGCGGACACATACCTTTGCCGGAGAACAGGCTTCGGAGACGACGGCTTCAAAACCCTTTTTCATTCGCATCCCTCACAACACAAAAAAATCACAAGTGGACGCACTCAAAAAACTCCTTTTTCAGCAGAAATCGGAAAGCCCCTCGGCTGTTTCTGTACGCGTTCAGATCAATGGCCAGACAGTGACGCTGCCGTTTCGTTTGCAAAAAACAGCTCTGCTCGAAAAAGAAATTTCAAAGATTTTGCAATAAAAGTTGTCACAAAAAGGGCGTTTTGCTGTATATTCTTTGTGTGAGACCGTCTTTTTTATCCCCCCCTCTCATGAAAAAAATGATCCCCTTGTTTCTGGCGGTAGCAATGCTGGTTCCTTCCCTGGCGTCGGCATTGGACTACGAAGCGCACAACCTTCCCGTTCGTGGTGAGACAGAAGCGCTGTATGATTATTATGATCGTCTCGATCGAGACCAATTTGACCGATATCGACGGGTACGTGCCGAAGAGCGAAAAGCAGAGGAAGACGCCAAAAGACAAACGTTTTTTAATTGGATTCGGGCTCGCTACGATGCCCTGACTGGGGCAGAGGATGCCGAAGAATCAAGAAAAGAGACAGAAAAAGAATATCTCAAAGAACGCTGGGAAGACGCCAAAGAAACGCAGGCAGAGTATCGAGAAGACTGGAAAGAAATGAACCCCAAAGATCGGCAGGATATGATGCCGCCGCGGAGAGTGCCTCCCTCAAAGATGCTTCTTCTCCCCCCTTCAGAAGAGGGAACGGATGATACATCCGGAGAAATACCGAATGATTGCCAGGTTTACTTTGATGGATGTAACAAATGTAAAATAGGCGAAAACGGAAGGATGGCCTGTACAAAAATGTTTTGTTTTGAAAAAAAAGAACCCAAATGTTTGGAGTATTTCTCTGATGAGCGAGAACATCAAAAACTTGGACGTCCGCCGCGGGATGAGGTTCTTCCAATCGCCGTTGAAGAAAAAGAAGAAGTGTACCCTTCTAAAGAAACGTTACCAATGTGTATGAATTCTCCCAGTTCAGACTTCTGTGCCGCTGGCAAAGGGGCCTTGTATCCAAAAGGGAAGGATGAAAAAGGGTGTCCAATTTGGGCATGTAAGGGAAGCGGAATGCTGGAGTCCTCGACGGAAATTCCTGTCCAAAAACACCGACAGCCCATTCAGCGCTCGACGATTGAATCTGGTGAAGTTGAGCGTCCAGTGCGCGATCGATCGTACTTGCGACGGCAGCCCTTTCGTGGCACCAAGATTCAGACAAACCCAGAGGGAAAGAAAATGATGCCCATGACGGAAGGCGTCCAAAAGGTGAAAACCCAAAATCGCAGCGCCATCGAAAAATTATTGAAATTCCGCTTTGTGGATCCCTTTGGAGGTTCACGATAATGGAGAGGAATTTGTCTCAAAAAGCCTGTCCCTGCGGGGGTGGGCTTTTTTTTTGTCCCAAAGTCTGGCACAATCCCGGCGCATGAAAGCCTTTGTGCTGGCTGGCGGGTTTGCGACACGGCTCTGGCCGCTGTCTGAGCGGCATGCCAAACCGCTTCTTCTTCTCAATGGTCAGACGATCTTGGCACAGATTCTTGAAAAAATTCCTCCAGAGATTGAAACTGTGATTTTGACCAATTCAAAATTTGAATCCGACTTTCAAAAAGAACTTTCCCGCATCGGCCGATCGCGGGCGACTATTTTTTGTGAGGACGCGCATTCAGAGGGCCAAAAGCTCGGCGCACTGGGAGCGATTTCTGCCGCGGCAAAGGAGCTTGAAATCGATGAATCGCTGCTTATTCTCGCAGGAGACAATCTGTTGCCGCAGCTCAGGATAGAACAACTTTTTTGTTCAGAAGATGAAGCGCGAATAGCGGTTCGTTCCGTGGACTCGCTGGATGAAGCGCGAAAATTTGGAGTTGTCGAGCAGGAGGAAGGTCGGGTCACTGCTTTCGTTGAAAAACCGGAGAAGCCCGCGTCCACGCTTGTTTCCACGGGTTTTCTTTCCCTGGGAAAACAGCTCCTGCAATCGCTTCACTCCGTTGCCAAAAAATCTCCAGACGCCCTGGGGGGAATTTTTCCCGAACTCTTGCGTTCAGACGTCCCGGTTTCGGTCACAGAAGTGGAGGGGGAATGGTTTGATGTAGGGAGTTTTGATACCTACCTCGCGGCACACCAAAAATTGCAATTGCTGCCACTTCTTTTGGGGCAAAACGTCCGTCAGTACAACAATCGATTTTCAGGAAAAGTGTTTCTCGGAGAGGGAGCGGTCGTCAAAAATTGCACACTGCACGAGGTGATTGTGTACCCGGGAACGCGGCTTGAAAACTGCGTCATTTCTCGCTCCGTGATCGATCAGGACTGTCGGCTGGCTGGACTCGATCTCAATCAAAAACTGATTCGGGCCGGGACCAAGCTCTCCGCATGAGGATTTCGTGCTTTCTGGCTTGAAAAAAAACGGAGTCTGTGATACAATTTCTTGACTTTTGTCATGGAAAACTCTTCTGCTGCCTCCAAAAACGTTCCGTTCCAGCCCGGAGAAAAACTCTTCGAGTGGCGAGCGTTTGACTACCATCCGCACGAACGGGGGTGGATCTGGATTGGTCTTTTTTCTCTGGTGATCTTTGGCGGCGGACTGTGGGCGATTATCGATGATCCTCAGTGGGGATGGACGACGGCGACGGTACTTTTTTTGGCCGCGGCGTTGTATTTTTGGAGCCATCGAAAAGGCAGCGAAGAACAGGACATCGAAGTATTTTCAAACGGAGTGGTCGCTGGGGGACGCGTTTTTCCCCGCGAGCAAATCGAGGGGTACTGGTTTGTGTATGACCGGACGGTTTCGGTGGTCAATCTCGAACTCAAAAGCCGTGCCCAGCCCCGAGTGACGCTGCAAATGGGGGAGCACGGACCGGATTTTTTTCGCCAGAATTTTCGCCAAATGGAAATTTCTGAACTCCCAGACAAAAAAGAAAGCCTGACCGATCTCTGGATCCGGGCGCTCAAACTTTGAAGCTATGAAAACACTTTTTTCCCCATTTTCTTTTCCCCACATTCCCCAGGTGATCTGGCAACAGAGTGGTGCGGAGAAAACATCAGAAACGGTGGACAATATTCTGGGCGAAAAAACGAGCCGGGGCATTGCCGATTTGGGGACAAATATTGAAAAAGACAAGCTCAAGGAAGAGGTAACGGGGACTGCTCCCGATACCATCCCTGAGACAGCGGAGGCAGCGGAGGTCAAAATGGTGACTGGATGGCTCGAGGAGTGGTTTGGAAAAGTCGGTGCCGAAGCCAATATCGAAAAACTCAAAAATATTGATTTTGAATCGATGACACCGAAGGATGCCAGTGCACTATTTGAAGAGAAAATTCAGGCCATCATGGGGGAAGATTCGGCTCTGGGAGAATTTTGGGAAGAGAGCAAACTAAACAAACATCTTGATCGAGTGTCGGCCCAAAAAACGTGGCAAGAGGCAATGGGAAAACTGTTTGATGAAAATAATGCAAAAGTCGCCGCCATCACCGCGACCCTGGGATGGATGGATACCAAGGGCGGCACAAAAGCCCGCCTGGCTGGAGCAATCAAATGGGGACTCGTGGGAGCGATTCTTACGCAGCCGACCCTTACCAATACAGTTAGTGATCTCGCACGGGCAGCAGGAAATACCATTGGAGTGGGGGCATCCGTGATGGCGCCAGAGCTTGTCATCCGGATGATCGACGATCCGGGTTCTTTTTTCAAAGCGATTGAAAAAAGCAAACAGGATAAAAATGCCTCTTCTGTGTATGACATTCTGCGGCATGGCAGTGATGTGCCGGAGCAGCAGCGAGAAACATTGCTGGAGGACAAAGACATTTTTCGTCTCCGAGAAGAATTTCCACTGGACCCCAAACTCAATAGTGTGATCGATGCGATTTTGCTGTACCAAAAACAAGAAGCGGTTTTTGACACGCCGCCGACCTTTCCCGCAGATGAACTCCAAAAAGCCGCTGAATTTGTAGTCAAGGCCGAAGAGGAGATTCAGCTTTCGGACAAAGAATTTGATGATCGACTCCGTCGCATCAATGAAGGAAAAGGAACGCTGTCTGATCAGTTTGCGCCCAATGAAATTAAGCAAATGATTGCGACCTCTGCGTACAATGAGATCATGGTCTTTTTTCTGCATGAGGACCGTCCAGAAGCGCTTCAGCAGGAATTTGAAAAGCAATTCTCTCTCGCATTGGCCAAAAAGCAAAATGGAGAAATGGAAACTTTGGATCTGGAGACGGACGTTTTGGATGAAACGAAAATTTCCAACGAAGATCTGCAAGATTTAAATACAAAGGAAAAAACCGGCATTCGCCGGATATTGGGGATGGGACTGACCAAAAATGCCCTGTTGGTGACGGTGTTGACGTTTCTCCTCACCTCCGGCATCGTCAAGCTTCGAGGAATTATTCAGCGAGACTGGTGGAAGGAAAAAGGAGAAAAAGTAAAAAAGTTTTCTCTTTTGCCCTTCAAAAGCCTGGATTCCCTGAAAAACAACTTCAAACGCTTTAAGCGAAAAATAAAAAAGTGGGGAAAAAAGAAATTTGGTTGGAGTGATGAACAGGTCAAAACATTTGAAGGGCTGAAAGCTTCTCAAAAAAAAGACGTGAAGAAAAAATTCTTTTCCATCGCGGATGACAAAAAAGCCAAATACGAAGAACGAAAAAAGGCAGCCCCCAAGGGCGAAAAACCGAAAAAAAGAGAGGAATTGGAATTTACCAAAGACGAATTCAACCAACTCTTTTCGAGCCTGCCAGAAGAAAAGCGGATTCTCCTTCAGGTTTCAGACTAAAAAAGACGCTTCGGACTTGCTTTTGCGCAATATTTCTGGTACAATCGCGGGATTTATTTTGTCATGAAAATCTTTTCCCGCGTTTCCCGCCTTCTCCCGCTCCTCTGTCTGGGCGTTCTGTGTCTGTCGATCTTTTTGCCTGAGACGGTCGCAGCGCAGAGTGTGGAGGACCTGGTGGGCTCGGAGAGTCTGCAGGGACTCGCGGAGATTGCCGCGGTGATCATCAATATTTTTACGTTTCTCTCGCTGGTGCTCCTCAATTTCGGTGGTGAGCTCCTGGGGACGGACATGATCACGGGCCCGGAAGCCATGATGGCGATCCGCCCCATGTGGGTGTGGGTACGCAATCTCGTCAACATCGTGTTTGTCGGCGTGTTGGTTTTCTTGGCATTTAGCAATCTGTTTTCTTCCTTCCGTGGAGATGGAGGTGGCAGCAACTGGACGATCAAAGACAAACTTCCCAAAATTATCATCTCGCTGGTGGCGATCAACTTTTCGCTGCTGGGGTTTCGACTGGTGATCGATGCCATCAATGTCGGCACCGTGGCGATCCTGGGCATCGCCGACACCAAACTGGAGGGCACGGATACCGATTCCCTCAACAAAGTCATCACCGAAAAAAGCTGGGTCCCGGTCAACAGTGAAAGCAAGAAAAAGGAGTTGAAAAACAGAGCCGGTAACAAGCTTATCAGTCAGGGAAATGTGATTGGATTTGGTGTGGGGGCAAAATGTAAAAACTCAGAAGAATATTTGATAGATCAAGCAAACGAGGCAAACGACACATTGCTCGTCGAAGAAGGCGACAAGCTCTTTTCCTGTGAGAGTGCGCTGGCACAGATCAACGATACGTTTTGTCCCTCGTGGAGGGAGTACGAAGATGATAGAACACCAGAAAAGTTTAATAACGATGCGGATCAGCACAACTGTCTCTTTATGATGAGTGAGAGCTATTTTTCAGAAAATGAAACCAACGGGATGATCCAGTCCAAGACGGACCCCGGACGCAATCTCTTCATGGCGTTTGGGACGACGTTTATGCATCTGGAACGATTGCCCCAGCTGGCGGCAAATCTCAATAATCTCGGGGCGGTGCTGGACAACACGTTGTTTTCTGCCCTGATGGCTATCGCGTACCTGGTGGCGTTGGTGGTGATTTTTATCGCCCTGATCGCTCGACTGATTGTCTTGTGGCTGGCGCTGGTGTTTTCGCCGCTGCTGGTGGCCGCCAGTATCATGGGATTTGGCAAGGCCGGCTCGGGAGATCTCGCGACCAAATTTGTCACGCATCTGATCATGCCGCTCAAAATCGCGGCGGCGTTTGCGATCAGTTTTGTCATGCTGTCGGCGATGGTGACCTTTTCTTCCACCCAGGCAGAGGCCAGTGGACAGGCGTTTTGGTTTGGACCGGCGCTCTCACAGATCGGGCAGGGAGAATACGCCCTCCTGTGGCAGCTGGCGACGATTGTGATTTTTTGGATGGCGGCCTTCTGGGCGATTCAGGGAAATATTGCCGAAAAAATTACCAGCGGGATCAAGAGTGGTGTCGAAATGCTGGGCAAGACCACAGCGGAAGCGGCGACGATTTATCGTCCGATCTTTGCGGTGGGTACAGGCAAGGAAAAAGTTTCGATCGGATCGCTTGGGCAGATCCCAATGGTGGCTCGTGACAGTCTCAACCGACGGAAACGACAAGAATACCAGACCTGGCAAGAACAACTGGGGATGGGGGAGCCTCCGAGTGCTGTGACCAAAACCGCCCTGGACGAGCTCGAAATGTTGCCGGCAGAGCCAACACCAAAAATGATCTACGACACTCTGTATCGTCATGGAGGAAATGCTATTTCTGATGCGGCGGTGTTGCGGCTCTTGCAGGGGAGGTTTGAGATGTTTAAAGACGTGAGTACCGAACAGTGGAGCAAAAACACAGAATACGTCTTGCAGGAAAACGCCAAAGGCGATCCGTTCTTGACAGAATACCGAACAAAAGAGCTTCCAGCCTCTGGAACCGCCAGCAAGAGCGAAACTTCTTCGAAGACCGATGACGGGAAAGAAGGAGCGAAAAAGGTTGATCAATCAGCTGTTAAGATTTCAGGAGGAAAAATGTCTGTGTACGGTACAGAACTAGAAATAACGGGAGAAAATATTCGCAAAAACTGGCAGAATTTTGATGAAAATGATTGGGCAGCTTTGAAGGAGAACAATAAAGAAGCGGTAGAAAATTCTGGGATAAGTGAGTTTTCTGTTGAAGGCTCGAGTACAAACTCCACAATTCGTCTTTTAATTACAGATGAAATTAAAAACACAGAGGGAGATGAAAATAAAGTTAAAAAATTAAACAGCATTCTGGGATCTCTTGCTCCGGAGCAGCGTGAAGCTCTTTCAGGAGATGCGGGTTCTGCGTTGGTTTCGAGGATTCTGGGAACTGCTGGTGTACAGAATACAGGAGATTATGGTTATAAAAAGGACAAAAATATGTTTGAAAAAGCAGAAACTCCTCCTCTGACTTAACCCATTCTTGACAAAACTAATTTTCTCATTGTACACTCCCCAAACTCATGAAATTCCTCCGACACCGACTGACATCTCTCGACCCACGCCTGGCACGGCTCGTCCTGCTGGCGGGGACACCGGAGGGTGCCGAGTCCACGGAGGGAGACGAGGAGGAAAACAAAAACAGTTCTTCCACAGAAAACCAGCCCGGGACCTCCGGTACGCGTCGGGATCAGGAGGCCGAAAACACACTCAAGGAGCAAATCGATAAAATTCTTGAAAATCCCATCCACACCTCAGCGCGGGAGCTGCGGTTTCTCGAAAAAAATGTTTCACAGCTGGACGAGTCCCAGCAGACCAAATACCGTGATCTGATCGGGTACGCACTTACCCTGGCACGGGGAAAAGGCATGGAGGACGCTCCGCCGCGTCTGCTCGTCGCGGCCAAACAGCAGAGCAAACTCTGGAAACTCTTGCCACCCAAAATGCGCAAAGAGATTGAGTCTGAACTGGACGAACAGATCCAGACGCTCAAGAAAATTTCCGCCAAAAATCCAAAAGCTTGGACCACGCTCCAGACAGCAAAAATCTGCACCCTGTACCGTCGGATTCGTTCCAAAGAATCCGTGACTCAGGGCGGAGAGCTCCGACCGGAGTTTGAAAAAATCGAAAAACGACTCATCGATCGCGCCGCAAACCTTTTGTCTCGGTACAAAACCATCGGTGGAAAAGTCGTGGAAGTGATCGGACAAAAAGAAGAAGACAAAAAACCGCTCACGATGACCGACCGGATTTTGATCCTGGAGATCAAAAAAATGTTTCCCGATGCCTCCGAGTGGGGTGATGCCCGTCATTTTTCTGACTGGGAAGCCCTGGCTGGGGGAGTTATCCAGGAAATTTTTGACACGCAGGGGTCCCTTCAGGCCGACCCACAGCTCTTTGCGACCTGGGAGCTGGTGGCGGAGTTTCTACAGGAAGACGGCGAGACCCTGATGGGCAAAAAACTTCCGCCGGAAAAAAAGGAGCAACTTCAGAAATTTGTCACCCGCGGCAACGCAGCACAGTTTCTCCAGTTTGCGCGCAAGCAACCGATCTTTCTCCCGTCTCACCTGCGGGCACTCCAGGCGATCCTTCGGGATCCGGACACGCTGCTGTTTGATCCGGTTTCTGAGGCAGATTGGCAAGAATATTCTCCGTTGTCTCAGGAGGTCAACCGCTTGAGCAAAGAAATATACGATATCAAAAAAGAACACACACAACAGGAATCGGCTGAAATCAAAAAATTTCTCACCGATCATCCAGAAAATGACAATGCAGTGATGTACCAAGACGCAGTTCAAAAAAAAGAAGCGCTTGTGCAGGACCTGTGGGATCAGTTTTTTTCCGAAGAAACATTGAACGAACTGCTCGAAGGATTGGGGGACCAAAAGACAGTGGAAAACACCTGGGTCCAAAAACTTGCCCAAATGCGGCAGGCCAAAAAAGACGGAACAATTACCGAAGAAGAATTTCAAAAATTTGAGGACAATCGCCTTCAAATTATTGATCAGCACAAAAAACAACTCGAAAAAACCAAGAAATCGTTTTCCGATTTTCAAGAAAAAGTATCGGCGGCTTCTACCACAGACGAAAAAGAAACCCTGATTGAACAATTTCAGCTGGAGCTCTCGATGCACCTGCTGTATCAAAAAAACAGGGAAGGTCTCCACAAAGAACTTCCGTGGATTACCGCGTTTGAAAAGGCATTTGAAAAATACAAATCTGAAAAATCAGAAATCGAAAAAGATCAGGAAGCGGCCAAAAAAGGATTTCCATTTTCCAAAGCCACCACAGCAAAAATTGAAGAACTGCAGACCAAGCAGGAAACCCTCGAAAAACAGAGAGCGGCACAAATGAAAGAGATGACACTGTTCTCCGAATGGAAAGAGACTTTTGAGCAGCCCAAAAAACAAGCCGAAGGCATTCAAAATACCTATTTTGCTTCGCTCCAACATCGTGTCCAGACACACAATCTGCATGCGGCGGACTTTGGCATTCTCTGGGATGAGGAGATCCGAGAGGGATCGGCTGAAAAATTTTCAGCGCTCGAGGGCGTGCCCGAATGGAAAAAGATCGAGGCATTCCGCCAGAAATTTCACGGCGTGATCGGTTCACTCTTCGAAGGGGTGACATTGCCAGAACTGGGACAAGGGGATGACCGTTTTCAGCCCTGGTACCAGGCATTGGATGAGAAGCTCTCGTACTCCAGCCTTTTGACCGAGTTGAAAGCGGAGGGATTCGATCTGCGAAAAGAATTTGGCCCTCCACAGCAGCTGGGGCAGCTACTCGAGGGGGCGATTCAACACTTTCAGAGCGATATTTTGGACCAGGTTCTCCCCAATATTTCGAGCGAAGAACGCCGTGAGTTTGTCGCGGGATGGGATCGAATTCACCGAGGACTGCATTCCAAAAATAAAGACATCGAGGCGATTAACTCTGCGTACAGCAAACATGTTTCCGAAAAAAAGGACATGATTCACCACCTCGAGGACACGCACCAGGAGCACAAAGCATTTGTCGACAACATTCGAAAAAAAGCCGAAGAAACAGACGATCCCGCGCTCAAGGAGCACCTGATCGCTGAGGCAAAAAAACTCGAACGGACTTTTGCGTACCAACGAGAGGGATACCTTCACGGCCGAAATATTTCGGAACTTACGCCCGAAGGAAAAGAAAATAAATTTTGGCTGCCCGGGCGAGAAATTTTGGAAGAACTCGCGCTTCAGTCCAGTGTCGTGACTGACGGAGTCAAACAGGTTTCAGAAAAATTTCGAGTCGAACTTTCAGAGATTGGAGAAATGTATCGTCGAATGTCTCAGGAAAAAAATGAAGAAGAACGATACCTCCAGGGACGCCGCGCAAAAGAACAGCTGCGAGATATTCTCAAAGACTGGCCTCAGATGCGAGGAGAGCTGCAGCATCTCTTGGGAGAAATGGGATCGATCATGGAGGCAGTGATTCCTGCAGAATCTGCTCCACACAATTTTATCGAAACCTATCTCCGCTTTCCCACACAGGCCATCAAAAAGCTCGATGAGGCGTTTGATACGCTCTCTGCAGAAGCACAAAAACGGGACTTTGAATTCACAGGTCGTGAATCTCTCTGGAAAGTTTTTCCTCGACAGTTTCAGGTCATCCAGTCGTTTTTGGATTTTCGCAACGGCGACATGGCCAATGAGGTTGATGCTTGGGACGAATCGTTTAAAAAATCACAGCGTGCGACCGGTTTTCTCGAACGCAATGATTTTTTCTCTGACACGACTGCGGGCAAAGAAAAATTTCGTGAACGGTTTGAATCCATCCGTGCCGCGTACCGAAAACACTTCAAAGACTATGAAGACAATCTGCGGTCCATCGAGCGGAGAATTCGCAAGGATGCTCGAAGTTTGAACACGGAAGACTTTTATCAAAAATACGGATTTGAAAAAGAATTTATCGAAGAAAACCTGCAGCTTCATCGGGATCAGTCTGCTCGATTCCGCTCGCAGGCTGAGCCATTTCTGGATCAAAAATTTCTCTCCGACTGGCTGCAGAAATACGAAGAATCCGATCAAGCCAGGGCCGAAGCACTGGAACGGCTTGGGGATTTTCAGCGACTGGGAGACACCGCTGAGCAGGCCAAAAAAACAGCGGCAGAATTTGACACGTGGATTGCAGAATACGACAAACAAAAGAACCAGCCGCGCTTCAAGCACAACTATACCCGTTTTTCATTTTACGATATTTATGCGCTGGTCAAACAGGCAGTGGAGATCAATGACACCCGGCACAAGCGAAAATCAGATCGAGCCATTGGGGCTCTGGGGACAGAGTTCTTTGGCGAAGGATCTGGATGGGGAAAAGATTTCCGCCGAAAACTGGAGGAATCCGAAACCCAGCGTATCAAAGAATTTGAGCAGCAGTACCATGATCAGGAGGGATGGACGATCAAAAATCGACTCTACAAAAGTAACGATGCCGACGAAGCGCGTGCCTGTATCAATTTGCTCAATGAACGAGGCTATCTCAAATGGGATGACCCTGAGCTCTGGAAAACGCTGGAGCGATTGCAACAGAAACCACCGCTCGAACGTTTTTCTCCGCGAGATCTGGAGACGCTCAGCTACAAAGAAATTCTCGATAAAGTGCGGAATGCGGCTGAATTTGTTTGGTCCAAAGAGGTATTTCGCGAGTGGGAGACCAGCATGCCTCAGAAGCTCAAATCGGTCATCGATTCGTATGAAATGGAATTTAGCAGCTACGAAGATGACAACGAGGCCCGATCGGCAATTCTCACAGACATGCTCCGTCGCTGGAAACGGGGCGACATGACCAATGTTGACCCCGCTCGCTTTGAGGCTTTCATTTGGCATTCATTTGCCGCAGGAAAAATGAACGGACAGCCGGATCAGCGATTTTGGTTCCTGATCCAGGGGGCTGCGTGTCGCAATCCACAGGGACAACCACTGCTTTCTCGCAACGTACTGATGCGCATGAACCGAGAATATCTGTACCTGTTTCCGCATGTGGATTTCTTTGCCGATAAAGAGTCCTGGAAACTCAATGGACGCATTGTTCCCGAGGGAACGCCCGGCGCTCATCCAGGCGGATGGACGTACGAGGATTATTTGGGGTGGGCAGAGATGCTGGGCGATTCCAATGGGACGTTTGATGTGCGACAAGAACCAGGGAATTCCAACATGATTCGTTTCTTTTACGATGTGATCCACCAGTCGCCAACTGCCAATGGACGTGTCCGCCGTGCGGTGCGTGGAGCCCAGGCAAAGTTTGATCACGATGATGCGCAGGCCTTTTCGGCAGAATTTACCACCAACGATGTCAATCGTTCGCTGAGTCTGGAGTCTTCGCAGAAAGAAAAAATGACGACCGACTTTTGGCGTCGATTTTTGGATGGATATCGCCTTTTCTTTCAGCAGACGTACCAGATCATCCGCGATGGAGACCAGCAGTACGGAGAAAATCCTCGCTGGCAAAAGAAACGAGACAAAATGATTCTCGAAGTGGGGGACCGGCTTCGTGCAGCATTTGCGACGGTGCAGACATTGCTTGGAAACTTCACCACCGGCAATCACGGAAGCCTGACTTTTACCGACGAGGAATGGGAATTTGACAGTAATTATTCTTCTCGCGCTTCGGTAATCCGAGACATGGTCCATGATTTTATGGGCGGATTTCTTCGAGAAAGTAAAATGGATTCCAAATACGGCTACCTTTTGTCCCTCAACGGAAAAAAGGAAGGATTGGATCCCAAGGGAAAAGGAGAACGGACCGAAAAAGTGCACAAAGAAGTAGAATCCCTCATCCAGGGAACCGAGGGAGACGCCATGTTTCGAAACAAAGACCTTGTCTGGAAGCAGCTCCAGCGGATGTTTCATGCGGGAAAATTTGAACTGGGAGCCTCAATGGGCCGCCCTGGGCTTGACCTGCCGCCCGGCATGGAGGAGACGCGTGGTGGCGGAGAGGGGGATGCAGGAGAAGGTGGTTTGGGAATGGACGCCTGATTTGGCAAGAAAAAAAGCCTTCTTTCTTGGCGAAAGTCCTTGAATTTTTCGTGAAAAAAACCGACAATTTGTCCGACATACACAGACAAAAAGCATGCATTTTTTGCACAGAAAAATTTCTCAAAAAATCATCAGTGCACTGGTGCTTTTTTCGATGGGATTTTCTGTATTTGCTCCTGGCGTCCAGGCGGCCTCCTGGAATGCAAGCACGCCGTTTGCCTCCTTCACGCCGCCGCCGGAGGTGGAACGGGTACGGTTGGTTTCTGTTCTTGTCGAAGAAACCTTATTGTCCGATGGAGATCTCACGGACAAGATTCAGCGCTACGCGATGGATGTGCAATCTGCCGTCAATGGCCGCGCCATTTTGATCCCCATCCCCGCCGACGCGTCGGTGTTTGAAATCGCGGAAGGAAATGCACAACTGTTTTTTTCCGGTCTTGAAAATGATCAACGCTCGCAGCTGGTTGGGACCGTTCTCATCGGTGATGTTCCCCTCCCTGTGGTTGAAAAAAACGGCCGTCGGTGGCCGACGATTTTTCCGTATGTGGATTTTGAATCTCCGGTGTACGCCTGGGATCCGCAAGAAGAACATTTCGTCTGGCAGGACGGGGATCACGAGCCGGAAATCTGGCACGGGGTGATTCGTTCTGACCGGGTCGATACTGATTCTCGAGCCCAAGAATTGCGGGAATATTTTCAGCGCAATCATCGGGTGCACGAGGGAAAAGAGGAATTTCCAGAGAAAATATTTTTTGCCGATCTGCCGCGACAGCGCGAGGGACTTTCTGTCGAACTCAAGCAGCACTACCAAAACTGGATCGATCATGTGGATGACATTTTGTATCTGCGATTTAGCAAGCACTGGGCTGAGGATTTATTTGGCGACACCGATTTTGAAGAACTCATCCCCCCAGAAATCCTCGACGAAGACCTGCGGCCAGATGAGTCGACAGCGCTTTCGTTTGGCGGACTGCCGGATGTCCACACCAAAAATATTATTGAAAATATGACCAAGCGGTATTTTGAAGCCGCGCGCAATCAGCTCGAGCAACTCAATACCCGTGCCGACCGTACGGGGCGTTGGCAGCCGTCGGAAGTCGACACCACCATTTCTCTCGTCTCCCGCAAAGATCAATGGGCGGCGGAGCTGATCAAATCGGTGAATGATGCCCTTGAAGCAGTCCTCTGGGAGGCAGTGCAGGCTTCTGATCTCCACAAAGACATCATTCTCCAGGCCAAGCAGGAGTACACACTGCTTGCCGGTCCGCCGTACGTACCGGTGACGACCTACACCAAAGATTTGTACTGGAATGGAATCAACCGGATGGATATCGACGGCCCCGAGGACTGTACGCTTTTGCGCGGGACACCGCGTTCGACTGCTTCCCCGATGTCACAGATGGTCGAAGCCAATCGGGCGTACAAATTTTCCACGGCTGATGAAGGACTACTCCGTCCGTTGCAGGATTGTGTCGAATGGGAGGAGGCCAGCAATCTGGAAAAAGAAATGGATGTATACGAAGGGTGTTGTGCCATTAATATCGATATCGGTGATGACTTTGTCATTACAAACGATGTTTGTAGCTCAGGATCGTACTGGGAACCCGAATGCAATGAAATTGGAGCATGGGAATGTGCCCTTCTGTTGCCCCCCTTGGACTGGGAGCATCACGGCCCGACGGAACCAATTTTTGACCTGGGCGGGACGCGAGAAGTCTTCACCGGCTCACGAGGGGCGAGCGGTTGTGCCTCTTTTCTCACGGACACAGAAGAAGTCGGAATGACCAACACCATCCCATCGCTCATGCTCCACAACGAGCCGACGATTTCCACCATTCGTGCGCAGCTGCAGGAAATGTCTACCAATGCCATGCCGATCGATGATCCGCACGGATTTTCTTTTTATGATCAGGCCGACAGTTTTCAGTTTGTGACGTTTCCCGACCTTTTTTCCCTCCATCAGCAGGGACTGACAGAATCCCAAATTGAAACCCAGATCGACCAGATTTTGGATGCCAAAATTTCTGAGATCAACACCATTCTCTCTCAGGCTGGTGGAGGGACCCCTCTGGATGCTGAGTTACTCGACACGGTGTTTTCTACGTACAACCGATCAGAGCTGGAGGAAGCGATTTTGTGGCTGGGCAAAGATCTGGAAACCAAAAACATTGAAATGTTTACGGGCGCACTTTCTTCGGGGTCGGCAGGCCGTCGGGCACTTCGCAATCAGGATTTCCGGGGATATGAATTGATCGAGATCATCGGTCACGAAGCCGAAACCACGCCGGCAGGAAGTATTGAAATTGCTTTTGAGCGCGGCGATGAGACGCCCAATAACACCGTTCGCACTGCCCAGGCAAAAGAAGCCGCCGTTGCACTAGGAGCGGACCCCGACACGCTGGAGTTTTTGGATAAAAAATTTAGCACCGCTGTTTTGGGCGAAGGAACCGAAGCCGATCCAAACAAAACCGTTTCCGAATCTTCCGATTGTTCGGATGCGAGTTTGCTTGCCTGGCCGGTGAAGTGTCTGATCCCGTGGTTGGTGGAGCTCCCCGATTTTTTTGGGAAAATTTCTCAGATCACTCCCGAAATTTCTCCCCTAAAATTTGATGCAGAAATGCCGTGGTCTGGCGTATCAGATTTTTCCGATTTTGCCACTGACACCTCCCAAACCACACTCGTCTCGGGACACCTTTCCCCAGACGAAGAGCGAGTTGCCACGAGCCTTCGTGTTTTGCCAGACTCTCTTTCTCTCGGGACGCAGGACACGTTGCCCAAAAAAGTGGTTGTGGAAATCCTCGATCAACACGGCGAAAAACTCGAAACCGATTTTCAGACGCCGGTCCACCTGGAAGTGCTCTCGGCAGACGCTCTCCGATTTTTTACGGTTTCTCCCGATCGTTCTGTGAGAGCCGATGGAGGAGAGGCGACCTTTTTTCTCCTCCCCAAAACCAGTGACGTAGGGGGAAAATTTGCGCTCCGATTTGCGTCCACCGATTTAAATCCGGACATGCTGGACGTGCGTGTAGCACGGTTTGTACTGGAACCGACGGCTTCGGAATTTCAGTTGACGGCTGGTTCACTGGAGCCGATGGAGGTGCAGGTTTCCGTTTTGGATGAAACCAAGACCGTTTCTCGAGAATTTGAGGGAGAAATCATTGAATTTTCCTCTGACTGGGGACTGTTTCCACAGGGGACTACTGCTTCCATCTCTGATGGACAGGCATCGGTTTCATTTCTCGCGGGGACCGTGGCAGGAGAGGCATCGGTTTCCATCACACCGCAGGACACAAATCTGCCCCTGGCAGCGACAGAACTCTTTTTTGACATCGTGCCCGATGCGCCAGCAAATATTGTTTTGACACCTGAGGCGACCGACCTCATTGTCGATGGAGACTGGATTTCTGTGACGGCCGAGGTGCAGGACAGCTTTGGCAATCCGCATCCAGACTTGGCGGCGGCTCTCCAGTGGGGGGCACAAACACTCGAACTCCAAAAAACAGGCGATCCATCGGTTCGTCAGGTGCGAGTGGGGGAGTCTTTTGACGAGCCCTTTCTCGACCGGATAGAAGAAGCCGTGCCGTCTTTTCTCCGAAAGATTCGCCAAGAAAAATCGGCAGCAGAAAGAGAAGCCGGCAGTCAGCCAGCAAAATCAAAACTTTCAGACACAGAAATTTCCGATCAGGTTTCCCCGGAACGCTTTGCCCCCCCCGCTGCAGAAACAGAAAACTCGTTGAACCGTTCGTCTGAATTTGAACAGGAAATCCCCGCCATCGATGCAGCTCCAGATGCTTCTTCAAAAAAAACACCTGCGGATTCTGCCCGCGGAAAATCGATTCTCTCCGCGTTGCGCCCACTGCTTTTCAATGCCGTGATTGACGGAGTAGCGGCATCGTTTGATGATCATCCGTTGGTGGATTCATTGGAGCCGGCAAAAAAAGAAACGGAAGAAACAGCTTCCACACCCCTTTCCTCAGAAGAAAAGGCGAGACGTGAAACTTCCCCAAAAGAATCTTTCAAAGACGATGAGCAGCAGGCCTCCGACTTCTCCGCACAAAAAGAAACGAGCGACGCCGTTTCAAAAGCCGGAAAAGAAACAGGGTCCTCGTTTCAAGACGCAGAGGACACCGCTGAAAAAAGTACCGCCGCTGCCGCCGGCAGCCGTTCCCGTTTATTGCAGGGTGTGCCCCTGTCCCAAAAAGACCAATTTGATCTGGCGGTGTGGTTGCCCGAATCGATTTCCGGTCGTGCGTTTGGGATTGATTTTCGTCGCGTTTCCGAGCCGCCGATTTCGTTCCAGATTCCGGAGACCAAATTTTCCGCTGGAGATGAAGAGTTGCTGGAGATTCCGATTGAGTTGCGGGATGCAGCGGGAGAACTGCTGACAGGAAAACAAGAACTTTTTGTCCACACCGATCCGCAGGATGTGGGTATCTTCCCCGAGACATTTTCCCTTCAGGATGGAATGGGAATTCTTCCCGTTTCTGCGGGGACACAGGCAGGGGAGACGACCGTGAGACTCTCGGCTCCCGGGATTCCGCCCGTGAAGTTTTCGCTCGAAATCTCTGCCGGCGAGGCCACCCAAATCGAACTCATTCCGGACAAAACCACGCTCAATTCTGCCCAGACAAATCCCATCCATCTGCAGGTGCGGGTGACGGATTCATTTGGCAATCTCGTCTCTGACTTTCAGAAAAAAGTATCGCTCACGCTCAATCCGCCCGAAACCGTCACGGCACAGGATCGAGAAACGCTGGAGGAATTGGGAATGATTTCCGAAGGCGATGCAGGACTGCAGGCGTTTCTCGATGACAAAATTGCCGAAGGCCAATCACAGACAGCTTCGGATTTTGCCCGTCTAGAACCGGCAAATGTTTCTCTCTCTGCTGGAGCGGGAGAAGCCAAAATTTATTCCAACGGGCAGCACGGCAAAGGGTTTTTGATTGCGAGCATTTCGGGGGAAGACAAAATCGCTCCGGCAACCTTTGAATTTCAGATCACGAAGGTGCTGGCACGCAGTGATTTTCAGTCTCTGGCGCCGACCTCTTTGTTTACGCTTCTGCTGGGATTTGCTGGCGGCAAATGGGACGCGCCTTCTCTGGGGCCTCGATTCCTTTTCGACGGAGAGACTCAGGCGGTGGCGACACTCATTTCTGACCCCAGCCCGGCTCGACTGCTGGGAGAGATTTCTGCGGAGGGAAAATTGTCTCAGGCACAGCATGTTTTTCACGCCGGTGAGTTTTTTGAAGCCGATATTTTGGGTTCGCTCGGCCGAATGGCTCGGATGCGTGTGTTGTTTCCTGATTCCCCGACGCTCTTTATCGGTGCGCAAAAAAAGGAGAAACCCGGTTTGTACTTTGCGCCAGAAATGCCGATCACGGAGTTTTCGCTTACAAAAGGACTCTTTTCGTACGGAGACTTTCCGCTCTGGACGTTGCAGCCAGGCGGGGGATTGTCCCTTGCTTCAAACGCAGTTCAGCTCTTTCCGCACGAAGGCTCGCTCTGGGATTGGGAGGTGTACTTTCGTGGGCAAAAACTTGGACAACTTTCCATCGCGCTGGAGTCTCTCACCCTCTCGCCTGTGGAGACACTTTCTGAGAGTTTTTCTTCTGCCAGTGTGGAAATACAATCGCTTTCTCCAGAAGTCGAAGTCGCTCTCAGCTGGGGAGGGGGCTCCACGCGTGATCCTCAGGGGGTGGGGCTTTTTTCTCGAACCCGAACCGAATCAGCACAAAAAAGTCTCGGGAGTCCGCAGTTTTCTGCCGAGGATGTGGACATCGATCGTTCGGTGGGTTGGGAAACGGCATGGAAACCGGCGACGCTGTTTGCCGCAGGATCATCGGTGGGAGAGGCGACCCAATGGGGCGCTTCGGATGCCGTGATTGTTTTGGGAGATCCGACCCTCTCGGTTCAGACAGAAAATGCCGCTTCCTCTCTCGACATTCCGCCGGATGTAGGACAGCCGATTTGGAAAAGTCGTGCCGGCCCCATCGATGAAATTTTGGTTGCGGATATCAATCGCGACCAGCGATCAGAAGTGATGGCGCGCACCGGACGAACGCTAGAGCTTTTGTACCAGGTCTCACACGAGCAGGACAATTTTCGCTCGGTGGGACCACTCTTGCGATTTGCCGATGGGGTGCACGATACGGATGTGTATCGCAATCGCTGGGGCGATCTGCTTTGGATTTTGCAGGTGAATGATGCCGGAGAGCTCGTCTTTCATAAAAATGTAAACGGTACCTTTACCCGGGAATATTTGGACCTGGGGATCCCGCATCCGCTCTTGCGTGTCCAAACGGCACAGCTGAATGGCGATGCTTTTGAAGATCTGATTCTCCTCGATGAGACCAACACCCTTTACTTCAGCTACGGTCGAGAATTGGAGCCTGACGAGGACCCGGGGTTTGATATCGAATCGAACGGATTTTTTGCTGTGCAAAAACTTGATCAGTTTGCGCCGTCGTTTGTTCCCCTCTCGGAAGACTATGATTTTGCCGCGTACCAGAGCCTTCAGGAAGACAAACTCGATCGTCGAACCTTCCCTCATCTCTCCACGATGCTCGCGGCATTTGACGGGGTGGAGGATTCGACTTTTACCGATCGACTGGAAACCGTGAGAGGCGAGTACTTTTTGCGCATTTCTGAGAATAAGGTGTTTGATGCCCGTCTTTCTCTCTCTCTTGCGGGAAACAAAAATACCATCGAGCCGGGGGATCAGATGCAGGCAGCGCTTTCTCTCACCTCGACAGAACCGTTGGAAAACTTTCGCCTCTGGATTCCGTTGTTTGCGGGATTTTCGCTGCAAGAGGACTCGCTTTCGACCAGCCTAGAAACCGCAGATATTTCTGTAGATGCGGGTCAAAATGGATTTCTTCTTTCTGGATTTGATCTCTCTCCCCAGCAAACAGGAACGGTCTCCTGGCAGCTGGAGACCGAGGAAGTGCCGCCGATCACGTTTTCGGCTTTTGATTTTCTCGGGAATGATGGAATCGATGATGTGGCGGTTGCTTGGGAAATCGACGACACCAAAAAACTTGTTCGGTTCCGATCCGATCAGGCACCGCACAGCTTTCCAGAAGCGGGGGATCCAGAAAATGTGACCGATGACACACGGTTGTCTCTCGTACTGCCCACACATACTCGTGAGATCGTCGATGCGTTTGGCGAAAATTTTCCCTCCGATTTTGATGCCGAAGCTCAGGCAGAAGAAATTTTGGAAACGCTCAAAGACACGGATGGAACGGCTTCAGCCCTGCCGCCATACTATCAGACTTCGTCCATCGATGCGGCTCTCAATGAAGCCAAGTGTGGAGGAAACTGTGGTCTGCCGATTCCGTCATATGCCTTTTTGGCACCGGGATCACAGTCGCTGTACATCCCGCCGTTTGGATTTCCGATGCCGCCCTCTCCGGGAGCGCCACTTCTCTGGGTGGGGCCCAATCCGCCTTTTGTCGGGGCGGGGCCGATGCCGACCTCGCAGTTTCGGCTGTACGTGATGCCGACGACGACCGCTCAGGTGGGGCTGGGATTTTGCCTCAACCCGAATGCCAGTAATCCGGCCATGCTGGCGACGGGGTCTCCTTTTCCGGATCCTTCCATGTGTTTCGTCGTGGTTCCGCCTCTCCTGGAACTCCTGGGCGCCTGTCCGGGTGGATTTTCTGGGGCTTCAGATGCGGATGCGGCTGCTCGGCAGGCGCTGCAGTCGATGTTTGCTGCGGGCAACGGGCTCCAGTTGGGTTCGTTTTCTCCGACACCAGTGGCCAAGCCAGACAACATACAAATCTCTGCCGCCGACATTATCACCATGTGGGTGCAGCAGCAGTTGCGAGAACTAAACACAATCCGTCTCCCGAGCTTTCGAATGATTTTACCGGCTTTTCCCAAAAAGAAACCGCCGCTGCCGGAGCCGTCCATGGTCCAGACGGGTCAGACGCCGGGGACATACCGGATGGCGCAGGATGATGGATTCCAAAAAACACTGCGTCGTCTGGAACAATCTCCCTTTGTTGCGGTCAAGAAACGTCCGGTTTCTTTGCCGTATCCGAGCTTTACAAAAGTTCAGATCGACCGTGCCAAAAGGGATTTTGAGCGTTGGCGCGAAGACTTTGACGCCTGGAAACACACTACCAAAAAATCCATTCGTCGTACCGACTGTGAGCTTGTCCAGGAGGGAGTCTGGCAGGCGGGCGCCCCCGAAGATGAAGGAAATTGTGATACGGCTTCCGGAGGCGGGGTGGGACTCACGACCCTTTTTCGTGTGAAAAAAATTGGAGTTCGGGCTGAATTTTATGATCAGTTTGCCACAGAACTTCAGCAGGCACATCAGAATTTTACGGAACAACGAGACATTGCCACCCAGATTTCAGAAGCGAGCGAAACGATTGCCAGCATTGAAACAGGAGAAAGAGAACTCGCTGAAGCAGAAGAGGAAATTTCGGCACTGGAAAAGGAATGGGAAGCGCAGCACGATCAAACCCTGCGAGTGGTGGATCGGTTGCAGGAGGCCGCCGATCAGATTCTCTTGCTAGAGGAACTCTTTGCCGAAGAAAAAGCAGAACTGGAAGGAGCCGCCGATTCACTCCTCAGCGATTCGGCACAGCAAATTCTTTCTCAAACCGAATCAGCACTCACCGAGGCGGCTTCAGCCGTCGCAGCTGCACAGCAAGCAGTTTCTCAGATCGAACAAACCGAAACGGCTCAGCAGGAAACCATTCTTGCCCTCTGGGATCAGCTGGACGCAGCAAAAATTGCACAGGCCGAGAGCGAAGCCGAACGAGAAGCGATTCAAAACAGTGCAGAAGAACGGGAGACAGGTCGTCAGGCAGAAGCAGAAGAAAAAGCGGCAGAACGAGCGGCCGAAGCGGCTGAACGCAAGGCCGAAGCACAGGCATTGGCAGCAGAAATGGGCGCAGAGGATCCGGACGCCGAAGCCGCACGACAGGAAGCCCTGACCCAGTCAATGGAGCAGACCAAAGCCGTCGATACTTTTATCGACAAAGCCGAAACCCAGATGGTGTCCATCGAGAAAAATATGGATGCGTTAGTTTCATACCACGAGGCTGGAAAAAACCTCAAAGAACTTCCCCTGAAGCTCAAACAATTGACGGTACAGATCGACGAAACCAATGAATTTTTGGACGAATACTGGGCACACTGGGGCGAAAAAAATCAACGAGCGGTCGAAAAATGGGAGCGTTTTGGGCAAAACTTCAATCAGCTCATGTCACTCTGGGAATCGATTCCGGAGATTTTCCGTGGCTTCACTCAAAACTGTGGTACCTGTCCCGTCAATCGGGGAACGCTGGAGGAATGGCTCTTGCGGATGCTTCTTTCGGGCATCAAGTTGCCGGTTATTCCTGCACCACAGATTCCGGATGTGACCTTTGATCTCAGCCGTGTCAAAATCGGAATGGAAGTGGAAATCCCTCAGATTTCTTTTCAGCCGGTGGAGCTCGCCGTCCCCAAACTGCCCTCATTGCAAGAGGTAAATGTAGCCGCAATGATGCAGGCATTTGCCCAGCAGATTGGACAGAGCATCGTGGCCCTGTCGATGACATTTGACATGCTTTCCTCTCTCGTGCAGCAGATTTTGGACGGAACTTTTTCCCAATCGCTCGCTGCATTTCTAGAAAACTTCCTCGCACAAAGCTTTGACCAGGCGGTGCAGGAGCTTTTGCAATCTCTGGAAATGATTGGAATGGAAGCCCTCTCTCAGGCAATTCCGCCCGTGCCGCCACTCCCGCCTGTGCCGCCCATTGAATCGCTCTTGCAATTTCCCAATCTCTCTGTGGGAGTGCCGACCCTGCCCACGCTGATTGAGCCACCGAAGCTCCCAAATTTTCTGCAGTTGCTGCAGTCGATTTTGACGATCCCAAAAGCGCTGCTCAATTTTTTCTGTCTGCTCAATGGCGCGATCATCCCCGTTCCCGAATGGAAACTGGCGTCTCAGGTGGTGGCACTGACCAATCGTACAGCACTTCTCCCGATGGACATGGTGCCCTCGGCGATGTCTCTTTCGCTGCCAAAACCGCCCTCAACCAGCGGTATCACCAACCCACTTCTTTCTTCTCTCAAATCCACCCCAGACGTTGTGCCGGAGGAATTTGTCGGGTTGCGCATGAGCGCGGATGTTTCTTCCTCTGAGGTAATGCTGCGTCTCGAAAAATCGTTGCAGCAGGGACTGTTTGATTCTGTGAATGCGCAGGTGGATCAAATTCAGCAAAAAATGACCTGTGTCCTCGAGCAGATGCATGCGCGGTCAAAAGGCGCAAAAGATCTCCAGCCCTGTGCCACCGAAGGCGAGCCACTGGTGGTGGAAGGCCAAAACGGTTCGACGGGGAATGGGGGCTCGGGCTCCGGTTCGGGTTCAGGTTCAGGTTCAGGATCTAGCTCGAATGCTTCTTCGGATTCTGGATCCGGTTCAGAGTTTGGCACCAACGCACAAGCGACAGAAAAGGGTGCCGGATATTCGGAGACAGATTTCTCAAACGAAAATGGAACAGATGCTTCTGCGTCTCTGGAAAAAAAGAATTCGTCGTTTTCCACCGAAGAGGCTCCCTCTTCGCTTCAGCCAACAGAGTCGGGAGAGACGTCTCCTGTGAGCGAGACAGAGACATCGGCTCGTTCCCCCTCTGCAGAGCCGGTAATTTTTTCCACCCAAAAGACTCAGCGTGCCGAGCAGGAGTCGGCAGTTCGTGAGTCCTCTGTTGACGAGACCTCTCCAGAGCAGGTTATTCCGGCCACAGAGATTCCGTCCATCGACGACGTTCAGGGAGTTGATATTGGGGGAGGGATCGTGACGTTTTTTGACGGAGCCTCAGCCCTCACGCCTTCCCAGGAAAAGACCACCCAGTGGCTCGAACAATTTTTTACGGCGCTCGGGCAGACGCCGCGATCGGTGTCTCCCCACCAGCAAGAAACCCTCACGGCGTTTCTCTCTCAGCCGCCGGTGTGGACCGCGCTTTCGCCACAGCAACAGCGTTGGGTGGTCTCCACCGATTTTATCGATCCCAGTGACATTCCGACCCAGATTCCTGATGACTTCGACACCGAGGAGCAACTCGAAAAAAATCGCGAGCTCCAGCCCGAACCGGCTCTGATTTTCTTTGATCCAGAGACCGCAGCGAGCCAATCCATCACTCCACTCAATTTGGCGACGCAGTCCCACACCTGGACACTAGCAGATGTCGAGCGAGATGGGACAGAAGAGATTTGGTATGCCGTGGGAGAAGAGCTGTATCTCAAACGGCGAGCAGCGCCCAATTTTTCACAGGAGATCAAGGATCAGGAGTACACCGCTCCGATGGATGCGTTTGTCCCGATGAGTTTTGAAGAATTTTCTGCTGGATTTGCGCCGACATTTTCTTTTGAAAACACCGTTTCTGCGGCCGGAGCGACAGTTCGGTTTGTTCCGCCATTTCACAAAGATTTGAACTACTACGAGTGGGAAGTCTCGGAGCGCCCGGATCAGATTTTTGAGACGAGTATGCCGGCAAAACAAAAGGTGTCGGAGCATCGAAAACGCATTGCGTTTCTCATGCGTCCACCGGCAGCAAAATATGAAATTCGCCCGGTATCCTCAATGATTTCAACGGTCGAGGGATCGCCGATTTTGTACGGGGCATCGGTGCAGACACTCCCGCTGCTCTCTTCAGACGCCTGTTTGGCTCCAGAAACTGAAAAGCCATTTTTTGCCGAAGAAACGGTCTTTGTGGGACGAGCAGCACATTCACGACTCATCATCCAAACACTGCCGCGTCCTGGTCAGCAGCAGGAGCGACGAGAGATCGATCTCCGGGCCGGAGAGGAGACTGTTGTCGACTACGCTGAAGTCTGCCTGACCCGTGGCGAAGTCCAGTACGCTGATCCTGGAACGCTCCAAAAACTGGAAGCGGCAGCGGGAGGCTATTTTGCTCATGACCTGCGTCTAGAGGTGGGGGATGGGGATCGGGTGGTGTTGACACTTTTTGATGGAACCGAAAAGGAAATTGCGGGAGGGGAAACCTACGAACTCCATCTCTTTCACACAAAGGAGGAGGCGCTGGCGCACTTCAAATCATTGCCTCCTGGCAATCACTACGGCCTGTTTACGGGGTTTGATGGATCGGATCCTAGCTATCACATTCACAAACTTCTCCACGATCCTCAGCGAGCAGATGATACGACCCCGCCACAAATTACACTTGCGCAGGGGACGCGACTTCGTGCATTTTTGGGAGAGCCCATCGAGCTCGATGCTACGCAGACGACCGATGAGCAAGGATTTGCTCGTGTCGTGTGGCGCCGAGGAGAGACGGTCCTGCTTGACAGCGGAAACCGAGAAAAATTTCCTTCGGTGTTTCAAAACCCACGAAAAGCCCTTCAGATAGAACTGTCCCCCCAAGAACGCCCCATCGAAATGGAGTTGACGCTTTCGGTCACAGATCTTTCGGGCAATGAAGCAGTGGAGTCTCTTTCGCTCTCTGTCCAGGCTCCGACGCCGCGACTGATGGAAGTCACAGAACGAGATGGTCGAATATTGGGGAAGTTGATAACGCCGTTGGCAGAGCAAATCATTTCGTTTCAGCGAGAGCGCGAAGGACGAGAAATCATTTTGCCGATATCGGTGCAGACCGATGCGCAAGGAGTCTTTGAGTTTGAAGATCCTTCTGCTGGTGGCAGCGTCGAGATTTTTGAAACCGAAACCGGCAAAAAAGTAGGAGAAGTGACGGCTCGTGGACGAGTTTTGCTCGAATCAGACTTGCTCTCGGCCGCGGTTTTTCCTGCCGAAAAAGAAGGAGCACAGCAGATACGTCTTCAGGATTCAACGGGGAAAACAGTGGCTACGATCACCCAAAAAAATGAGGGAATTGAGCCGGTTTCTTTGATTCGTGGGACGGCACTGGAGGGAAAAACTTCCGCTCCAACAGGGGGGGTGCAGGTGCTCGATCGCAACGAATCCGATGCTATTATTTGGGAATCCTTGGGAGAGCGAAAATCAAAATTTTCCGGATCGGCGGCACTCGTCGATGAGCGAATGCAGGAAACCTTGGGAGTACTGGATCGGTTTGGGAATTTTCATGTACAGTCGCCCAGCGTTTCTCTTCGGGCAAAACGAGCAAAGACGGTTTCGGATCCAATGATTTTTGAAATTTTGGGAGAAGGGGATCACGTACTGGCAGAATTCTTTGTCCCCCATGGGGGAGATATTTCCGTGCAGGAATCCTCTCCAAAACGCTAAAAAACTGTCACATCTAACAAAAAAACCGGTTGACTTTTGTGCCCTCTTTTCGACAATCATTTCACAAAAACAGTTGAAAAAACCCTTCTTTTCCGGTATAATCCATGGATATGAATTCCGATGAATTTGTGACCGATCTGCTGACCCAGGCTGAAGACCTCAAACTGTCTGGCGAATATCAACAAGCGATTGAATTGCTTCAGAAAATTATTCTGGAGGAACCGGCCTGTTTCGAAGCGTATGAAGAAATTGGTGACAATTATCTTTCTCTGCGCCAGCTGGATCGAGCCCAAAAGGCGCTCGAGCAGGCAATTAAGATTCACCCAAAATCCGCCAATGCTCATTATTTACTGGGATTTTTGTATTCCCAGCAACAGAAGTGGCTCGCATCGGTGGAGATGCTTCAAAAAGCAGACGACCTTTCGCCCAATCATCCGGAAATTCTCCGCTGTCTGGGCTGGAGCGTGTACAATCAAAACCGTCGATCACAGCAAGGAGTCGCGCTGCTCGAACGCTCTCAAAATCTCTCGCCGGAGGATCCAAACATTCTCTGCGATCTGGGGGTATGCTACATGAATTCGAGTCAGTGGCAGCAGGCGCGTAATTTATTTGAAAAAGTGATCGCCCTCTCTCCGGACTCAGAACAGGCGCATGAATGCCGTCGATTTCTCCATGTGCTGCGGCAGCGACAGCGGGGAACCTCCGAGCAGTAGCTCTTCAAAAAGTTGCGTCTTTTTTCCGCGCAGGGTACAATTCTGGCGACTTTTTTTCTTTTCTCATGACAAAAGCAATTACCGCTGACGAGTTTGAAGCCGAAGTCTTGCAGCACGAGGGGCCGGTGCTGGTGGATTTCTTTGCGACCTGGTGTGGGCCGTGTCAGGCGATGATGCCGCTCCTGGAAGAAGTTGAAAAAGATATTCCTAAAGGTGCAAAAATCGTCAAGCTCGATATCGATCAGGCACCCGAACTCGCCTCCAAATACGGGGTGATGTCCATCCCGACATTCAAAGTTTTCAAGGGCGGGGATGTCGTCGATGAGGCGATGGGCATGCAGCCAAGAGACAACATCATCAAGCTGCTGGAAAAGCACAGTTGAATGACCTTTTGAAACAGGGAGCTTTTTAAAATACTCGAGTTTTGCAAGGAGTTTCTTGGGGGATACAAAGCGGGAACACTTATTTCCGTGCTTTTCGGCGTCGGTCAAAGATAATCCAGAAGGGGATTCCCACGAGTAGCATCGCGAGACCGTCGACCATATTTTCTTCTTTTTGCCGTCGGAATCGCATTTTTTGCTCTTCTCGTCGTTCGGCTTTGCACTGCTCAATTTCTTCGGGAGTGCGCTCACGAGGCTCTTCGGTGCCGAGATTTCGATCGTACTGGCATTCTTGTGTCGTGACGATCTGGTATGCTTCCCCCTGAAACTGAAAGACGTAGAGTTTCAGTGCGGCATTGAGGACCATCACGCCACCGACAGCGGTGAGGATGATGCCCGTCAGGGCGCCACCGAGATTGATGAGATGCGAGAGCCAGGAGAGATTTTTTGCCATCAGAAAAAATGAGAAAGTGTCATGAGTCTATCTTTTCACACGCGTGCGTCAAATCACTGTCCCGGATCCAGCGGAATGCCAGGGCCCATGGTGGACGTCACCGTCAGATTTTCGATAAAAGTCGATTTGATGGCAGCGGGCTTGGCGGCTTTGATCGCTTCTAGCAGGGTGTCCAGGTTTTCCTGGAGTTGCTTTTCGCTGAAGGAGAGTTTGCCAAATACCGTGTGAAGAATGCCGTGTTTGTCATTCCGAAATTCGATGCGTCCGGCTGCCAGTTCTTTGACGGTCTTTTCGACATCCGTGGTGACCGTGCCCGCTTTTGGGTTTGGCATCAATCCCTTCGGACCCAGAACACGTGCAACCTTTGCCATTGATTTCATCATGCCAGGAGTGGCGACAGCCACATCAAAATCCAGCCAGCCCTTGCTGACTTTTTCCACGAGTGCATCATCGCCGGCCTCAATGGCGCCAGCGGCCTTGGCGGCTTTGACTTTGTCGTCCTCACAAAACACCGCCACGCGCACCGTTTTTCCGGTCCCGTGCGGAAGGGATGTAGTCGAACGAACCTGCTCTTCAGCGTGCTTGGGATTGATGTTGAGTCGGGCGTGGAGCTCGGCAGTGGCATCAAATTTGACCGACGACGTCTGCTTCAAGAGCTTGACGGCTTCCTCGGTGGTGTAGAGCTTGTTCCGATCAATTTTTTCCTGGGCCGATCGGTAGGCTTTTGAACGTTTGTCCATCTGAAAAGGGGGTAAAGTGGTAGAAAGCGCCCCGCAAAGGCGGGGCTCCCACAAAAGGGGCGAAATTAAACCTCGGGCGTCAGGCCCATTCTTTTGGCGGTGCCGGCGACAATTTTGACCGCGGCATCCATATCGTTGGCGTTGAGATCTTGCATCTTCTGTTTGGCCACAGCCTCCAGTTGTGCCCGAGTAATTTTTCCGATTTTCTCGGTGTTGGGTTTTCCAGAACCTTTCTGAATGCCCAGTTCCTTTTTGATCAGGGCAGAGGTCAGGGGCGTTTTTGGCTCCAGCTGAAAAGATTTATCCTCAAACACGTAGCAGATCACCGGGACGGTGAGGCCGGAGCCTTTGAGATCCGCGGTCTTGTCATTAAATTCTTGGCAAAATGCCTGAATGTTGACGCCGTGCTGTCCGAGGATGGGGCCTACCGGTGGGGCAGGAGTCGCTCCTCCTGCGGGGAGCTGAATTTTGAATTTTGATTTGAACGGTTTTTTGGGGGGCATGCGAAAAAAAATTACAGAATTATATTTTTTTGATCACCTGATCAAAGTCGAGTTCGACGGGAGTTTCGCGGTCGAAAATGGAGACCATAACGGTGACCTTTCCTTTGGCTTTGTTGACTTCAGAGATGACCCCTTCGTAGTTGGCAAAAGGTCCCTCTTTAATCTTGACCAGATCATTGACCAATAATTTAATATCGGTGGTAGGAGTGGCTTCCCCCATTCGTTTCTTTATGATTCCAAATTCTTCCGGAAGCACGGGGACAGGGATATTTCCCGAGCCGACAAATCCGGTCACGTTGGGAGTATTCCGAATCATAAACCAGGACGCGTCTGTGACGATCATGTCTACGAGGACATATCCAGAAAAAAGATTTTTTTCTACAATCACGCGTTTTCCATTTTTGATCACGGCGACCTTTTCTTTTGGCACGACCACCTCAAACACATGATCCTGCATGTTCATCGACTCGATACGTTGCTCGATCGCCTGTTTGACCGTGTCCTCGTACCCAGAGTACGTGTGTACAGCATACCAGTTGCGACCGGCAGAAAGGTCTTGTTTGGCCATCAGAGGAGATTGAGAATGATCTGATTGAGGAGCGAATCGGTCAGTGTCAGCCCCAGTCCCACGAGCAGCATGATCGTGATGACAGTAATCATCGAATGGATCGCCTGTTTTCGAGTAGGCCAGGTGACAGCACGAAGCTCATTGACGCGGTCAGAAAGAAACTTTTCCATAGCAAAAGAGTTCGCGGGCATTGTCTGGATTTCCTCAGTTTTGTCAAAAGTTTTTCATCTAAGCGTCCTGCAGACGGAGTGCTTTTTTTAAAACTTCAAAAAATCATCAGCGGTGGCTTCGCCATCCTTCTTTTCTTCGGCCGGCGTGACGGTGCTGGAATGGGCGAAATCTACCATCCATTTTTTTCCAAAAATAAGTTCGGTTACGCCGATCAATTTATGCTTTATTTCAGCAGTGTTGAGCTGATTGAGATGGAAATTGGAATTGGAGCGAAACAGAATCTTGTCTCCGGCCAGCTCAGGAGTACAGGAAGAAAGAAAGCTTTTTTTGACGGAAGAGGGAAGAGCTGCTTTTTCTGCCAGCAGCGGCATTTTTTCTCGCACTGCGGCGACGGAGAGTTCGGTTTGATGTTCCACGGGAGTTGGGGGTTGTTCTTTTGGTTTTTCCGGCGGAGGCGTCGACACCGGCACTTTTTCCTCGATGGGATTTGATGGGCTGGGAGCGTCGTCAAAGAGAAATCCAGAAGTTTCTTCGCGAGGAGTCGCTTTTTTTTCGACAGAAACGGGAGGTTCGGGGTCAGCTGCTTTCGCTGCGGGAGCGGCTTTTGGCGTTTCAGATTTTGCGGCGTCGGGGGCGGGTTCGGGGGGGGAAACTGCTTTTGTTGCCGGTTTTTCTGTCGGTTTTGTCTCTGGGTTTTTTCTTCCGGTCTGCACTGGGGCTCCCTGCGTCAATCGAATGACGGCAATTTCGAAGGGGAGTTCAACAATCGGAGAGGTTTTGCATCGAGCCAGTGCGGTTTCGATCTCTTCAATGGTATCGAGGAGGGTTCCCAGTGAGGCTCCCTCCTGCAAGAGCGCGTGCATCTGCTCCCGAAGGAACCCCAAAAAATCATGCCCAAAGGTGCGAAAGTCGCCGCCCGCGTGTGCGACTGATTTCAAAATTGTAAGTGCCTCGGCGGTCTGGTTTTCCTCCAGTGCATTCCAAAAGTTTTCCAGTTGTTCCGATGAGGAAATGCCAAGGCTTTTTCGCACACTTTCAGAAGTGATTGAATTTTCTGTTTCGGCGGCAATCTGTTCCAACAGGCCAATTGCATCACGGAGTCCGCCCTCTGCTTTTTTTGCGATCAGGGAGAGCGCTTCGGTGTCCGCGGAAATCTTTTCTGTTTTGGCGATTTGCTCCAGTCGCTCGACCAATTGTTCAATGGTAAACCGCCCGAAGGTGAACGTTTGACATCGTGAAATAATCGTCTCCGGGATCTTGTGCAGTTCGGTCGTTGCCAAGAGAAAAAACGCATGCTCGGGTGGTTCTTCGAGCGTTTTGAGGAGCGCATTAAACGCCTCTTTCGTTAGCATGTGGACTTCATCAATGATGTAGATTTTTCGCGAGGCAATGTTTGGCATGAAGTTTACCTTTTCCCGCAGATCGCGAATTTCGTCGATCCCTCGGTTGGATGCGGCATCGATTTCAATCACGTCCACGAGTGATCCATCGGCCGTTGTCCTGCAAATTTCACACTTTCCACAGGGTTCGCCAGCGCTTGCTTCGGCGCAATTGAGCCCCTTGGCAAAGATTCGCGCGGTCGATGTTTTTCCGGTGCCCCGACTGCCGGCAAACAAATACGCGTGTGCGGGGCGACTTGATTTGAGGGCGTTTTGCAGCGTGCGGACGACGGCTTCTTGTCCTACGATGTCGGCAAAAACCTGGGGTCGATATTTTAAAAACAATGTCGTCATGTCGGCGACAGTTTAGTTTTTTTTCTCAAAATTCAAAATGGTTTCGGCAATTTTTCCGGCGGCATTTTTGATCTGACTTTTTTGGAGTGCGGTTTTCATCTGGTGATCTTTTTGGGCGGCAGTGACGGCCTTGAGAAAGCTCTTACGTGAATTCTGGGGGAAAACCCGACAGAGATTTTTTTGCGCAAAAAATTGCGCATTTTTCCATTGGTGATTTCGTGCAGAGGAGGGAAGGGGGATGACGATGCTGGGCTTTTTGGCGGCAATGACTTCAAACAGCGTGTTGGCTCCTGCTCGAGAAATTACGAGGTCTGCGTGTTTGAGGCGACGGGAAAGTTCTTCCGCGGGGAGGAGCTCATACTGTTCAAAATTTTTGTGGCGAAAATTTACAGCTTTTCCCACCCCAGTAATGACAGTGACATGACGAGTTTTGACCAATTGCCGAACGTGATTTTTGCAGAGAATGTTGAGAAAATTTGCTCCCTGAGAGCCACCCAAAAAAAGAATTTTTCCGCCCGGGGGAGTGGGAGAAGCCTTTTTGGGTGCGGTTTTTTTCTTTGTCTCAAAAAAGAGGGGAGTCGGTGTTTTTCCAAAGCTTTCGAAATGCTGATGGGCAAATTTTCGTACCAAAAGCGTCAGTGCGCCGGGGGAGATGTCGGATTCGTGGGAAACAATCTTTCCCCGAAATCCAAAGAGTTTCGCTGCCACGAGAATGGGAAATCCCACAAACCCTCCTTTGAAAAAAAGAACGTCAGGCTTGTTTTTTCGCAGGATTTTTCGCGCAGCAAAAATTGATTGTAGAATGATAAATGGTGCAACAAAATTCTTGAGAGAAAAATACCGCCTGATTTTTCCAGTACGCAAAAAATGGGTGGTGATGTCCGAGAAATTTTGCTTGGCAATCCGGCGATCCAGTGGTGCCTCTGCAACCAGAAGTTCGACATCGGCTTTTTGTGTGACCAGCTCATCCGCGAGATTGCGGAGTGGAAAAATGTGGCCGCCGGTGCCGCCTCCCACGAGCAAGACTTTCATCATCCGGAGTCTAGGGCAGATTTTTCAAATTGCAAAAAAATTTGACAGTCCCGCATTGCTCCGTACACTGGAGCCCGATGAATTTCAGCCGAAACATCATTGCTCAGATTATTCTTTCTTCGACGAACTGTCGGCTGAGCAGGATATGATTTGAAATTCAAAACTCCCACACGCTCAGACCGGCAGACAGCCGGTATTTTTTTATTCTTTTTCCATGGAAGCTCAAAAAATTTGGATCGTTCCCAGCAAAGACAATGACGCGGCACTGGAGGAGTCCGTCAAAGATTCTTTTCAGACGGTTCTCAGCCGTGTGCGCCAAATCCTCGGGATTCGTCCTGATCAGGAACGATCGGCTGATTGGTATTTTCGAAACGGAAGAGACCAGTTTAAAAAGGTGGGAAGAAATAAAAATTTGTATCCCAAAAAGTTTGAACTTTCTGTGCGAGAGCTTTCGGAAGAAACACTTCACCAGATACAAGAGCGGGTGGGAAGATTTGGATTCCAGATTTCTTTTTGTGAACCCCCGGACGATGAATAACCGTGCTTTTTTCCGAAACCGAAAACGATTGCTCCCCCTCCCACGAGAGTGGCTGATTTGTCCCCGTTATTTTTCATAATTTTTTATTTTTTTAATCACTTTTTTACACATGAGTACTCTTGAAAAAAATTCAGGCTCAAATAATTCCTCTCACAGAAAGGATCTCGATTCTCTCAACAAAAAAATACAGGAGGAGTGGAACAAATGGGAAGAGTGGAGAGACAACAATCTTTCAGAAAATGCTTCTGCCCCAAGTCCAGCAGACTGTCGAGAGATGTGTTAGTTTTCAAACACATCAAAAATCAACCGTCGTCAGTGATACCACCGGCGGCGGTTTTTTTGTGGGAGGTTTGCTGAAATTTTGAGGAGAATTCCCAAGGCCATCAGTGTGAAAAGCATCGAACTGCCGCCGTACGAAATCAGGGGAAGCGTAATGCCGGTGTTTGGCAGGAGTGCCAGATTCACGCCGATGTTGATAAATGCCTGCCCCACAATCCAGGTCGTGATGCCGATCGCAAGAAATTTGGCAAAGGCATCTTTTGCTTTCATGGCGATGTCAAACCCCCGCCAGGCGATGAATCCGTACACAGCGATGAGAAACAAAATTCTAAAAAATCCGAGTTCCTCCGAAATCGCGGCAAAAATCGTGTCGGACTGTACCTCCGGGAGGTAGTCAAATTTCTGGACAGAGTTTTGAAATCCTCGGCCAAACAGTCCGCCAGATCCAATGGCAATCAAGGCCTGTTTGATCTGAAAGCCTGTGTTCAGCGGGTCGAGCTCTGGATCGAGAAACACACGGACTCGCCGACCGATGTACGGGACAGCGAGAGCAACAATTGTCCCACAGAGGGCGAGGAGAGCACCGCCACCAAAAAAGTGCTTTAGATTTGCTCCGGCGACAAAGTACATTGCCGCGGCAGTCAAAATTAACACCAGTAGGGATCCAAAATCTGACTGAATGACCAAAAGAAGAGCGGGGATACTGAGTGCCACAGCAAAAGGCAAAAAGCCTCCCTCCACCGTGTCAGGAGTGAGTTTTCCACTCGAAAAAATTGCGGCAAGAAAGATAATGACGGCGAGCTTGGTCAGCTCCACTGGCTGAAACGAAAAGGGCCCCAGCTGGAGCCACAGTTTGGCCGATGTCCCAAAGTCGGTCCCGATGGCCAGTGTGAGAATCAGAAAAACAATGCCCACAAAAAAAATGGGGATTGCGAGTTTTCGGAGTTTTTCGAGGGGGAAGTTGAGGGCGACCAAAAAGAGCGGGATTCCCACGATGATGTGCCAGAAGTGTCGCCAGAAATAAAAATCATTTCTCCCCGTTACTTCAAAACTCGAAGCAATCGACATCGAACTCATCATCACCAGTCCAAAAATCGTTAGTCCAATCACAGCGATCAGTAGCCCTCGATCGATCGTTTTCATCTGAAAGATTGTAGCAGAAAATAGTTTTGAAAAAAGTTGACAGCCTTTTTTAAATAATTAAATTTTAAATTGTTTTAAACGGACAAGAGTATGGCAGAAAATCGAAGTGATTGGGGAAATAAATTAGTTCTCTGGGGATTGGATCCAGAGCGAGTTCCAAAAAATGAAGGCTCTTTTGATGAGGAAGATATTTTAGAAGATACAAGAAAAGAGACGAAAGACGTATTGGATTTCAACGCGGATCACTGGGAGGAAGGAATTGATGATTGAGCCGTGCTTTTTGGGAAATCTATCCCCGCACTTTTTTCATCATCTCCACTCGTGACTGGGTGAGTTTGTTCGTGCCGATGTCGGGCCGGTAGTGAAACTCGCCTTCAAGCCTGGCGATCTGTTTTTCACAGTTCGCATTTGCCTCGTCTAGATTTTTCCCGAGGCCCACCACACCGATCGATCGGCCGCCGGAGATTTTGAATGTTCCGCTCTCTTTTTTGATCCCCGCAAAAAACGTCTGCACCGTGTCATCATTCAGCACCTCGGGGAGCTTTATCATGCCGCCCTTTTGCGGATCCTCCGGATACCCAGGGGCACACAAATATTTCTGCACTGTGGCTACCGGGGCAAACTGCAGCATGCCGACTTTGTCCAAATTTCCTTCACAGGCGAGTCGACAGACTTCCACCAGATCAGATTCCAGCGTGGCGAGAATATTTAACCCCTCCGGATCCCCGAAACGGACATTGTACTCAATCAGCTGCACGCCCGATTTGGTTGCGATAAATCCACCGTACAAAACACCGAGAAATTTTTGTCCGGTCTCAGCCTCCACGGCTTTCATGGATCGCACATTGATGTCGTGGGCTCTTTCCAAGTCTTCCTCCGTCAAAAAGGGGAGCTTGCCCCGTTCATCTGAGATCACCCCCATACCGCCGGTTTGAGGACCCGTATCATTTTCAAAAACGCGCTTGTGATCCTGGCAGGCGCGACAGTCGAGAACCGTTTTTCCATCGACAAGAGAGATTAGGCTAAATTCGACTCCGATCAGTTTCTCCTCCAGCACCACCCGGCCAAATTGTTCCACCGATTGTTTGGCAAAATCTTCGGCTTCTTCCAGCGTTTTGAAGTGGTCTCCGGCGACGATTACCCCTTTGCCGCCGAGCAATCCGTCCGCTTTGACCACGATCTGTCCGTCCCATTTCTCAAAAAACTTTTTTCGCGTTGGATCATCCCGTTTTGTCGAGATGAGGTAGTCTGGACAGGCATCGCCCACTCCGTGCTTTTGCAGGAGGTCCCGTGTCCAGCTTTTTGAACTCTCGAGCTGAGCACCTTCTTTTGTTGGTCCAAAGCACGCCACTCCGTTTCGCCAGCAAAAATCAGTTACCCCGGCGGCAAGGGGTGCCTCTGGTCCAGGAATCACCAGATCAATTTTTCCAATCTCCAAAATGCGCCCGAGTTTTTCAAAATCTTCGAGCGAATCGGTGAGGCCTATTTTTGCTCCCAGGCTCTCAATACCCGGGTTGACCGCTGTCCCGAGAGTCCAGAGCGTTCCCAGCTGCTTGGATCGGGTAAGTGCCGTACAGATGGCGTGCTCACGGCCGCCATTTCCGAGGACGAGGACATTGGTTTTCATTCGTTTTGTTGCGAAAATACTTCCAGGGAAATCGCCATCCAAAATACCAGTATGCGGCCAAAACGACAAGAATAGATACAGCCATTTTCCAGTCTTGCTTGGCGGCAATCAGGAGAGGGGTTCCCAAAAAATATCCTGCCAGGGTGACGGTTCCGGCCCAAAGAACAATCCCGAGGAAATTAAATGGAAAAAATCGGAGCGGCTTCATTTGACACGATCCTGCCATCAGGGCAGCAAATGGGCGCACAGCGGTCAGACAAGAAACGCCCAAAATGGTAAAACTTCCATGACGACAGGCAAAAAATTTCTGTAATTTTTCCCAGCGTTCGGGAGAGGGGAGCAGTCTCCATTTTCGAGAAACAAGTCGATCTTGTAGCCCGTGTCGTCCCCCCCAAAAGAGAATCGCATTTCCCAGCTGTGCGGCGATGACAGCCACGGCAAAGAAAGCCCAGGGAGAGGCAGATTCGGTCGTTCGTGCGAGTGCTGCAGCAAAAAAAAGGGCAATGCCATTGGGAAAAATTGGAAGCCCTATTTCATCGACAAATATCATGATCGCCAGTGCCCAGATGCCGTACTCCAAGAAAAAAGATTCCATGTTTTTTGGGGAGGTTCTCTCAAAAAATCGGCGGCAAGGGTACGCAAATCTCTGCAAAAAGAAAGCGTTTTTATCCCAACACTTTGTCGTTCATTTTGAGAATCGGCAGATAAATCGCGAGAATAAGAAAGACCGCGCCTCCTGCCATGAGCAAAAGGATAAACGGTTCAATTAACTTCGAAAGCATTTTAATTTTTCGTTCTAGATCCTCGTCATAAAAATCCGCAATTTTTTCAAGCACTGGACCCAGTGACGCTGTTTTTTCTCCCACAGAAATCATTTTTACCAGCATAGGAGGAAAAAGCTTGGGATCATCGGAAAAGTTTTCCGAAATTTCAATTCCACGAGTGAGGTCATCTGCTGCCAATAAAATTTTCCGTTTGTATACTGGATTCCCGGCGACTTTGGCGGAGATGCGGAGACCGTCGATGATCGGAACGCCGGAATAAATCAAAAAGGAAAAAATGCGGGTCATGCGACTTAGGACGGCCTTTTGGATAAAATCACCGACGATTGGAATAGACAATAAAAAAGTGGACCATTGTTTTTTCCCAGCAGGAGAGCGTTTCCAGAGGAGAACCCCCCCAACAACGATTCCGAGAATGAGTAAGAAGAGTCCCCATTGATTCCGAAAGAAATCACTTCCCGCGATAAGAATTTTTGTCGGAAGGGGGAGATTTTCAGCCCCCTCAAAGACGCTGACAAGTTTTGGCACAACCGCCACCATCACAACGATAACCATTAAAATCATCACCACAACCACAATGATGGGGTAGGTCATGACGCCTTTGACCTTTTTTTGAATAGAATCCATTCGCTCATACTGTCGAACAAGCTCTTTCATCACATCATTGAGCTTTCCGGATTTTTCACCAGCGGCAACGATGGAGGCAGTCGTTTCGTCGAAAACTCCATCAGAATTCAGCAGGGCCTGTGCCAGGCTATCCCCACTTTCAATCGAATGGCGCATGTCTCGCACGACTCGTTGCATTTTTGGATTCTGGCTCTGGGTCTCGAGCATTCGGAGTGCTTCCGCGACGGGAACGCCTGCGTTGAGCGTGGCGACAAACAGTTCAAAAAAGATAAGTTTTTCCTTCAGAGAAACCGGAGAGAGTTCAGCAACTTGTTGGTTGAGCTCATTGTACAAATCCATCAAGCCGCCTTTTTTTCTTGCCGCTTGTTTTTTGTGTTTTTTGCTGCGTGGTTCAGCATCTCCTCCCTTGATATCCAAGAGAATTTCTTCGCTATTTTCTGCCATTGATGGTTTTTGGGGTACTTTTGGGAGATCCATGGTTTAGTTTTTCACCAATTTATAAACTTCCTCGAGCGTTGTCACGCCTTGGGCAGCTTTGATGAGCCCATCTTGTTCGAGGGTAATCATGCCTTCTTTTTGGGCAATTTCTCGGAGTTCAAACGAAGGAAGCCCTTTGAGAATGCCATTATTTATTTCGGATCCCATGTCCAGGATTTCGTAAATCCCGACACGTCCTTTGTATCCTTTGCCTTCGCACTCATCACAGCCTTTTGGGTTGGGAGTATAAAAAACAGGATCATTGAGGGCATCCATATCAAATCCCTCATACGGTTCAAATGTCGTAAAAGCATCCTGCAATTTTTTTTGCGCATCAGTGCTGAGCGGTTGAGCAACGCGGCAGTTGGAACAGACCCGTCGAGCAAGACGCTGTGCCATGATCAGATTGACCGAAGCGGTGAGCAAAAAGTCCGGCACCTTCATGTTGAGGATACGGGTGATGGTTTCGATGGCGGAGTTTGTATGAATTGTCGAGAGCACCAAGTGTCCTGTCAGCGAGGCCTCGATGGCGATGTCAATTGTTTCTTTGTCTCGGATCTCTCCGACCATGATGATGTCTGGATCTTGGCGCAGGGCTGTACGCAGTCCGTTGGCAAATGTGTAGCCGATATCTGATCGCACCTGACTTTGGTTGAGTCCATCCATCTGGTTTTCGATCGGATCTTCAAATGTCAAAATATTTACCTCTTGTCGGTTGAGGACGCTCATCGCCGAATACATGGTTGTTGTTTTTCCTGATCCGGTGGGTCCGGAAGTGAGGATGATGCCATTGGGCTCTTTGATGGCACTTTCAAAAAGCTTGTAGTTGTGTCCGACAATTCCCAGCTCTGAGAGTTTTGGAATTTTCTTTGATTTATCCACAATACGCATCACGACTTTTTCTCCGTTTGGTGTGGGGAGAGTAGAGACACGGAGATCCACTTCTGTTTCTCCCACAAAGGTCGTAATCCGTCCGTCCTGAGGAATGCGGGTTTCATCAATCTTCAGGTTGGACATGATTTTAATTTTTGAGACGACGCCGGCGTGAAGGTTGAGTGGATATTCGACAATAACCCGCAGAATTCCGTCGATGCGGACGCGAATGCGTGTAAAACTTTTACTGGGTTCGATATGAATATCTGAAGCACTTTTTTCGAGTGCATACCGCATACACAGATCAATCAGATCGGGAATATTTCCAGCGACAATGGTTTCTTGGAGTTGCTTGAGAGTATCTTCAGCCATGGAGAGTTCGGATTATTCTTGAGAGAAAAAAGTCACCTGAAGACGTGCATCAATCAGATCAGAATCTTGTTTTTCGGAAATATGAATCGACTGGATGTGGGCCAGGGGCAAAAGATTTTCTGTGAGATATCGGTATACCGCGGGGCTGATGCGTCCCTGAGCCTTTCCTATTTCAAAATCTTCGGTTAATTTTCCGTTTTGCAAAAAATCTAAAAAGGTTCGGAGGTCTTTTTGGGTCGTTTCCATCGTGAGCGAAACAGACGTTCGGGCAAATTTTTCTCCTGGTTCTTTGCGTCCCTGAGAAAAAGAAAGATTCTGAATCCAAAGCGTTGAATTTGGGTCGAGGAGAGGGAGCTGGAGCGAGTACTGCTCCAGAACTTTGGAAACTTTTTCTACATCAAAGTTTTTTGGCAGGAGTTGCCGTTCTTCTGCGAGAAAGGGCTCAGCTGCAGCATCAAACTCTGCCTGCAGTGTTTCGAGTCGCTTCTGTGCCATTTCTTTTTCGCTTTTTAGAAGGGTGACTTTTTGTTCGAGTTGCGTGACTTCTCTTTGTGTTTGCTGCCAGGCTTGTGCGAGTGGCAGCACGCGAAGGACCAAGAAGGCGAGAAGTCCTATCAGAATGAGCCCCCAGATCAGCAGGGGGAGTTTTCGTTTTGTCTGTGGCCGGAGAGAAGAAGCATTCATGAGGAAGAATTGTCATTGTCAGAAGTACGGACTTTTCGGGGAGAGGATTGCGCATCAGCATTTGTACGTTCTTCCTCCTCGGAAAGAGTTCCGGCTTCGTCTTGTGCGAGCCAATCAAGATATTTTTGAAACAAAGCATCATGCGGGTCTTCTTCGTCTGGTGTTTGGTATTCCAATTTTACGGCGTACTCCATCATAGGCTCTCCTTCTTGATTTTCTCGTTTAGAAAAGGTCTGAAGCTCTCCGTTTTTTAAGAAAGGAAAGGCGTTTACCATTTTCACAAATTCAAGATTGAGAAAAAATACGTTTCCAAACAGCTCCGCGCCGGAGACATTAAAATTTATGCCTGAGCGATCTACCACGACATTCGAAATTTCGATTTGTCCTGGCCGTCCTGCGATAATCTGAGCGTCATCTTGATACTCTCGATCATTGAAGAACTTTGCCATTCGTGGCACGGCTTCCATCATTCCAAACTCGAGATTGCCATTTGCATCCACACGATCAAACCAGGTGAGTTGTTGACTTCGCAGTTTTTCGATTTCAGGAGAAAACACGGTAAATTCTTTATTTTCCAGCTTATGCTGAAGTCGGGATATTTCTCGATCAATCCCCATTTTCTCAGATTCCAAGAGGCGTGTTTTTTGTTTGAGATGTTTGTGCTTCATTCCCAAATTCTCGGAAACACCAAACACAGAAAGGGGATTGGAATCCTTGTTCAGATTAAACTGAAACCAGAAGTAACTTCCCGTGATAATCACCAACAAAAGAATCGCTATTTTTCGCAACAGAGAGAGGAGTCTTTTGCTTTTGCGTCGTTGGGCACGAAGACTTTCGCGTTCATCTGCAGAGAGCTTTGTGCTGATGGGATTATTTTGAGAAGCCATGGTGTTTTCGTCTTTCTTTGGTTTTTTGGGGAGGGGCACTGAATCGTTTTTTTCCGGCTTCTGAGGTGCCGCTGGGACGGTGTCTTTTTCTGGAGCGTCTTCCGTATTTTCCTTTTCCGGGGGCTCAGAAACCGTTTCCGGAGTTTGGGCGTCTCCGGTTTCCGTCTCTTGAGAAGATTCGGACGTTTCCTCTTCCGGTTTTTGGGGAATAATCGGCGTCGTTGGATCAGCCGAAGAATCCTTTTCTTCCGGAGTAGAAGCGGTATCGGGCTTTTTGGGGACGTCGGGCATGGGGAATATTTTTATTTGGATGTCTGTTTTGCTCAATTGTAGCAAAAAAAAAGACTTCAAGGCTAATTTTTTTCCCGCAAAAAACGCTCGATTTTTTTCAAGACAATTTTAAAGCGTCATTTCCTCTGCAAATGGTCGATTATTTTTCGTATCGCACGAAGGGAAGAAGTCCCATGAATCGGGCTTTTTTGATAGCGTTGCTCAGCCTTTTTTGGTGCTTGAGACAGATGCCCGTATGAAATCGGCTCTGAATCGACCGGTAGTAGGTGATGTACTGCGCGAGAGTCGCTGCATCTTTGTAGTCGATGTGATCGACCTTGCTTCGGCAGAACGTGCAGATAAATTTTTTTGGTTTGGGAGGCATGGAAATCAATTACAAGTTACAAATGACGAATGAAAAATTAAAGGTCAAGAGAAGCGTCGTCGAGGATTTGATCGAGTTTTTTATCGACCGCATCCTTCTTCCCTTCGGAGTCTTTTTCCTCTGTTTTGGATGCGGCATCTTCGGATTTTGCTTTTTTGACAGAAGCCGCTTTCTTTGTTTCTGCCTCCATTTCTGCGATTTCGTCTTCTTTTTTCTGGGCCTCCATCTCTTTGACTCGTTCCGCCTGGGTGACGGGATCTCCTGCACGAGGATCGACCTTGCTCACGAGGAAGCGCACGACCTTTGGGTCGATGTTCCACTCGCGTTCGAGTTCGCTCAGATTTTCGGGATCCAGTTCAAACTGGAGGACGACGTAGTACCCCCATTTTTGGCCGTGAATTTTGTAGGCAAATCCTTTGGCGCCCCAGAAATCCTCAAAGGTCACCGAACCCTTTTGCTCGGTAATTTTGTCTGCAAGTGATTCTTTGACTTGAGAGACGGCTTTTTTTTCGTCCAGGTCATTGGCGATGATCGCCATCAATTCATATTTTTTCATGCTTTGTGGTCGGTGAAGAAGTCTCACGGCCCTCGGGGTGCGTTTCGGGACGTTCCCAAGAGCAAAGCGACGGGATTGTACGAGAAATACTTTCGGGCGCAAGTTTTTTTGACACTTTTTGGGAGATCGGCAAAATCATGCCGATGCACTTCGACGGATTTTATCTTGTGGACAAGCCGAAAGACTGGACGAGTTTTGACGTCTGTGCACGTCTGCGCAAGCAGTTTCAGATCAAGAAAGTCGGGCACACGGGGACGCTTGATCCCTTTGCCACGGGACTGCTGGTCGTCGCAGTGGGGAAGTGTACGCGACTGATTCCCTTCCTCGAAAAGGCGCGAAAAACATATCGAACAAAAATTGTATTCGGAAAAGAGTCTCCCACGCATGATCCAGAATCAGAGGTTTCAGACACTTGGCCGACGTTTGAAAAACAATTTCCCACAAAATCGGAGGTGGAAGCAATTCTCTCCGAGCAGTTTACCGGTAAAATTTCTCAGACCCCGCCACAGTTTTCGGCGATCAAAATTGCCGGAAAAAAATCTTGTGATCTGGCGCGACGAGGAGAAAAAGTTGACCTGAAGCCCCGAGCCACGGAAGTATTTCGCGCAGAAATTTTGGAATACGATTATCCCGACCTCATCCTGGAGTTGGAAGTAGCGGCGGGATTTTATGTGCGGGCGCTGGCTCGCGATCTGGGAAAAAAAGTAGCGGGAGGAGGTATTTGCTCCGAGCTGCGTCGCACACACGTTGGCACTTTATCCGTTCAGGATGCACTCCCCCCGGAGGCATGTGCCGAACCGATCGATCCAAAATTTATTTTAACGAGCCTCCCGCAGGTCGAAATCCCGACGGGGCGGACACAGGATTTCATTGCGGGTCGTGCTTTTGACTGGTCGGGAATGGAGGGAGACAAGCTGCTCGTGCTTATTGGCGGAAAAACAATGGGACTCGGAGAGATCCGTGCGGGAAAACTGCAGCCGAGAGTGGTGTTGTGAAAATTACAGATTGCAAATAACAGATTGCAAGTGGGGAGAGCCATGGAAGAAGTCTTTCGTTATTTTTGCGGTTTGCGGCGCATCTCCATCATTTCAAAAGGAGCACATTCCTCTGAAGGCAGCGACCGGATCGGGCGAAAACCTTTTTTGCGATAAAATCGGAGGACGGGTTTGTTTTCCGGTTCGGTGGAGACGTGCACGACGATTTCTTCATTTCCAAACCAGCGAAAGCCTTCTTTGATCAGCTGACTGCCAATGCCACGACTTTTGTAGCGATCCAGCACGTACAGGGACCGGATTTCGTTTTCCGGTTGTTTGGTCATGGAGATGAATCCGACAATTTTTGCTGTGTCGGGTTCTCGTGCTACAAAAAATTTTTCCTCGGGATTCTCCTCAGCGATTCGTTCTTTCATTGCCTCGATCCGCTCGGGGGCATCGGCAAACCGGTGTTCGATTTCCTCGTGTGAGATCTCATGCGTGTAGGATTCATGCCAGGTTTGGCGTTGCACAAAAAATATTTCTCCAGCGTCGTCGGGGTCGGGTTCGGTGATCAAAAGCATTTCAGAGACACTCTAAGAATTTTGAGACGCGACGCAATGCTTTTTGAAATCTACGCAGCCGCGAGTGGTTTTTGAAACTCGAGCAATGTAAATCCTTCTCTTTCGGAAGAGGGGAGTCTCTGAACAAACTCAAATCCGAATTTTTTGTAGAATGCCTGAGCCTCAGCATTTTGCTCATCGGTGTGGACAAAAATTGGCTCACCAGCAAACCAGTCAAATGCTTTTTGGAGGAGTTTTCTTCCCACGCCCTGTCCCTGGCACTGCTCCAGAACGTACAGGGATCGAATTTCATTTTTTGGCTCGCGGGCGAGTGAAATAAACCCGACAATTTTGCCCGCGTCTCGTGCGACGAAATACTGCGCGATCTCTTGCACTTTTATTCCTTCTCGAATCTGTTCGATTCGTTCGGGAGCATCGGTGAAGCGGTGCTCAATTTCCTCGTGTGTGAGGTACCGGGTGTAGGATTCGTGCCAGGTCTGGCGCTGGACAAAAAATATTTCTGCCGCGTCGTCCGGAGAGGGGACTTCGATTTTCATGCGGCGGGGATTGTAAAAATTGCCTGACCGAATTCAAGGCGAAATGGAGTTTTTTGGGAAAATTTTTTACAATTCTACTCGATCCCCCCGCTCATCTACCAGCATCACTTCCGGCTCGAGGGTGACGCCCCATTTCTCTGCGACGATGTCTCGCCATTTGCGGGCTAATTGCAAGAGATCAGACTGTTTGCCATTTCCCAGGTTCAGAAAAAAATTGGCGTGGCGGTCTGAAATTTCAATGTCCCCGATGCGGTCCCCCTTGGCTCCCGCGTCTTCGAGCAGTTTGCCCGCATAATTTCCCTCGGGGTTTTTGAAAAAACTGCCGCCCGATCGTCCCGGGGGATATTTTTTCCAGCGGTCGGCTTTGAGCTGTCGGACTTCTTGGCTGAGTTTCTCGGGATCGTCTTTCTTTTTAAATCGCATTTGCACACGCGTGACGCACCAGTTCGGATTTTTTTTAAACACGGAGCTACGGTACTGCCACTGCCCGTCTTTTCCTTCCAAAACCCGTATTGTGCCCGTCTCGTCCACAAATTCCACTTGCTCGATTACGTCGCCAATTTCACTCCCAAACGCCCCGGCGTTGCCCCGGACCGCACCGCCGACAGTGCCGGGGATGCCGCTCAAGTTTTGTAGATCAGCAAATCCAGCTGCGGCCGAGGCTTCCACAAGTTTTTGCAGTTCCACGCCGGCACTGACCCACCAGGTGTTTTCGGAGTTCTCAATCGTTTGGTTTGTCAGTAAAAACACGCGTCCGCGGAAACCGGTGTCGGCGAAGACGGTGTTTGATCCGCTGCCGAGGACAAACTTCGGAATGTTTTTGCGACAGGTCTCCGCCCAAAGATTTGCCAGATCTTCGGTTTCTCCCACCCGGATCAGCTCGTCCGCTGGGCCACCGATCCCATAAAAAGAGAATTTCCCAAGCGGCTGTTTTTGCAAAATCTCGACAGGCATCGTGCCGATTGTGCCAGAAAAAAGAGTGGGGGCAAGACTTGACTTTTCTGGAAAATAGACTAAAAAGAATACAAATGAAAAATGCAGAGCCAGAAAAAATTATTCATTCGGTTCTTCGTCCGGAAAAGATTCCAGAAACAGGAAAGCAGCGAGTAGAGTCTGCCATCAATTCGGCATACGAGAGCGTAATGCAAATCCTAGAAGACCGGACGCTCACAGTCATGGATATGCACGCGTTTCCTGCTGATCTGGCCAAGCGGGAACTCATTTTGAAACTTTGGTTTGAAAAGGAATTTTTTCCGCTGGAAACAGAGGAAGATTTTGAAAAATTTACTCGATATTTGCGACTGGGTTTGGAGAGCCTTGAGTCTGGAAAGCTTCAATTTTCCTCAGAAAAACAACTCGCCCGAAGTGTGTGGCAGCAGATTGAACGTGGATTTTCTTCCCTTCGGGAAGTGCAGCAGTTTTTTCAGTTTGTGGCCTGTGACCAAAAAGATTTTGGAGATGATTTTCTCGTAGACGAAAAAAAAGGAAAAAAAGGACACGAGCGGTACAGTGCCTGTCGTGTTTTGAAACGATCTCTTGCTCTTTTTGCGGCCGAAAAACACATCACCTCTCTTCGAGACTGGGCAGAATATCTTTTTGGTCGACAGCCGATTCCAGGGGGAAAAGAAGAAGGGGGTGTTTTGTCAGGAATTCATGGACATCCAGAAGACATTGATGAATTTTTTTCTCGGGTGGAAAAAAGAGAGCAGGTTGCAGGAGAAGAATTTTATAATTGGTTGGCGGTAGGGAAGTTTGTAGAAAATCCGGTTCTCTCTTTTGAAGGCAAGCCTCCTCATGCGGCAATCAAACGAGTGGAGATCGGCCTGAAGGATTCTCGAAAAGCCATCGACAAACTTGAACGAGGCGGAAAAGTAGCAGCAGAAAAATTGGATGATCTTTTTCGGATTCGCGTTATTTTGGACGATGAAAAAGTAGCAAAAGAAGATGAAGCGTTGGAACTTTTGGACATTATGATGAATGTGGAACATCAGATACAAAAATCAGCGGAACCATACGATGTTGATGTAGAGTCTCGGGATAAAAATTATCTCACCCCAACACAGAGAAAACTTTTTTTTAATGAGAAACTACCAGGGCAAAATCAATTCTCAGGCATGGTACAAAAAATGGTGCTCCCTCTCGAGAAATTTAATCAGAGCTCTGGGGGAGAATATCGGGCTATGTCTCAAAAAATACGATTCCTGGATTCCAAGACGAAAAAATCTCAGTTTGGATTTGAAATTCAGTATGTGACAGAGTCAAATCACAAAAACAATGAAAATGAAAAAACGTCCGGCGGGCATTTTATGATGGAGCTTCGAAATTTTGCGCAGCATTTTTCTCGGATGGAGAGCATGATGGCCCGAGAAGAAATTTTGCAGCACATTGAGAGCTTTTTGCAGCAGTATGAGCAACGGTATGTCGAAAAAACAACGCAGGACTTTTTGCCCCAGAAAATGAAATTTCCGAAATCTCTCAAGGGGGATTTTCGCAAAACTCCTGGGTGGAGAAGTCATCAAAAATTTGGAAAGTTTTATAAAGGAGGAGCAGAAACCGAAAAGTTTTCCATGGATTTTAGAACAAAAAAGAGCCGTGCAGAAGCTGTTTTTCACTTCCTCTGGGCAGAAGGGCATCTCCTCAAGGTTCCGCAGGATTTTCCTCGGACGCTTCGAGCCACAGACAAACAACTCGAAGCCTCCAGCAACTTTTTGGGGACACGGGCATATGAAAACATATTGAACGTTGTCGAGGGAAAAGTGTAAACTGCCTGTGTGAGTTCTGCCAAAAAAGTTTTCGTCGGAGGGACCTTTGATGGCCTGCATGTGGGGCACCAGTTTTTTCTCTGGAATGCAGTTTCTCTTGCCAGTGAAATGGTCGTGGTGGTGGCGCGAGATGAGACGGTTCTCCGCTACAAAAAACAGATGCCGCGGTTTCTCGAAAACGAACGTCTCTCCCGCGTGTGTGCCGAAAATCTGCCGCACACGCAGGTCCGGCTGGGTCGAAGGGACGGAGATTTTTTCCAGACGCTCCGCGAAGAATCGCCTGACATTTTGCTCCTCGGCTATGATCAGCGACTTGATCCTGCTGCCGTTCAAAAACAATTTCCCACACTGCGGATCGAGCGCGCCGACCCCTTTGCGCCTGAATTTTTCAAAAGTGCCCGATTCCGCTACACTTCGTTTTGATGAGTGGATTCCAAAAATTACTCGTGCGCAGCCTGGGGGAGGGGGTGGTGCAGTTGGGGCGCAATACTTTTCTCTCGCTCACCACAGTGGGGCTTGGGGTGCTGATTTTGCTTCTCTTAAACTTTGTGTTTTCCATCCAGTTTTTTGCCACGGACTCACTGGAATCCCTCGAGCAACGGGCGGATTTTTCTATCCCGCTGCGAGAATCACCGGACATGTTTGAGCTCGAAGCGCTCCAAAATCAGCTCGAGCAGTACGCAGTGGAATGGCAGATTCTTTCTGCTGAAGAGCGTGATGGAGTGACTTTGCCCCAGCGGTTTCACATCCGTTTTCAGGACCTCACACAGGTCGAACCGGTTTTATCCGTCTTTCGGAGTGCCCGGTACACCGAGGTTGTGGGCACCTGGGACAGAGAGGGAGAGCGAGAATTTATTACGGTCATTGAAAATCTTTTGCGTCTGCGAAAAACAGTCGAGTCTGCCGCGCGCGTGCTGGTAATTCTCTTCATCGCAGGAGGCGTTTTGCTCATGATCAACACGTTTCGGATCGCCCTCTTTTCTCGTCGGCAGGAAATCGCCATTGCCCGATTGGTCGGGGCGGGGAGGGGGTTTATCGCGGGACCGTTTCTGGTGGAAGGCATTTTTCTCGGCCTGATTTCAGCCCTGGTGGCGATGATTCTTTTTGTGCTCGCGCTTCGTGAGATCACGGTGTTGCCGGGTGGGCCCATTTTTCTGTATCTGTGGAATCATATTTTTGTCTGGGAACTTGTCTTGTCTGCAGTGGTAGGAGCACTGGGAGCATGGATTTCTGTCCAAAAATATCTCCGCGGGAAACTGGCAACTTCTTGAGATGGGCAATGAAAAAACGATGGCGCTTCTTTTGCGGCGAACCGTCCTAGCAAACGATGATGCGGTGCTTGAATTTTTTACGCAAAAATGGGGAAAAATTTCCCTGTTTGTCAAAAAATTTTCTCGCTCCAAAAAACGAGCAGATCTTGATTTTTTTCGGCTGCTGGAGCTGGAAATCTTTCAGGGTCGACAGAGTCGTTCCCTGCGAGACGTGAGCACCAAGCGCATATTTCCCGCTTTTCTCAAAAGCTACGCGGCGAGTGAGATGGGGTTTGGGTGGTTGGAGCGGTTTTCACAAAAATTTGAAGAAGCACCTCCCCCCGCGGAGGTATTTCCAGTTCTCGAGCAAATTTTTGGGGCACTGGATCCGGCACAATTGCCCCTCTTTGATGCGCTTTTTTGTCTGCGTCTCCTGGACTGGCGCGGGCAATGCCCCCAGCTGGATCGAGTACGGGGAAATTGTTTTTTTTCTCCCGAGACACAAAAAGTTTCCGCCGACGACTTCACCGGCGCTGAATTGCTCTCAAACCGCGATCGTCAACGATTTGAATTCCTGCGCCGGACCCCTGTTGCCGACATTCTCAAAAAACAAAAAACACTCGCTGCCGAGGACTTTTCACAGGTACAAGCGTTGGTACATCGGATAGAATTTTTCTGCGAATAAAACATTTCACCGATTTCTGCAAGATAAAATGGTTGACCCAAATCGTTGTGGGGTACAAAATTTGTTCAGCAGTTCGTACAAATTGTGTTCAAAAAAATGAAAAAAATACTCCTCGTCTTCATTTGCGGGTTCTTCTTTTTTGGTGCCCCGCTGTATGCTCAGGGAACGCCAGGTGAAATTGAGGTGGATTTTTCCGTCAAAAACGTCTCTCGGGACAATCAAGATGGAACGGCGGTGTCCGCTCGCCCGGGCGATGTGCTGCGGTATGAGCTTCAGCTGTCTGATGAAATTGCAGCGACGGATGTCCAGCCACGTGTAAACATGAGTGACGTGCTGACTCAGGCAAATATGGTGAGCAATGGGGGAGGCGCATTGGAAACGGGGGACTTGGTATTTCCGATGTTTTCGAGCGTCGAGATCTGCGGGGCCACCTGTCCCAACTGGCAAAAGCAGTATTCCTACTTTGTGCG
>JAIPIF010000001.1 GCA_021734785.1 Candidatus Altimarinota bacterium | reverse complement strand
TGCATTTGAAGACCCGATCCATATGCTGCTTTTCCCGGTTGCAGGGGTGCAGACCAAAAAAACGACTGGAGGGATCGAGGCAATCCAGCGCGGAGAGGTGCGGACGAAAGGGGGACAGCTGGTTGCTCCGCTCGTTTCCGATGAAGACAGAATCAAGGCGGCAGTGTTTGGGAAGTGGTCAACGGAATCGGTGCGAGACTATTTTGAGAACGAGGCAAAGAAAACACTTCTCGCAAAAAACCTGCTCCGGACGATCCGGAGCGAAGGTCGTCTGAAAGAGATCCGAACAGTTGGCACAGGTGCGGTCGAAAAGCTGGCGTGGATTTCGCAGCTTGACCCGTGCCGCATGCCGACAGTCGGGGCATTTCCGCGGAAGTGGAAGTTTCATTTTTTTGTAAAACTCGATTTCTACTTTTTGAATTTTATAATTCTTCTTGCAGTTTGTGCATGCGAGAATCTCTTTACAAATAGATTCAGAGACATATTCTAATGTTTCAGGGATTTTGAGTGTTTGAGGAAGATAATCTTTTTTATCAGGATCTTTCCATTGAAGTCCACGAGAAATGACTTCTTCCTTTGTAAGTGGAAAATATTCTTGAGCCACGGTTTCATTGTAGGCAAAAGGAGAAAGGTTCATTGGTAAAAACTCGCCCCATTCACCTGTTTGTTTCATATGTTCGATAATTTTATCTCGTAGTTCAAAGTATTCTTTTTTAGAATATTCCTTATTGAGAATGCAATATTTTGCATTTCGAAGAGCGATACAACCAAAAATATTTTGGCTTTGCCCACAAATTCTTGAGTAGAAAGTGTCGCTACATCCCCAAACATTGTCACATAGAACGCAATGATTATTCCCATTTCCAATGCTTACACATTCATAACACTCTGTAAGTTGCCCACCGAAGTTGTTAATATCGTAGTTATGAAAACTTGGAGAATGATCTCGCGTTCTTTTTATATCAAAACAATATTTACATTTTTCTAGATCTTCGGAGTCATAGCAGTCAGAGCAATCCTTACAACCGATCAGATGGCTTCCTGTGCAATTTTCAGTATTGATTTCTTCCATCCATTTTCGAGGCAGTGTTTGTTGATGAGTCAAGAAATGTTGTCGCAATTCTTCTCTTGAAAATTGAGAGAATACTTCTTGCATCTTTTTTTCATATTCTTCCTTTGTGCATTTTTGATTCATAAAATAGTACTGCTTATTTCGTAAATTTACACAACCAAAGCAGTTTTTGCATCCTACAAGGTTTGCTCCAAAGTGACACTCGGAACAATTCTGACTATTTAATAAATATGTAGAGCCATAACAATTCAAACAAAAATCGGATTCATAACAAAGTTCTGAACCAAATACTTTAAAGCAATCCAAGCATTCATAGCAATCTTCGAGTGATTTGCTATACAAACATTTCTCACAATATCGAGTATCAAAACAGAGGTAACAATCTTTTAAATTTCCAACTTGGTTGCAATAATCAGAATTCTCTAGACTGGGTTTTATAACACTGAGGGAGCAGTGGGGGATGGCATTTTGTAATTCAAAGAATTGATCAAAAAAAGGGCGTGAAAAGTCGAAATCACGACCATACTCTAATGCATTCCAATTATCACTCCACCAGTAACCACTTTCGTACACAGGGAAAGAATGGTCTGTATGATAATTTGAAATAATATCTTGTTTGGTGGCATCACATTTTCTCTTGTAAAGTGTTCGATCATTTCTCCAGGTTAACCTCCTACGCTCTCGCTCGAGTGGGCACAGCGTCGGCGGGGGGACATTCATTGTTTTGTAAAACTCCAGATCGGCATCGGTGATCTCAAATTCAACGCCGGAGACGGCACAAGTTTGTTTCATTTTCAAGGAACGTCATCCCAAACTTGATTTGGGATCCAGTGACCCCAAAACAAATCCAAAAAAAGAGTAGCGTTTTCCAAAAAACTTTTCAATTTCCTTCTTTTTTCCTTCAATTCTTCCATTCTTCAAAGCTTCACTGCTTCCTCTCTTTCTCTCTTCCTTTCTTCCTTTCTTCCCTGCTTTTCAACTTTTCTCCTTTTCTCACCCCCTTTTTCAAAGGGGGATGGGGGGATTTCCCCATCTGGAATTTGTAATTTGTAATTTTTATTTTCTCTTCTTTTGTCTTCAAAACTTCACCTCTTCCTTGCTTCTCAATTTTTCAGCTTTTGTGCTTTTCAACTTCCTCCCCCGTGAACATGCTCATGATAACATTTTTCGCAGAGAATTTCCTCCGGTCGGTCCGGGGAAAAAGTCGTCTGAAATTCCACCTCACATCGGGCACACTGGCGAAAAAACAGTCGGCGGGGATTGCGCAGATACAAACGCTCTGCGTGCCGACACTGTGGGCATTTCTCCGGCGTGGGCAACTCCATCTGGGCATAAAACCGTTTCTCAGCCGACTGCAGTTTGTACGGCTTGGCGCAGTCAGTGCAGGTCAAAATATCTTCTGACGTGGAAAGAGAAATCTTTTTTTCTGGTGTTCGCCATTTCCACCCTCGGGCGGAAACTTCTGCTTCTGAAAGCGGAAAATATTCTTGTGCCACCGTCTCATTGTACGCGAATGGAGAAATCTCGATCGGAAAAAATTCGCCCCACTCCCCTGTCTCGGTCATGTGAGCGATAACTTTATCCCGGAGTGCAAAGTACTCGTCTTTGGGATACGGTTTATTCAAAAGACAGTACCGATGATGATCCAGACAGGTGCTGCCGAAACTATTGCGCGTGCTGCGGCAGCTCGAGCAGTACGTGATCTGACTGCAACCATCCCAACACCAGTGCGAGAGACGAACGTCTTGAAGTCGGTGAAATCCACTCACCTCGTACAAAAATTCGGAAAATTCTCCCACATCACAGTCCATGCAGAGCTTGCTTTTGGATGCCTGCGTACAGTGCTTCAAATCCTCTCCCTGGTCGATGTGAAAACATCGCTCGCAGTTTTTGGAATGCACGATGTAATCCCCAGTTACATTTTCGACCCCCACCCCGAAAAAATATTTGTGGGGCACGGATTTTTTTATGTCACAAAACGCCTGCCAACGCTCGGCAAAGGATTTTTCTTCCCATGCTGCCTTTTTCTGTTTGTAATCCTCAGGGGAATATTGTTCGTTGAGGATACAGTACTTCGCACGACGCAACCCCGCACAAAGAGAGCAATCATGGCTCCCCTGCACGTCAAAACAAAAGGAGAGATCGTGGGAATGCGAACAGTTTTGGCAGTGGGTGCAGTGATACAGACGCTCCGAATCCAGACATTCGTAGCAGAGCTCTGAGTGGTACACGAGCAGACAGTCGACGCAACTTTTGGAGAAAAAGGGTGCGTCGTACAGGCAGTCTTCGCAACCGATGGAGCTAAAAATCAAATAACAATTGCGAGAATCTCCAACGAGATTGCAAAACTCGGAATTTTCATTGCGGGCATTGATCAGCGACAGACGCGGCACGTCATTTTGGAGCGCCAGAAACTGGGGAAAAAATGCTCGAGAAAAATCAAAATCGCGCCCAAACTGCTGCGCATCCCATCGGTCGGAAAACCAGCATCCCGGGCAGTACACGGGAAACGGCGTATCCACCGGATACATGGCAATGATATTTTGATGACACAGATCACACTGCCGGCGGTACAGGGTCCGCTCATTGCGCCAGGCCAGTCTGCGCCGCATTCGCTCGTCTGGAGAGAGCCTTGGTGGCGGGACGTCGAAGCGTTTATAAAATTCGAGATCCGAATCCTTGATCTCAAATTCCTGCCCGGAGAGAGGACAGACACGCTTCATCAGAGCGAACGTACGCTGTTTGAAAAAAGTTTTCAACTTTTTTTCATTCCACGCTTTCCAAGTTCTTTCTTTTCCGCTAAAACTCTCCTCGATGCCAAAGCCTTTTCCAAAAAAATTCATTGAACGAATCCAAGAAATTCTCCCAGAATCTGAATGGGAATCTTTTTTTGAAACCTGCACCGAACCGCTTCCCCGAACCGTACGATTGTGCACAAATTTTGATCAACCTGAGGGTTGGACTCTCCATCCCGTGTCCGGACTCTCCCAGGCAAGATTTCTCGAGCGAACGGATCAAAAAGAGAAACCGCTCGGAAAAACTCTGGAATATTTTACGGGAAGAATGTATCCCGCTTCTCTGGCCTCGTTGCTGTCAGCTGAAGTGCTCAACGCGCAACCCGGAGAAAAAGTGCTCGACCTCTGCGCCGCTCCAGGGAGCAAAACGACCGCGCTAGCAGAAAAAGTCGGCGACGGTGTCGTGGTGGCCAATGAGCTCTCTGCTTCGCGCAGCAAAAAACTCGCAGCCAATGTCGATCGGCTAGGATTGATAAACGTCGTGCTGACCCAAACGGATGGCACACACATGGATACATTTTTTGATCAAGAGTTTAGTCGAGTTCTGCTGGATGCTCCCTGCAGTTCCGAAGGATTTGGAAGAAAAAGTGCTGATTTTTTTCAGAAGCACTGGGCGGAGCACCAGATTTTTCAGTGTGCAAAAGTACAAAAAAAACTCATTGCCGCTGCCTGGCAGATGCTGCGTCCCGGAGGCGAAATGGTGTACTCGACCTGCACCTCGAGTCCGGAAGAAAATGAGGGGGTGATTCAGTTCTTGTTGGAAAAGTTCGGAGCCGGCGTAGAAGTCCTTCCGATTGATCTGAGAGACATTCCCCACGAGACCGGAATCGAATCATTTGGCAGTGATTTGTTTGCTGATGAAATCAGTGAAAACACCCGGCGACTCTGGCCACACCTCAGGAGTCAGACCTGGAACAGTGAAATTTTCTTTCTGGCAAAACTCCGAAAAGTCAGCGCCACTTCCCGCATGCCAGCAGAAAAAAAACAGACCAAAAACTCAAGCCGAATTTTGCCAAAAAATCAGACAGCGGAAATTTTGACACGACTGGCGAAGCGGTACGGGATCCCCCGGGAAATGTTTGGAAACCCCACCGTACTTGAGCGGGGCGGAGAATGTTTCTTTGCCACAGCCGCGGCGGCACAGTTTGCCATCAAAAATCCCCATCGTCGCGCCGGACTGAAAATTTTGGACGCGCACGATCAGCCGACCACCGAGTGGGCATTGAAGTTTGGAGACCTGGCAACCGAAAATGTGCTGGAGCTGGGAGAAAAAGAGGCAGAAAAGTTTCTGGAAGGACTGGATCTGCCGCTCCAGGAGCCGCGAAATTTTGAGGACGGAACCGCCGTACTCGTGCGGAAAAACGGAACCTGCATCGGCTGGGGAAAGGTCATCAAATCCGGATCGCTGCTCAAAAACAAACTCGATCGCTCGCTGGTTTTTTGACAGGAAAATGAAATCTGCTACCCTCCGCCCGATGAAAAAAATATTTGTACTGATTTCGGTTTTCTTTTTGCTCACAGCCTGCACTCCAGACGAAGAGCCGGCAGAAAATACGGGAAACATGTCAGATGTCACCAGTGAAGCGGTGACGGAAATGGCCTCTGTCGGAGAGACCTGTGGGGGTGCTGCTGCAAAACTCTGTAAACCCGGGCTGGAATGTGTCTTTGATTTTGACAAAGCCGACGCCCGCGGCCGCTGTGCTGACAGCGTCGTGGACAAAGACGTCGAATGTCCCCTCGTCAAAAATCCCGTCTGTGGTCAAAAAGGACTCCAAAAAAACGGATATCTCAACGAATGCGAGGCCGAACGACATGGAGCAGAAATCTTGCACACGGGATTTTGTAAAATTGATCCAGAGGTCGAAGGCGACTGTGAGGCTCAGGCGATGGGAATCGGCACGTGTTTCAAGGTCACCCGCGGCTGGGAATACAACAAAAAAGCCGACACCTGTGTCCAAAAAAACATCGGCGGCTGTGAAGCCGAAATTCCCTTTCGCACCCGCGATCTCTGTCTGGAGGCCTGTGTGAATTAGAGAAAATTAAGACTGCCCCAGCTCCTGCGCACGATCAAAGGCTGCCTGCACCGCATCAGAAACAATCTTTTCAATGTCGTTTTTTTGAAATGACTCGATAGCTTTTTCGGTGGTACCTCCCGGCGACATGACTTTTTGTTTCCACTGGGCGAGAGAGAGGTCTGTAAACTGATCGGCAACTTTCCCCGCTCCGAGTAACGTTTGACGAGCAAGAAGCTCTGATTCTTCGGGAGAGAATCCCTGTTTTTCTGCAGCGACCGTCAAACTCTCGGCGAGTTGGAAAAAATACGCCGGCCCGCTCCCCGAGATCGCGGTGACAGCATCAATCATGCCTTCCTGCTGGAGGGAAAGCACTTCGCCTCCTGCCCGGAAAAGGGACTCGACAAATGTCCGCTCTGCGGCAGAAAAACCTGCCCCTGGGTCAAAGAAAATCCCCGTCATTCCCGCACCGGCAAACTGCCCGAGATTGGGCATGGCCCGGACGATACGAGCGGTGGGAAATTTTTTTGCAAGGGCAGAAACCGGCGTCCCTGCGAGAATGGAAATCACGATCGTGTCCTGTGCGGGGGTAAATTCCAACTCTGGCAACCCCTGCGGCTTGATGCCCAAGACGATGCACGCACAGGAGCCAAACTCCGTCGGATCCAGCGTGGTCCGCACGCCGTATTTTTCGGTGAGTTTTTCGTTTTTCTTCGCCTCCCGATTCACCACGAGAATATCGGTCGGGGAAAGCAATTTTTGCTGCACGATCGCATCCAGGATCGCGCCCCCCATGTTTCCGCAGCCGAGAAAGCCAAGCATGAAATTACAGATTACAGATGAAAAATGACAAATGAATTAAACATCTAAGTTTTTTCGGGTAGTAATTTTTATTTTTGAAAGAATCCTTTCAATTGATCGACAGTCTTCTCGCAAAGACTCTCCCTGTTTTGAATCTACCAAGCCCAAATCTATGAGCAGACGAAGCCAGTAATGTGTTTCTCGAGCTTCTTTGTAGGCAATACTCATTTTGCAAAAGAAATCCTTTTTTGTTTGCGCTCCCAATGCCTCTTCTACATTTGCTCCGATAGAAGTCCCGCTTTTGAGTACCTGCTTCGAAAGAACAAATTCCCTTTTTTCTTCTCCCAAAAGCTGTGCGAGTTTAGCGATGCGTAGGGCAAAGCGATAGCTTTTTTCCTGGATAAGATTTTGTTCTTTTTCCATTTTTAATTTGTCATTTGTCATTTGTCATTTTCTGATCTGTCCCTCTCCCCGCAGCACCCATTTTTCCGTGACCAACTTTTCGAGGGCAAACGGCCCACGAGCGTGGAGTTTTTGAGTGGAGATGCCGATCTCGGCACCCAGGCCGTACAGCGCCCCATCGGAAAAACGCGTCGAGGCATTTGCCATCACAGATGCAGCATCAACCTCCGTGAGAAAGCGGTCGATCAGCTCTGGGTCCGTCGAGCAAATCGCCTCCGAGTGACGGGAGGAAAATTCGGAAATATGATCGAGGGCTTCGTCGAAAGAATCAACCACTTTTACCGAGCAAGCTTGACCAAGGAATTCTCGGCCAAAATCTTCGGACTGCGCTTTGTGCAGCTTTTTCCAGCCGGCGGATTTGAGAATTTCAAATGCGCGATCATCTGCGTAGATTTCCACGTCGAAGGGTTTGAAGCCGGGCAGCAGTTTTGGGAGAAATTCCTCCGCGACCTCAGCAGAAACGAGAACCGTGTCGAGTGAGTTGCAGACACTGGGGCGCTGCGTTTTGGCATTGACCACAATCTCCGCCGCGGCGTCCAGATCCGCAGAGGCTTCGACAAAGGTGTGGCACACCCCGGCACCGGTTTCGATCGTGGGGATTTTGGCATTTTCACGGACAAACTGGATCAGCCCCGCACTTCCCCGCGGGATGATGATGTCGACGTACTTTTCGGCAGTAAGCAGTTCTGTGACAAATTTTCGATCTGTGGGCAGCAGCTGCACCGCATCGGGGGTGACATTGTGCTTCTTCAAAACGTTTTGAATAATCTCGACGATCGCACGGTTGGAATCATCGGCGTCCGAGCCACCGCGAAGAACCGCCGCGTTTCCCGATTTGAGACACAGTGTCGCCACGTCCGCCGTCACGTTTGGACGAGACTCGTAGATCACGCCCACCACCCCCAGCGGCACGGCAACTTTTTGGAGATCAATCCCGCTCTCCATCGCTCGCTTGAGGAGAACATTTCCCACCGGATCCTCGATCTGGGATACATTTCGCGCGTCGGAGGCAATGCCAGCGATGCGATCTTTGTCCAGCAAGAGTCGGTCGTACTTTGGATCGGCTGGATCCATTCGCGCAGCATCCTTTTGATTGGCCTCGACGATTTTGTCGAAATTCTTTTCCAGGGCGTCAGCGATGTCCGCCACGATCTGAGATCGCTGGGAGGCAGAAAGTTTGGCCACCTGCCGGCTGGCAGCTTTGGCCTGCTGAAGAATGGGGAGAATGCTGTCCATTTTTGTGAGAGAAAAAGGTCGGGCAAAACGTACCAGATCAGTGTCCAAAAGGCAACTCCCGCTTTTCTTCCTTCTCGTCCTCTTTTTTCTTCAAGCCAACCTGTCATTGCGAGAAGAGAAACGACGAAACAATCTTTCCCCCCTTTTTCAAAGGGGGACGGGGGGATTTATCTTCAAAACTTCCCTGCTTTTCAACTTTTAAGCTTTCCTATCTGTAATTAGTCATTCGTAATTTGTAATCTGTAACTGTTTTTCTCTTTTCTTCCGTCCCTGCGCAGGAGCCATTTCACAGAGCAAAAAAAGGCGTCGTGGAGCGGCGTGTCTGAGTCCCCGCCAAGGCGGGGCGAGTTGTCGCGAAGCAGCATTTTTTTGTGTGCTGTGAGTGGCGACGAGCATCCCGACGGTGGTTTTTTTCGTTCTTTTTTGGCGGCAAAAAAGGACAACTGCCTAAAGCCCGAGCCCCCCCCTTTCATGGATCAAAATGTTTTTCTGTACGGGCAAGATATATCTTGCCCCTACAATTCTTTTCTTTTCTCTTCAAAACCTCCCTGCTTCCTTACTTCTCTACTTCTCTACTTCTCAACTTTTCAGCTTTTGAACTTTTGAGCTTTTCTACAATCGGCTGATCCGCTGGGGCAAAGTCAAAGCCATTCAACTCATCCAGTCCAATCCAGCGAAAATCATCGTGCTCGTCGGTCAGAGAAATTTTTCCGGTGAAATCTTTCACCAAAAACGCGAGCAAGCGCACAGTTTTTTCGGGGTACGCAAAAATACTTTCGGTAAAAAACTCCCCCACCTCCGCCCGGATCCCCAGCTCTTCACGAAGTTCGCGAACCAAGCAGGCTTCCGGGGTCTCCCCCTTTTCAACCTTGCCGCCCGGAAATTCCCAGAGTCCCCCAATCGGCCCGTCTGGGTTTCGACGGGTGATGAGCAGTTTGCCCTGGTGAAAGACAATCGCGGCCGTTACATCGATGGGCATCAGAGAACGACGATTTCATCCGCATGCGCCACCACGACCCCCTCGTCTCCGAGCGATTTTTTGAGTTCAGTGGAAGAAACTTTTGCCCGCGCCACCGCAAAGATCGGTCCGTCTTCTTCGGTATAGAGTTCGACGACTTCGCCTTTTTGAAATTCCCCGTCAGCAATCGATTGCACGCCCACGGCAAGCAAGCTTTTTCTCTCCTGCAGGGCTTTGGCCGCGCCCGAGTCAATAAAAATCTTCCCAGCCACGAGGGAACCGCTGGCAATCCATTTTTGGTGCGCGGAAATATCACAGACCCGCGCGGGGCAACGGGTCCCCCCCATCCCAAGATCCGCATCCAGCAGGGCTCCGGGCTTGCGGGCGTCAAAAATCAGTACCTCTGTCCCCAGTCGCGTGGTGCGTTTGGCACAGTGGAGTTTGGAGATCATCCCCCCCAAACCGAAGTTGGAAGATCCCTTGGCAACGGAAAAAACCTCATCGGTAAAGTCTTCGATCAGCGGAATCAGCTTTCCATCATGATCCAGCACCCCTCCCACGGAGGAACCAAACAGCAGTTTTTGCGCCGAAAATCCTGCCGCGATCAGTGTGGCCAGTTCGTCATTGTCAGAAAATTTGAGTTTTAAATCGGAGACCACATCGTTTTCATTGACGATCGGGATAAAGTCGTTTTCCCAGAGTTTTTCAAATGTCTCCCGCAGATGGAGAAAACTCCGACGATCGGAGAAATGGTGTCGCTCCAAGAGCGCCTGCGCCACGTGGATGCCGTATGGATCAAACCATTTGACGTACTTTTGGACCAGAATGGTATTGCCAATCGATGCGGCGGCTCGCCGCTCAATCACCGTGCGGGAGAACTCCTTCATGAATTTCTTACCGTACCCCACTGCACCCGAGGAGACCAAGATCAATCGGTACTTTTGGTGCAGTGCCGCCAGCTGACGACAGAGCTCCTGGAGAACTTTTACGTTTGGATTTCCCTGTTCATCCGTGACAGCAGCGGTTCCGACTTTGACGACAGCAATGGGCTTCATTGACTGGATTGTAGCCCAAAAAATGTACAGCTCAAGATTTTCTGGTACAATCGGTGTGATGGGATTTGCACAAAAAATGGTCTTTTCGCTCCTCGGAAATGTCCTGCTTTTTTGGCTGATGGACATTCATATCGCGCCATATTTGCCGGGGGATTTTTTGGTGGAAGGGGGATGGCGGGCGTACATTTTTTTGGCCATCCTGCTGGGCGTGCTCAATACGTTTGTCCGGCCATTTTTGGATCTCTTGACGCTGCCCTTTCGGCTCCTCACGCTGGGGCTGTTTTCGATCGTAATCAATGCCCTTTTGCTCTGGCTCCTGGAAGCGATCGTACCGTATTTCACTTTTTTGGATTTTTCCTTCGCAATTCACGACTGGAAAATGTACGTCATCGGGGGGGTGATCCTGGGACTTTTTCACGGTGTCTTTCACTGGTTTGAGGGAGCAGGACATCATCGATAAAATCCCCGCGGCGGAAAAACTTGCCAAACCGGATGGGAAAACTACAATGCAATCACTTTTGAGTGACCGTATGTTTGAAACATTTTTTACGCTGGTATCGATTCTCTTCATCGCAGTGGTGCTCCTCCAACAGAAAAATTCCTCGCTGGGATCTCTGATGGGCGCCGATGCAGGGGATGAAATGGTACAAACGCGACGTGGGGCCGAAAAATTTTTGCATCGGGCAACCATCTTGCTCGCCATTCTTTTTCTCGGTGGCGGCCTCTGGGCGATGTTTGTCTGATTGCTGAATCTCTTGAATGCGACATCGACGTAATGGCCACCGGCGACCGATTCCCCGGAGAGTAAAAATCATTGCCCTCCTGGTTTTGATCGTGGCGGGCGCTTTTTGGTGGGGCTGGCGACAGTACTTTCGAGCGCATTCAAAATGGGTCCCCGCCTCGGGAGGTATTTTTACCGAATCCACCGTCGGGAGTCTCCAAAATCTCAATCCCCTTGCCCCACGACACACGCTGCTGGATCGAGATCTCCATCAGTTATTGTACGAGGGACTCCTGCGACACAACCCACTCACCGGCCTGGTGGAAGAAAATCTGGCGACGTTTCGCATGGCGGATGACGCCAAAACCTATTTCATAACACTCAAGGATTCGGCACGGTTTTCCAATGGAGACCCCGTGACCATTGATGATGTAATTTTTACGTACGAGCAGGTAATCCAAAATCCAAACTTTTCAAATGAAATTCTCCGTGGAGCGTTTGAATACATCTCGATCGATGTAGTCGATGAAAAAACACTCGCTTTTTACCTCCCAGAACCAAATGTCTTTTTTCCCTCGCTCCTCACGCAACCCATTCTTCACCGAGCGAGCTTTCGAAATGCCTTGATTGAAGAAATCACTGATTCCAGTTTTCCCGGCAATAAAAAGCCGGTGGGTGCCGGGCCGTTTGTCCTTCAAAATATCATTCCCGAAGACAGTGGACGATTTCGTATTTTTTTGGAGCGCAATCCGTACTACTTCCGGGGAAAGCCGTTTCTCAAACAACTCGTTCTGTACGTCTATCCCAATTTTGATCATCTCAAAATCGAACACACCTGGACCACGATGTACTCCAAATTGCCCGAACGAGAACTTGAGCGCTTTCAGGCCTCACTTTTTGATGAGTACGCTGCCAGAGAGTATGTCCTGCCGCGGTTTGTGGGAGTGTTTTTCAATCTCGACAGCCCCGCGGTCCAAAATCCCGGTCTCCGGGAAGCCCTGGAGATGGCGGTGGACAAAGATCGAATTCTCAAAAATGAAATCGGCTGGAATCGGATTGATTCGATTTTCTTTTTTGAAAATGTTGAGAGCTGGCACGAGCGAAATTTCCCAGCTGCCCGACTGACGCTGCGAGACAACGGTTTTCGGTACAACGAAGAACGAGACATTCGGCTGTTTGATGGCAAACCGGTGCAACTAAAAATGATCACGTCCACACAACCGCCCGTGTACTCGCGCTTTGCCCAAAACATGCGTCAGACATGGGAACAAGAACTCGAGATTTCGGTACAACTGGAGGTACTCAATCCGATTGAATTTCAGCAGGCTCTCGCCGAGAGAAACTATGATCTGGTCCTGTTTGGACAGAATTTTTCAGAAAACTTTGACTCGCTCTCTACCTGGCACTCCTCCCAGTCGGGCAAGCTGAATCTGGCAAATCTCACCCAGGAAGAAATTGATGCCCTGATCGATGATGTCCGACTGTCGGGCGCGCAGAGTGATCTTTTTGAACTGAACAAAAAACTGACCGAGCTCGTCCCGGCATTCATCCTGGCAACTCCGCAGTACCACTTGCTGGTGGATCGGGATCTCTTAGGATTTTCGGGCACTTTTGGCAAAATCCGCACCCACGCGGAGCGATTTTATAATGTTCACGAGTGGCATTTCTATCAAAAGCGTGACTGGGACTGGGATCGAGATGCGTCCAAATTTTTTGGATTTTTCCATTGGTTGTTTTCTCAGATCTGATGCGACTGCCGGACAAAAAGGTGCTCCAGAATCTCGCGCTTCAGACAGAAGCCGCAGAAAAAAACAGCGATAAAAATCGTGCGGCGATCGGCTTGGATGTGGGTGAGAGATTTTGGGGCCTTGCCTGGAGCCCCGATGGAAGCGTCGTCCTGCCGCTGGAGGTGGCTCCGGCGAGTGAAGGGACCGCCGCACTGGAACGTGCACGAAAAAAGACAGGGGAAACCAAACCACTCCTGATCGTCGGGCTCCCGGTTTCGGATGATGGCAGTGAGAGTCCCTGGTGCCGGGAAGTGCGATCGGTGGCCGAGACGCTCAGGGAAAAATTTGACGTGCAGCTCGTCAACGAGCGATTTTCGTCGCAGGAGAGTGTGACAAAAGGGAAGGAGCGACGAGACGATCTGGCGGCGGCCCGGATTTTGGAATACGGGCTGCGGGAGAGTCAGCTTCGGGGAAAAAGATTGTTTCCGCCCCGCTGAATCAGTAAAGTGAGAGCAATGAATCCCCGTCAAACAGCGAAAATCGCATCGCTTGTCCGCCGTGCCCAACGGGGGGACGAGGCGAGTTTTGAGCAGCTGTTTGAGTATTTTTTTGACAAGATTTTTCGGTACGTCCGATTTCGCGTGGATGGAGCCGATGCGCCGGACCTGACCTCCGATGTTTTTACCAAAGTCGTCGAGCATCTCCCCCGCTACAAACCCCAAAAAAATGCCTCCTTTTCGGCCTGGATTTTTCGCATCGCGCACAACACTGTCGTGGATTTTTATCGCAAAAAACGCGAGCTGCTGGGGCTGGAGGACCCCGAGACGGGCGAGCTCCTGGTGGAGACCGTCGATGACGCACCGCTGCCGGATAAAGTCGTGCAAAAAAACTGGGAACATCAAAAAATTCATGAAGCGCTCCAGACGCTGCCAAAAGGACATCGGGAGATTTTGGAGTTGAAATTTTTGGAAGATTTTTCCAACACCGAAATTGCAAAAATTACCGGCAAATCCGAGGGAAACATCCGCGTGATCCAGCTCCGCGCCCTGCGGGCTCTGCGCAAGGTGTTTCCCGAGAAAAAGGGAGAAGAATAAAAAACCCCACGAACACGTCGCGGGGTTTGTACGCATGATGGAAGGAATTATTCTTTGGGGGGAAACGTATCCCGGAACCAAAGAACCTCTTCTTTTTTTTCTTTTGTCGGGTCTTCTTTTTTGACCCAACGAACATATCCTCTGGATGAAGGGACAATCATCGTTATTTTCCCGATTTCCAAGGTTTCACCTGAAGACAATGAGGCTTCAAGTGTTTCTTCGACGATATCTGTCCGGCTTTTGATGGCATTCTCAGGGATGTCAAACGGGAACCAGGGCAGGTTGGTCATAAAAGTTTCTTTTGTAACCTCCATGCCAGTTTCCATTTTTTCGATACCCCATCTGTAGGCATCCAGCGTGTCCAGTACCGCACTGTACTTCTGCTGAAACTCATCTCTCTGAGTCACAGCAAAATTAAATCTGCCCTCCAGTAGATCATATTCTATCTGCTGAGTTTCGAGGGTAGACTCCAGCTCCGCAATCGCGAAGTTTTTGGCTGCTAGGATTTCTTCTTTTACCTGCACCTGCTGATAGCGGTCCCAGGCTTTGTTCTGCCAAGTGTTGATCAGCGAATCTTTTTTTTCAATTTCTGCCTCATGCCGCTTATCCCGCACAGAAATAGTATCGAGAAAGTCTTCTGATTTGTCGATCCACTGAGTGACCAGTGAATCTTTGAGAGCAACCTCAACCTTCAGATCGAGGTTTTCTCCTTTTAACTCATTCACTTCTCCCCGTTCGAGGAAAAGCAAAATCGCCAGGACGAGAGCTGCCAAAATGGCAACGATCCCGCTCCCAATCCAGGGCCATTGTTTTTGATTTTTTTGATTTTTCATAACTTTTTCTCCTTTTCTTTTTAGTTAAATAATAAAAATATTTTTGATGCGCGCGCATTTGCACCCCCCTCCTTTCGTCTAAAAAAAGAAGAGGGTGCAAACCGCACGATTCCTTCCGTCATGTGAAACAACGGAAATCTGCATCCGAGGAGGAAACAGACCTCACGGTGTTTTCTTTAAACTTTTCGAAGAAATTGTCAATTCTTTTGTTGTGTTCTCCCACATTTTCGGCTACCATCGGCGGGTCAAAATGGAAGAAAAAGCCCAAAAAATTCTCGCGGATTTCGAAGCCCTGGACGCCGAGCTGGCCGATCCAGAGGTGTTTTCGGATCCCGAAAAAGCCAAAAATCTCGCGCAAAAACGAAAAGCCCTCCTGCCCAAATACGAGCTGGCACAGCAGTTTTTGAACCTAACTCAACAACTCGCTGACGCCGAAGAAATGATGAACGAACCGGAGATGCGAGAGCTGGCAAAATCCGAGTACGACGCGGCGAAAAAGGAATTACCGGAAATCGAGGAACGGTTGAAACTTGCGCTCATTCCCCGCGATCCAAACGACGACCGAAACTGCATCGTGGAAATCCGCCCGGGTGCCGGAGGCGATGAGTCGGCGCTGTTTGCCACCGAACTCTCCCGCGCGCTGATGCGGTTTGCCGAGAGGCAGGAGTTTGGCGTGGAGATTTTATCAGAAACGGAAAATGAGGGCGGCGGCACCAAAGAAATTATTTTCAAAATCAATGGGTTTGGGGCGTACGGGAAGTTGAAATTTGAAGGCGGCGTCCACCGCGTGCAGAGAATTCCGGTAACCGAATCTCAGGGCCGCGTGCATACCTCTGCTGTCTCCGTGGTGGTGATGCCTGAGGTCGAGGAAGCCGAGGTGGAAATCAATCCCGCCGACGTACGGATCGATGTCTTTCGCAGCTCTGGCTGCGGGGGCCAGAGTGTCAATACCACTGATTCAGCGGTGCGCCTGACGCATCAGCCCACGGGCATCGTCGTGACCTGCCAGGATGAAAAATCGCAGCTCAAAAATAAAAACAAAGCCTTCGGGGTGCTGCGAGCCAGACTCGCGACAGCAGAAGAAGAGAAACGACAAAAAGAACTCGGCGCCAAACGACTCGTGCAGATCGGATCCGGAGACCGCAGTGACAAAATCCGCACGTACAACTTCCCCCAGGACCGCGTGACCGATCACCGGATCGGCCAAAACTTCAGCAACATCGCCGGCATCATGGACGGTGGACTGGGAAAAATCGTCGAAGCCCTGCAGATCGAAGAACAAAAAGCGCTGCTGGATGCCGCGGGGTAATTTTTCAGGAAACTTCGCCCAATACCTTCTGAAAAGAAAAAGGACGACCTGTATTTTTTTTTAGTTTTTCCCGCATTTTTTTCGATTTTGCATCTTTTCCCCAGACACAATCGGGAGGAAAAAATTCCACCATTCTTCCCGTCGACTCTCCCAGTTTGAGAAAAGGACAAGTTTTTTGACATTCCTGTCGTACCTGCAGACAAACGACTTCCAAAACTTCTTTTTTGTTTTCTTGTTCTCGAACGCGCACTTCTGGTGTTTCTTTGTCCAATAACCAGACACACACATCTTTCTTTTTTGTAACACAAGAAACTTCTCGAAATGCAGGAGAAAAAAAACCGCTTTTCGACGCTTGATCCTCCGTTTGTGTCAAATACTGCTCTCCATCCCGTATGGACTCAAAAGAAGAAACACATCCCGACTGATTCCCAAATATTTCCGCCGACATACTTGTTTTGAAAACAACTTTATCTAAACCGATCAAGAAAACTTGTCAATTTTTTCCCAAACCTTAGCCAAATCGCAAAAGCTCTCGAATTTTTTCCTCGCGCTGCTGACGGATACGGCGGCCGACCGAACGGGTGAGAAAATCCGCCACTTCGTCTGGCTCGAGCGTGAAAAAGTCTTCTTGTCCTGATCCTCGGGCAGACACCTCCCCACCCCCCTGTCGGTTGAAACAGATCCGGAGGCTCGAAATCACTTCTCCGCCGCGAGAAACGGAACGGGTGATGAGAAACTCGGGGAACTCGCGGTGCACGTACGATATTTCGACAAACGGAGCGTTTTTGTCGTCTGAGTCCGAACTTTTGAAGGCGATGGTTTTGGATTTTCCACGGTGGGATTGAAAGAGCAGCCGCATCGATTCCCAAACGTCGCGAACGGGATCGGGAGAGGGGGGATTCATGAGAAAAAGAAGAAAAACAACCTCATTGTACGCGAGAAAATTATTTTTTTCTTGACTTTTTTTGGACAAAATTGCAGACTGCCGCCGATGTGATGGTCATGTTTGATCATCGCTCTTTTTTCTGGGTCATAAAAATACCACATGCAGAGTCAGCTCCAAGCCGCCATCAACCAAATCTGTGCCGAAAAAAACATCGACCGCGAGATTGTCGTGGAAGCGATTGAAAACGGCATCGCCCTCGCCTACAAAAAAGACTTTGGGCGGCCGACACAAAAAATAAAAGTGATTTTGGGGGATGACATCGCCGATCTCAAAATTTTTGAAGAACGAGAAGTCGTCGAAAAGGTCGAGGATTTTGATGCGCACATCACGCTCAAAGATGCCAAGAAAATTACGCCCGTTGCCAAGTACGGCGACACCGTGTACGTCCCGCTCAAGCAAGAGGAAAATTTTGGACGGATTGCCGCCCAGACAGCAAAACATGTCATGAATCAAAAGCTCCAGGAAGCCGAACGCGAAATGCTGTTTCAAAAATTTTCTACTCGTGCGGGGGAGCTCCTGACCGCTCGTGTCCAAAAAGTCGATCGGGATTCGGCACTGGTGGAAATCGAAGGCGTGACAACGCTCCTGTACAGTCGCCAGCAAATCCCCGGAGAAAAGTATTTCACCGGTCAACGACTCAAAGTCTACCTGGAAGCCGTCGAATCCACTCCAAAAGGCCCCCAGCTCAAGATCACCCGCACCAGCAAGAAATTTATCGAAGCACTGTTTGAGGGCGAAATCCCTGAAATGCGTGAAGGACTTGTCTACATCGCGCGCATGGCTCGTGAGCCCGGCGTTCGGTGCAAAATCGCCGTTGCCTCTGATGATGCCGGCGTGGATCCAGTGGGCGCGTTTGTGGGACAGCGCGGAAGCCGCATCAACACTGTGATGGAAGAGGTCGGCGACGAACGGCTGGATGTGATCCAGTATTCTGAAGATCAAAAAAAGCTTCTCCTGGCGGCACTCTCTCCTGCAAAAGTGGCAAAAGTCCAGTTTTTTAAGGGAGATAACAATGAAGACCGTGTCAAAATTTTTGTGCGAGAGGAAGAGCGTGCGATCACCATCGGACGCAAAGGACAAAATGTCCGACTTGCAGGACAACTGCTCGGCACTCAAATCGACGTGATTACGTTCGAAGGTCCCATCGAAGAGGATGAATCGGTCGCAGCCCCTGAAGCCAAGAAAAAAGAGAAAAAAGAGGTCAGTGAAAAGGTAACCATCGAACGACTGGAAGGCGTCGAACCCGAAGTCATTCGTACGCTCATGGATTTGGGGCTCTCGCAGATCAAGCAGTTTGAGGGACTCCGCCCAGAGGAACTCGCCGAAATCGGGATCTCCAAAGATGACGCCGAATCCGTACTCAAAGCCGTCAAAAAATTCCTGGCGTAGCCGGCATCAAACACGAGCCTTGTCATCCCAAACTTGATTTGGGATCCAGAGATGCCGGATCGAGCCCGGCATGACAAGAGAGTGTTCTCTTTGTCTTCAAAACTTCTCTGATCTCTTTCTTTCCTGTTTTTGAGCTTTTCCACTTTTTTCAACGTACCTCCTGCATCATCTGCAATTTGTAATTCGTCATTGAAAATTATTTTTCGTTCTTCCTCTTTTTGTCTTCAAAACTTCTCTGCTTCTCTTCTTCAAAACTCCACCCCTCCTTTTTTCAAGCCTTCTCCGTCATTGCGAGATTCCCGCGAAACGGGAAACGAAGCAATCTTCCCCCCCTTTTTTAAAGGGGGATGGGGGGATTTGTCTTCAAAACTTCCCTCCTTCCCTGCTTCTCAACTTTTCAGCTTTTTGACTTTTAAGCCTTCCCATTTGTAATCTGTAATTTGTAATCTGTAATTCCTCAAATACCAATCACCGCATCCACTCGCTGATCGTGCGGGAGCGCAGGAAGTGTTTTGAGAACAGCAAACTCCGGCAGCACACAGATTTTTGGCACAGAAATGGATTTCAAAAATCGATCATAAAATCCCGCTCCTCGCCCAAGCCGATCCCCTTTTTTTGTCGCAGCGAGCGCCGGAACAAAGATAAAATCTGGGGCGGGTGCTGCGAGTTTTCCCTCGGGCTCCAGGATGCCAAATTTCCCCAGTTTCAGCGCAGAAAACGAAGACGGGAAAAAATGCATCTCCCCCCCATCCACACGGGGAAAACACCACATTTTGTCTGAAAACTGTTTGGCAAGACGCTCGACAAACGGAATTTCCGAATCATTTGGCGCAAAGGCGTACACGATCTCTGCTGATGAAAAATCTTTTCGGGAGGCAATCTTTTCCGCGGCTCGTTGTGCCATCTGTTTCCGTTCAAAGTCAGAAACCGTTTTCCAACGAGCGAGAATTTCCTCGCGGAGAAAAAACTTCCGTGCCGCGACTCTGTCCTCCTGGATTTTGGAGAACAACTTTTCGCGGGTGTTAAATTTCAAAATATCGCGGTACCGGCGACAGACCTCGACCTGCAAAATTTCGCCGTACAAATCCCCCGTGAAATCGAGAAGGTGAATTTCTATGGAAAACTGGTCGTCCACACTGATCCGACGGCCGAAGTGCATCACCCCCTCCAGCATTTTCCCCTGCCAAAAAACACGAACAAAATAAATCCCTTCCGGCAGATATGGTTTTGAAGCCAGATCGAGATTGGCCGTGGAGACCCCAAATTCCCGTCCCAGCTGATTGCCCTGCACGACCGTCCCCGTAAATTTCATGGTCAGTGGGTCACCGTGATCGACTCAGAAGTGGAAAAAATCTCGCCATTCTCCGGATCGGCAATCACCGCACGAAAGAGGTCCCCCACGCGGATCATCTGTTGCTCAAGGAAATCAAATTTCTGAGGATCTTCGATCGTCAGGGTTACTCCGGGCTGCTCAACTTTTTCGGGAAGGGCAACCGCTGGGCAGCCCTCATCCTCCCCCGGAACGCGCGGACAAAAATCGGTCTCCGTCAGGACTCCGTCTCGATCGGGATCATCCAGAGAATGAGGACGAAAGTCGATCGCTTCGAAGGTTTTATTTGCCAGACGGGAAACCGCATCACGGTGCAAATCGGGATCGGCGTCCGACAACGTCCCAAATCGTTTTTCTTCGGGGAGCACTCCCAAGGAGCGCAATTTCCGGGCCGGAAGATCGTGCGCCGCTCCGGCCGGAATATCGGCATACACACGAACCGACACCTCCGAAGGCCACTGAAACGCTTCGGGCAGTCGCGCTTCGGCAAATTCAGAAAGCTGAATCACCGCCTCTGACTTGGGGACACTTTTTTTGCGAAGAAGGGTCCGAAATTGCTCAGGGATTTTTTGTGCGGGATCCAGCCGAGGCACACCGCGAGGAATCACCGGCCCCGATGCAGGTGCCTCCAGCGGCGGCGGCGGGAGCGGCATCTCCAGCCGCGGAGAAAAAAATGTCGCCCACAAAAATTCCAGCATCGGGGTCATTGTCGCAGAGATAGAGGAAAATTCAATGAAAATAAAAAAAGGATCCTCGCAAAACGAGAATCCTTTTCGGGGAAATAGATGTCTTTTATTTTTTGGAATTTCCAAGATTCCAGAGAATCACAGAAATTATCCCTAAAAATATCCAGACGATGACCTCTGTTACTAAATTAAGACGAAGTACTTCTGGGATGGCAACTTCATATTTTTCTAGGAAGAGCATCGCTTCCAACCCTATCGTTGTTGCGACACCCCAGATTTTCACTCCCAGCTGTTTATATTCCTTTCCGGCGGCACACGCCAGAAAGTAAAACAATCCTCCAAAAATCAAAAAAACAGTGATAAACATCTTTTCTGATGATGGAGATGAAATATCAATCCCCAATCTAAACCAAAAAAGATAGGCACCGTAAAATGCCCAAAGAATTGTGAGACTGATTGCTAATGTTTTTTTTGTTTTCATAGCTGTATTATTTTTTAGTTTCTAAAAAATTATTGATTTCTTTTCTTTTTTGTCTCTCTGTCATGTAAAAGATCACCTATTCCCCGCCGTCCTCACTGCAGGGGAATCGATAAATCTTTTCCTCGCAGAAAGAAACAGGTAGAATATAGCACATTTTTTACAAAAGTGCAAGTTTTCTGGCGTCTTTCAAAAAACCTCCGAGCGAAATCCCGCCCTCGCAGGACGAGGAAATGGGGGTGTCTCCTTTAAAATCTTCCAAGCAACCAGGAGGGAAGAAATTCAAGAAAGAGAAAAGTGTTTCTTGGCAAACGCTCTTCCCGAAGAGCTCTTCAAATATTTTTCAAAGGAAATGGCATTTTCTTTTGTTTGGAATGCAAAGAAGTTTTTGAAATGCCAGGGAGCATATTTCTTTGTGTGCAAGCAAGCACCGGCGTTATGTTTTTCAAGCCTTAACTTCAGATTCTGAGTCATTCCCACATAAAAAGCATCCGAACGAACTTTCGATTCAAGAATGTACACATAAAAATATTTCATCGACTTTTGTGGTTTACCGAGTCGAAGCGCTGTCAGAGATTTCTTGAAAGACGAGGACAAATGCCCGTCTCCGTTTCACTCCGACGCGGCAGTCTTCGCTCACGCGAAGACTGGTGGCGCGAGGTAGAATCGAACTACCGACACAGGGATTTTCAGTCCCTTGCTCTACCACTGAGCTACCGCGCCGATGGGGACAAATAAAAGAGGTCGCAGAAAGAACGGAGGGATTGTACAAAAAAACCTCCGTGGGTCAAATTTTACGTCGAGAGAATCCAGTACTCTGTTTTCTCTTCGGGGAGTTTGCTGCGAGAAATATCGACGGAATTTTCTTCTAAAATTTGTGCACCGGTCATTTCTTTGATCTCCGGAAAAAACTGCGGATCTCCGCCAAAAATCACCACTCGCGGATCGATTTCTTCGATCAGTTTTTTGGCCGTTTTGGGCGTGAGGTCTTCTCCCAGCGGAAGCAACACAACGTCCACATTTTCCCCCAGTCGATCGATAAACTTTGCCTCGGGCACCAGCGTGATCGCCGGAAAATGAGCCACAGCGATATCCTCCATGGTGATCTTAAACGTCACCCGCCCCTGCTTGGGCTGAAAACCTTTGACCAGGATCTCTGAAATCTCGTACTCTCCCGGGAGCGAGAGCACTTTTTTTGCATCCAGCGCGGATAAATCTTCTTCCGTGGAGGTCGTGGCGATGTCGAGCTTTTTTTCGGGAAACTTGGCTGGAGCATCCAACACCACCCGTGCATTTTTGGCAAAGAGACCGAATGTTTTCCCTCCGAAAAATTGAATTTTCATTTTTTTCGCGTAAATTGACGGCGAGATGGTACAAAATTTTGGAGAGAAACGCCAATGAAAAAAATCCGTACAAAATCCCTGCCACACGTCGAGGCCAGTCAACAATTTGCCCGGCAATTTGTGGCAGAGGTGCTTCAAAAAGAAAAGAATTTTACCGTGTTTTTTGAAGGCGGTCTGGGGGCGGGCAAAACCCTTCTCATTCGAGAAATGCTCCGGGCGTTTGGGGTGGAAGGTCCCGTGCCAAGCCCGACATTTGTGTTTGTTCATGAGTACGAGCAAGGCAAGAAAAAATTCGCACATTTTGATCTGTATCGAATCAAAGAATCGGGAGAATTTTTTGCCCGAGGATTTAACGAGATCGCCGAAGACGCCTCCGTGTGCAAATTTGTCGAATGGCCTGACCGCGTGCCGCCAGAGGTCCAACGACAGTTTTCGGGAACTCATTTTGTGCTGCAACTCAAACACGGCAAAGGCGCTGGCATGCGATCGGTAAAAATTCTCAAAAAAGAATGATCCCCAATCTCCTCCTGCTGACGGGCGACGATGATTTCCGATTGCGGGAGCGGGCTCGATTTTTGCGCGAGGGGTTTCGCACAAAATATCCCGACGGCGAGGTGGAATTTTTTGAACAAGCCGATGAATTTGCGGCGCTGGAAAATTCGGTCCTCACGCCCAATCTTTTTGGCGGGAAACGCCTGGCGGTGTGTGACCAATTTTGGAGTGCCGAAAAATTTGAAACCGCTCAAAAAGCTGATTTTTTCAAACGACTTCCTGATTTTACCGACACGGCCACGATCCTCTGTCTGGAGCCGAAACTCGACAAACGCACCAAATGGACAAAGTTTTTCTTGGGGCACTCCCGAACAGAAGCCTTTGCTCCGCTGGATGAATCAGGGCTCCTGCGCTGGATTGAGCGAGCGGCAGAAACATTCGGGGGGAACATTTCGAGAGATTGTGCACAATTTTTACTCAACCGTTGTGGCGAAAATCTCTGGCTCCTCTCCCGAGAAATAGCAAAACTGACGGCAGCAGCTGGGGAGAAACCGGTGGAAAAAGAGCTCATCCTCGAGCTCACACTTCCCCACCCTCAGCTGGAGATCTGGGATTTTTTGGAACAAGTGTCACGAAAAAATGCCACAGCCGCCATTGGGAAATTTCGGTCCCTTCTTCAGATGGGACAGTCCGTCCAGCAGATCTTTTCGATGCTACAGCGAGAAGTTCGAATTCATGCACAGATTCGAGCAGCACTCGATCACAATCTCCCGCCAGCAGCCATCGCCAAACAAACAAAACTCCATCCCTTTGTCGTCCAAAAAACGCTCCCACTCTCTCGGCAATTCTCGCGCCAAAAAATCGAGCAGCTCTACGATCATCTCTTTGAAATCGAGCGACGACTCAAGTCCGGTGGCATTGTCGTCACCAGCAATGATACCGGCGAATTTGAACTCGCAATTGAAAAATTTATCGTCACCCTCTGCCACGAATGAACACCCTCTGGATCGGCATCGGCGCTGGAGTGCTGGGGGGCATTTTGGGAAGTTTTACGACGATGCTGGTGTGGCGACTGCATTTTGAAGAAAAAGGAATCTGGTGGGGACGAAGTCGATGTCCGCAGTGTCGGAGAAATCTGACGGCAATCGAGTTGGTGCCGATCTTTTCGTGGTTTTTGCAACGGGGTCGGTGCAAAAAATGTGGAAAATGGATTTCGGTCTTTTATCCGCTCACAGAAGTCATTTTTGTGCTGACTTTTGTTCTCTTTGGTCTGAAATTCTGGGGAGAGACAAGTCTTTTTTGGATGGGACCAAGTGTGTTTTTGTTGTTGGTTCTCTGGGTGTACGATGCTCGCTTTTTGGAAGTCGATCGCCGCATTTCGCTTCCGGCCATTGGCATTGCCCTTCTCTGGGCCTTTCTTCGAGAAGAGACCTCCTCCCTCCTGATCGGTGGCATCGTGGGCTTTGGGTTTTATTTTTTGCAGTACTGGCTCACGATGAAACTCCTCAAAAAACCAGGCGTGGGGCTGGGCGACTTGGAGCTCGGTCTGCTGATGGGACTTTTGTTGGGCTGGAAACTCCTCCTGCCAGCTCTTTTTTTGGCATATCTTTTGGGAACTCTCTGGGCCGTTCCTCTCTTGGTAACGGGAAAGGCAAGCCGAAAAACTGCCCTCCCCATGGGCGCCTTTTTGATGCCAGCGACACTGGTCTTTTTGTATGCAGGCGAAGAAATTCTCAACTGGTATCTGCAAACAACCGGCTGGAGCGGCCTCTAGGCTTTGGAAAATTTGAGAGGAATCTGCCGGCCAAAAACTTGATTTCCTGTGGACAAAACCAAGTCCTTGGGCTACCCTGCCGCGGGCATGCCCATTTCACTCACCGATCTCGCCAAAAAACTTGAAATTGCACCAGAGGCTGTGCAGTTGCACGCCATGGATCTTAATTTTGAGATGCCAGAGGACGAGATGATCCCCGATGAGATCGCCGGACAGATTGAGAAACTGGAAGTCGGCGACGAAATTGCCCAAACCGAACACAAAATTGAAGAACAACTGCAGCGGGAAATTATAGAATCTCAGCAAAAACAGACCGCGGGCAGCCAAAAAAAATTGCAGAAAAAAAAGTCCGAGAAGGAAAAAGCACGGCTAGAAAAGCTGGAGGAACGGGAAGAAGTCGAGACCAAGCAGGCCGACGACGGAAGCATTATTTTGCCGGAAGAAATGACCGTGCGAGAGCTGGCGGTAAAGATCGAAAAACCGATCCCCATCGTGCTGGTCAAGATGAAGCAAAACGGCATCATTGCCAATCTCAAAGAGTCCATTGATTACGAAACCGCCGCTATCATTGCTGGCGAGCTTGATGTCAAAGTAAAAAAAGAAGCAACCGAGCTCTCGGGAGAAGATCTTTTTCGCGGAGATCTGAAGTCTTTGCTGGCGGATGAAGAACCCGAACAGCTCAAGCCACGCCCCCCCGTCATCTCCATCATGGGACACGTGGATCATGGCAAAACCTCCATCCTCGACTGTATACGAAAATCAAAAGTTACCGAAGGCGAAGCGGGAGGCATCACCCAGCGTATCGGAGCCTATCAGGTCGAAATCAAGAAACAAACCATTACCTTCCTCGACACACCGGGACATGAGGCGTTTACGACCATGCGTGCTCGTGGGGCGCACGCAACCGATGTAGCCATTCTGGTGGTCGCTGCAAATGAAGGCGTTAAACCGCAAACCATCGAAGCGATTAATCACGCCCGTGCGGCGGAGATTCCGATCGTCGTAGCAGTGAATAAAATTGATCTCCCCAGTGCCAACCCCGACGTGGCCAAAAAGGCACTCGCCGAAAACGATCTCAACCCGGATGATTGGGGGGGCGACACCCCCTGCGTTTCTGTCAGTGCCAAAACCGGAAAAGGCATCGACGAACTCCTGGAAACCGTCCTGACGGTAGCAGAAATGCAAGAGCTCAAAGCCAATCCCAGTCGTCCCGCCATTTGTACGGTCATTGAAGCCTCGATGGATCCCCGATCTGGGATGGAGACAACCGTCCTGGTCAACACCGGAACCCTCAAAAAAGGCGATTCTTTTGTGATTTACGATCAAAATGGCCGTGTCCGCACGATGAAAAATTTTCGTGGAGAAGACATCAAAGAAGCCGGTCCCAGCACGCCCGTCCAGATCACGGGGCTGTCAAAGTTGCCGCAAATGGGCGACCTGTTGCAGGTCATGAAATCGGAGAAACAGGCCCGAAAAAAAGCTGAAGAAGTCGCCGAAATTCAGCACGGTGAAGATCTCTCCAAACGCAAAAAGGCTTCGCTTGCCACGCTCAAAGCAAAGCTGGCAGAAGGAAAACTCAAGCAACTCAAAATTGTCGCCAAGGCGGATGCAAACGGAACACTGGAGGCTGTCGTCGAAGAACTCAAAAAAGTAAAAACCGACGAAGCCATCGTCAAGGTTATCCACTCCGGCGTGGGCGAAATCGGTGAATCAGACGTGATGCTTGCCAGCGCAGGAGAAGCAATTGTCGTCGGGTTCAACGTCGACACGAGTGGCCGCATTGAAAAACTCGCAGAAAAAGAAGGCGTACAAATTTTGAATTTTGATGTGATCTATCATCTGACGGAAAAAGTACAGGAAATCCTGGAAGGACGCGTCATCGATGAGGATGAAGAAAAAATTCTTGGCGAAATGGTGCTCAAAGGCGTCTTTGCCACCAATAAAAAAATGGCAGTGGTCGGAGGAGAAGTCACCAGCGGCTCCGTCAAACAAAAAACATTTTTCCGTCTCTTTCGTGGAGAAGTAGAAGAACCCCTCGGCGTGGGCAAAGTCACGTCCGTACAGCTGGGACAAAAAAATATAGATGAAGTGAGCGAAGGTGCTGAGTGCGGATTGAAACTCTCTCACAGTGAGCTGACGTTTGAAGAAGGCGATCGCCTGGAATTCTTTACCGGCGGAAAAAAATAGCAGCTGCTTGATCCTCGCTTTTCATGCGCAAAACCGACATCCTCTTTGCTCTCGGACGCATCCTCAGTGATGGGGTGATGATTTTTGTGGCACTCTTGGGCGCATACTTCCTACGGATGTACTGGTTTGAGGCCTTTGGAATCAGTCCGCCCACCACGCTGATGCCGTTGAAATTCTTTGAAATCTCCGCCCTCAAAATCACCGGGGCTTTGCTCTTTGTTTTTGCGCTGAATGGTCGGTACAACTTTGGTGCCGATGAAAAAGCCTGGGACGAACTGCGGAATATTTTTTGGACCCTCTCGGCGGGGCTCGCGGTAATCGTAGTCCTCTTTTTCTTTCGGCAATCACAGTTTTTCTCTCGATTTATTTTTGGAGCCGCCTGGCTGCTGGCAATTTTGTTTGTGTTTCTGGGAAGGATGGGTATCCGATATGTACGCAAGACCTGGTGGCGACATGGATTTGGACGCATCCGCGTCCTCCTTCTGGGCACCGGAAAACTTGCACGAGAGGTCCGAGATCTGTGTGAACGATCTCCACGATACAAACTGTTGGAAGGTATTCCCGAGAGTGACTTTGGCCAATTCGAAGATTCGCTGAAAAAATGGCATCCTTCGCTGGTGATTTTGGCAACCGATGAGGCTGTGGAAAAACAGACCGGGTCCCTGGCACGCCTGGCACATGCGTACCATGCTCAGTTTGCATTTTTACCGGACGAGGCTGCGCTGGATCTGGCGGCGATGGAGGTCTCGACACTGGGGCGACATCCGTTGTTGAAACTGCATTCGACCAAACTCTCTGGCTGGGGCTCTGTGGGCAAAAGTCTGGTCGATCGTTTTGTGGCTGCCGGAGGCCTGATGCTTTTTTCGCCCTTGTTTGGGTTGCTCGCCTGGAAGATCCACAAACACGATGGAGGCCCGGTGTTTTATGGCTCGTGGCGTGTGGGAAAAAATGGACGGCACTTTCGCTGCTGGAAATTCCGATCGATGGTCCCTGATGCCGAAAAACAAAAAAAGAAACTATTGAAGAAAAATGAACGCAAGGGAGGCGTGTTATTTAAGCTGGAAAACGATCCCCGCGTGACCCCTTTGGGAAAGGTCTTGCGAAAAACCTCCCTGGATGAACTCCCTCAGCTGTGGAATGTCCTCCGTGGTGACATGAGTCTCATTGGTCCTCGCCCTCATCTACCTGACGAGGTAAAGAAATACGATGCCGATCATCATCCCCTGCTCTCGATCAAGCCCGGCGTCACGGGATATGCACAGATCAATGGACGGTCAACACTGAGTTTTGAGGAAGAGATGAAATACGAACTCTTTTATCTCAAACACTGGAGCCCCTGGCTCGATCTCATTATTCTAATGAAAACGATCTGGATTGTTTTCCGACGAAAAAACTCGGCGTGAAATTCCCGGTTCTCTTTGACCGAGAAAATGTTTGCGTCTAGACTGGCGCTGAAATTCAAACTCTCTTCATGCGAAAATTTTTCATCGGTTTTTTGGCGGCAATGCTCTTGGTTCCCAGCATCACCGGGGCTATGTACTACGACATACACCGAGGATCGTCGCTGCGACCGGCAGTGGAAACCTTGATTGAGGCAGAAATTCTCGAAGGAAAAGGCTTCCTCCGTCCGAGCGAAAATGTCCCCGCCCAAATGTTTTGGAAAGTCGTCCTGCGCGATGCGGGATTTGATCCAGATTCGGCGACCTTTCACACGCCCGTGCCCTCAAATGTAGATCCCGAAAGCGAAATGGCACAGTACCTGCGAGAAGCCACCCGTCGTGGCTTTTTGACCGAAGCCGAACAGCAGCATTTTCAGGAAAACGCAGACATTTCGCGTCTGCGAGCCATTGAAATTTTGGTCACGACCAAAGCACTGGTGATTCCCCGACGAACATCAAAATCATTTCGAGATTTGCTCCCCGATCGAGCACCGGTACGAGCCGAGTACTGGCCGGTGGTAGAAGCCGCGTACGCTTCGGGGATCCTGGATGAAATTGATATCCGTAATCTCCGTCAATCCCATCCACTCAAACGACATGAGCTTGTCACCTGGCTGTACAACTATCTCGACCACGGCAGCAAACAGTCTCGTCTGGAAAAAGAAAATCCTTTTGAATATCGACGTCCTGAAAATCCCAGTCGATTCCAGCTCCCCAAACAAGGTGCCGAAGAAGAGCAAGAAACCTCTCCCTCACCGCAACGTCGAACGCTCCAGCTCACGCCGGTCAGGGAAGATGCCTCAGAAGAAGGAGAGAAAAAGCCCACCAACACACTTCGAATTGAGATTCTTTCCAATGAACCCACTCTTCAGGGAGAAGCCCCAAGCATTCCCGATGGCGATATTTTGCAGCAAATCTATCACGACGTGATCAACCGATACCGGTTTTCAGATCAGCTCACCGAGCAGAAGAAAAAAGAAATGGTCAACGCCGGCATCGCCGCGATGGTCAAAGCCATGGGAGATCGATACTCTTCGTATATTCGCCCCTCCCAGCGGGATGATTTCCAGGAGAGTTTGGATGGAAAATTTGAAGGCATCGGCGCGTACGTGGAGATGATTGGTGATCGGTTTACGATTACGTCTCCGATTGTCGGCTCCCCGGCAGAGGAAGCCGGACTCCTCCCCGGAGATGTGGTCACCCATGTCGATGGTGAATCGATTGAGGGACTTTCGGTGTCAGAAATCGTGGACAAAATCAAGGGGCCGGCGGGGAGCACCGTCGAGCTCACCATTGTCCGGCAGGGGCCCACGCATTTGACCATCACGGTCACGCGGGGAAAAATCACGGTCCCGGCGGTAACTCTCCAGTGGAAAAATTCGGTCCCGATCATCGGTCTGCATCAGTTTAATCATGAGACAACGAGCGCCCTGCGAGAGATTTTGGAAACAGAAATTCTGGCAAAAAATCCGCGCGGAATCGTTCTGGATTTGCGAAACAATCCCGGTGGATTTCTCAGTGTTGCCCAGGAAGTCGTCGAATTCTTTACCCACGAAGGGGAAAAAATCTTTTCGACCAGTTACAAACGCCAACAAAATGTCGAGCATGCTCGTCGCGAGGGAGAGCTGGCGGACTTTGACAACATTATCGTCTTACAAAACAAAGGCACCGCCTCGGCTTCGGAAATTTTGATCGGGGTCCTCCAAGATTATGGACGTGCTCGTGTGGTGGGAAGTAATTCTCTGGGAAAAGGAACCGTCCAGAGCATTACCAATTATTCAAATGGTGCCATGCTCAAGGTCACGGTCGCCAAATGGCTCACGCCAAACGATCGCTGGATCCACGAGACCGGCATTGTCCCGGATATTGAAGTCCCCGATCCCACGATGGAAGAAAAACGAAAAGGGATTGATCGTCAGCTCGATCGTGCCGTGCACGAGGTTCTCCAATATTAAGCCGGGAGCAAAAAAGCCCCTTGAAATACAAAAAAGAAACAGGCTTGATTTTTGTAAAGATTTTTGGTATACTGCCACGTTGTCAGGCTAGAATTTTACAAAAACAAAAAAATGTTGAGAAAAATAACTCAAACGCTCGGACTTCCCCCATCGGTACGACACAGAATTGCCTTTTTGTGGGGGCTAAACTTTTTGTACCAGATTGGGTTTATTCTTGCCTGGATTGTGATCACCTCGCTGTTTTTGGAAGCCTTTGGCGTCGAAAAACTTCTCTGGCTTTTTGGAGCAGAAGCCTGTCTCCTGCTGATGGGAAGCCTGATCACTCGTGAGTTTTGGTCGCGGGTTCCACTCAACACCATTCTTTTTTGGGCTGTGGGACTCATGATTGGCACCATTTCGCTCGCCGGATATCTCTTTTTTCAGGGGGAACTTTTGTGGTTTTTCTTGCTGGCACTCGCCGCAAAGGATCTGATGTATCCGCGTCTGCGCATCGGGATTCTGCGCAAAACGGAAGAAATTTTTTCGCCCAGTGAGGCCGAGGAAGCCATGCCGCGGATCGACAGCGCCATCACGATTGGGACGGTCGTCAGTGCCGGACTCCTGCTGTGGCTGCTGACCGCGTTTTCGCTGCCCCAGCTCCTGCTTTTTTGGCTCGTGCCGCTGGGAATTATTTTGACCCTGCTGATCGCAGAAAATCGGCTGCTGAATGACATTCCAGAGATCAAAGATGCCGAGAAAAAAGAAGCCTCAAAACCATTTTATAATGTGGCAAAACTCGCCCATCGAATTCCCTTTTTGAAATTTTTGAGCATCGTTGTTTTTCTACAGGCAATGCTGTTTTCGATCACAGAATTTGAATTTATGCATACACTTGGCGGTCATTTTGATCTGCCACATTCAACCGAAGCCTCTCACGCATTTCAGTTTCCCGACCAAACACACTTTCAGGTGTCACTGTTTGACCAGGCGGTGGAAGCAGGCAAGCAGCTGGGAATCAATGCCATGGACAAATGGGAGACCGTCTCCAGTCACGTCATTGCCCACCAAACGCTCGCCCACGATTTGGGGGTCTTGAGTCTGATTTTTGGATTGGCCACCCTCCTGGTGCAATTCTTTTTGACCTCCAGAATTCTCAAAAAATTTGGCATCGTTCGGACGATGATGGGATATTTTTTGGGATTTTTTCTGGCGGCATCTCTCCTCATTTTCCGCGGCGGCGCGATCAACTTCATTCGTGGATACGAACACGGTTTTCATTCGCTCTTTTTGTCGGGATACCACATTACGTTTTATTCGGCATTTAAGCAGTACCGGGAATTTTTGCGAGTCTTTTTGGAGGGAATTCTGACCCCACTGGCAATTCTTTTCAGTGTGGCCGTGATGGCCCTCCTGCTCTCTCTAGGATTGCAAGCGATTTTTCCTTATTTGATGGCACTGATCGCTGTTATTTTGGTGGGAACCACGTATGCCATGCGCCGAAGTTTTACAGCGGTTTCCACGGAAAATTTCCATACCGCTCCCACCCTGGCGGAAAAACTGCTGGCCACCGAGATGCTTGGACACGCGGGACATGTGGGTGCGACCGAAGTTTTGGCAGCCGCGCTCGTGGACAAAAATCAGCACCGCGTCATTCGGGAAAAAATCATCCACACGCTGACGGAAAAAAATGATCCGCGGGCGGTCCACACGTACATTTCTCTCCTCAAGCAAAACGCAGAAGATACCGAGATGAAAATTCAGATTCTGGATTCGCTCCTGCGGATCAAGAGCCTCCCCGACTACTGCAGCAAGCGGGCTTTTACTCAGCATCAGATGCTGGAGGTCTTGCGACAGCAATTTGAAGTCACCGCTCACGACCATCTGCGAAAACTCCTGGTGATGAACATCCTGCACCACTTACCCCTGAGCAAAACCGTCTCATTTTTGCAGGAAACGCTCGAAGGAGCCGATGAAAAACTTCAGTCGATCTGTCTGCGATCGTGTCAGATGTTTGATGATCCCGAGATCGTGAATTATTTGAAACCCTACCTCGAGCATCAAAGTCCCCGCATCCGTAGTCACTGCGTCATCGCCCTGTGGAAGGTCGGCGAAAAGCGGACGCTCTGGCAGATTCTCCAACCCCTGATGGAAAGTAACACTCCTGAAGATTTGATTGCCGGAATGTATGCCGCCGGCGAAGTCCAGTATGCTCCGGCTCTGGAATGGATCAAGAAATACCGCCAGCACGAACACAGTGATGTGCGACTCCATGCGCTGATTGCCCTCGGGAAAATGGGGGAAAAGTCTATTGTTTCAGAACTGCTGAAACTGATGCTCGGTCCAGACGTAGCACTGGCCAAGCGCGCGTATGAGATGAGCAAACGTTTCCCGGAGGATTTGCGGGAAAAACTTCACCGTGCCATCCAGCGGGCCGTCGCTCAGCGAGTGTTTGCCGTGCTCAATGAGGAAAACATTTCTTCACGCGAACACCTGCGAAAACTCTCACCGGAAAAACTCGCCTTTCTCAAGCGACTGTACCTGCTGGGTGGAAAATACGATCACGTCTCGGCAATCGAGGGGTTGGGAAATTAAAATTTTGGTTTTGGATTCCCAGTCTTGGGAGCAGGAATTTTTTTCTGAGAAATTATTTCCTGTGTTTTTTCCCACGCCGCTCTTTTTGCCGCCACGATTTCAGGAATTTTTTCTTCTGACATTAACACAAATGGATCTCGGGTTTCTCCAATCCCAGCTCCCCCCTCGCGGTAAAAATCGGTGTAAGCTGTCCTCGCATCTTCATAAACGAGCCCTTGTTCTGCGTGCTCTTTCAAAAAAATTCGCTGGGCGGTCGGAGTAGCCGGAATATCCGGGTAAAATGTCTGCATAAAATATCCTGAATCGCAGTTTTGATTGACTCTTGCTTCTGGAAACTGTGATTGCATTTCCTCTAAGAATTTTTTTAATCGGGGTTGAAACCGCTCCCGTAATTTTTTGAGATGCTGAGAGTAATAATGAAACTGTTCTTCGTTTTTGGGATCAATAATCTGGTTGACCAACGCCGAAACAAGATAGCTTGTTGCATTGAGCCGGGCATTGGAGACAACGGTATCGAATAATTTTAAAATTCCGGGATCATCGGGAAGGATTAAATATCCCAGCTTTGCCGATCCTGCAGCCAGTTCCTTGGTATAGTTTCGTGCGATAATCACGTTATCCGGGATGGGTCCTTGAAAATAGTGAGGTGTCCCATTCTGTTCGCTTTCTCCGTAGCGGAGATTTTCATACGCACGATCCCACAGGACAAGTCCCCCGTATTCAGCCATTTTTTGTTCGATTTCTTGTCGTTCTTCTGGAGCATAGCTGTACGAAGAAGGATTTTGCCCTGGATCAATACCATAAAAGAGATCAATCTGTGTTCTTTTAAGCAATTCCTCCAATTCTGTCAGATCCAACCCTGTTTTTGTATCGAGACGAACTCCCCGAGTAGCAAATCGACGATTTTTGGCATTTTCCAGAATACGATCATAAGTCGGTTGCTCTACGGCCATTTTCCCGAGGCGAAATTCTCGTCCTTCCCCGAGCTGTCTGTTGATCGCATCAAATACCAACGACATGGCATCCATCCCTCCCCCGGCGACCACAATTTGTTCTGGCTTGACATTGTGGAGTTCCGCCAGCGTTTCCCGAAAAGAATCCAATCCCAAAAAGTTTTTCCCTTTGAGTTTTGGATTAATGCCAGGACGCGATTGATCAGATCCCTGATATCCCAAAAGAAAGGGGTTTTCTTCCACCAATTCATTGACGTTGGTCAATCCTGGCTTGTTTCCCAAAACAAGATCTGCGTCAATTGTTGAGAGCTCTGGTGCTCCTCGTTTGAGGTTAATTGGTTTTTCAAGTGCCATTTCGTAGTGTAAATACTTTTTTTGTTAAAATTTGTCAACCAATTTTGCAACATTTTCTCATTTCGTAAAATGATCCGCACGATACCGGTACCAGACGGTTTCAGGATCGTTCCACGCGGCAGTGGAGAGTCCGGCTTTTTGAGAAAGATGCGAGAGAAATTCTTTTTTTTCGGGAAGCTGCTCCCAGACCTGCGGGAGAAAGGTCGATGAATGAGTCCCCTGGCGCAGCACGAGCCCATCTTGCCCGGGGGCCAAGCGTGCCAACCGCTCTTCAGGCGATCCCTCCATTTTTTCGGGCACCGAGAGGACGGAAACTTCGAGGGAGAGCGACTCCAGCTCATCGGCAGAAACCGGCGAGAATCGATCGTCGTGCAATGCTGCCGCGGCAGCGTTTTGGGCAACGGCCTGCCACAAAGAGGTCACGGGAGAAATATGTCCGATGCAGCCACGGAGCTCCCCGTCTTTTTCAAGTGTGACAAAGGCTCCCTGACGAACGGACAAACGAGGATCGGGCGGATCGGGCAGGCGAAAGTCCGTCCCGCGGACAGCGGAGTCAAGACTCTTTTGTGCCAGATCCAGGAGCGCTGCTTTTTGGGCATCAGAAAGCGAGAGATCGGCCGGCTCGGAAAATCGAAACGCGGCATAGCTCACGGACGTCTCCCCGTCTTCGAGAATCTCTCCGGAAGTGGTGTACGAGAGACGGGAAACTTCCGCTTCGGGAAAAAGCAAAAGTCCCACCGGCACCACCGATCCCCCATCGATCGTGACCTCCGAATCCTGGATGAAATTAAAAAATCCTTCGGCGTCTTTTCGCGTGAGAAAATCGAATGCCTGCTGATCCACCGCGGCAATGTGTTCGGGGATGTTTTCCGACCACGGCGTGTACCCGTAGTTTTGACCGAAATGCGTAAAGTCCGTGCTGATGACGACAAGCGTTGTGTCATTCACAAGCGGGCGCAGCGCGTCGGCGATATGTTCGAGATCGGCAAAAGAATTGTCACTCCCCACCACCACCGGGACCAGCGTAAAATCGGACTGGAGAAACTGGAGAAACGGCAGCTCGACCTCAATCCCGTGTTCGTGCGTGTGTGCCTCGGGGAGCGCAGAAAAGTATTCGTCTTTTCGCAGTTTGGAAATCGCTGGATCCAGCGGAATGTCGCCCAGCGGTGTGCGGTACAAATCCACGTCGGGAATGGATGCCCCGGCAAAAAAGCTGTGGTGTGACGGGGACAAAACAATCACGCGATCATAGTCCCGCTGCGCAGTTTCGACGAAAGCCTGTGCCGCCGTCGGGCCCGAAAACGACCACCCCGCATGCGGGACCAGGATCGCCTGCGGCGCACTCAGTTTTTGGGGAGCAAGCGGGGCGAGAAACCCCTGCAAGGTCGAACGAATCTGTGCGGCGTTGCCGGGATAAAATTGACCAGCGACAGCGGGGAGACGGACGGAGGATGGAGACATGATCGGAGAAGATGAAGAAGGCAAAACACCCGTCTGCGGCGAGTCCGAACAACCAACGAGTCCGAGCAAGAGCGCAAAAAAAATCAGGCGTTTCATCACGCGGATCGTACCGATTTTTATTCCGCGGTGAAATATTTTTTCCACACGCCCCACTCCCGGGCAAATTCCTCGGGCGAATCCGAACGGTGAATGGCATTGCGGACACCACGTTTCTCCGAAACCGCTGTGTCCAAGGAATCATCGCTAAATTTCCCACGAATGGTGTCGTCAGGAGCTTTTGCCGGATCGGTCGGGCCGATGGCGGTTTTCATTTTTTCGATCACGTCCTCCCCCTCGTACAGTGCGAGCACCAACGGCTGGCCGACAAACTCTCCCACCACGTAGTCAAAGAAAAACTTCTCGCGATGCGGAGCGTAGTGAGCCTCCATGTCCTCGCGGGGCGTGGAGTCAAGGGCAACGGTCTGCACGCGTGTCCCGTGCTGGTCAAGAAGTGAGAAAATTTCCTCGGCGCGATCCACCGCGTCGGGTTTGATGAAAATGAGGGTCTGCTGTGTCATGTCGCGCATATTTTTGCAGAGATAAGAAAAATTTCAATGGAAAAATTCTTTATATTTTGCTTTAGTCTGTTTGTAACTTAAATTTTTTAAATGAGAAACATTCCTTTAAAAGAGTTTATAAAATATGGATATTTTCCGAAAGAATTGCCCCCCTCTTTTTCAACTGAAAATTTCTCTGAAAAAATATCTCAACTTTCAAATTTCTTTGAACCAATCTGTGCAACTAAACCTGTACTCTTTAACATTCCCAAGTCCGGCTTTAGAAGAAGAACATTGCATTTGCCAAATCCTTTAGGATATATTTCTGCAGTTCAATTAATTACAAACTTAAATTCTCTTCCTTGGCAAAATACAGAAATTGAATCTTATGCGTGTCCATTTCACGAAATAGAAAATCGAAAACTATCAGAAGATGACAGTCCCTATGATCCAGAATTGATCCAAAATATAAAAATGGAAGATGTATCCTTTTTTAAAGCAAGAGGTCTTTGCTTTAGGCTTTCTACTGATATTGCTCAATTTTTTTCAAGTATTTACACACACTCAATTAGCTGGGCTGTCAGAGGAAAAACGACTGCTAAGGAATCCCGAAATGATGATCATTGGTCAAATAAATTAGATAAGTTCATAAGAAACATGCAAGATTGCGAAACAGTTGGCATACAGGTTGGTCCTATTTTATCTTTGGTGGTTTCGGAAATTATTTTAAAAAAAGTCGATAAAAATTTAACAGATATTTTTAACAAAAAATTTGGAAACGATATGTGGAATGGAAGTCGTTATGTTGATGATTTTTGGTTTTATTTTGCCAGTAGGAAAGATGCTGAATCAGCTCTAAGTGATATAGCAATAGCCTTAAGTGAATTTAATTTAGAAATAAATGCTCAAAAAACACATATCAAGGAAGCTCCCTTTGAATTTGAACCTAAATGGAAAACTGAATTAAGTACAATTATTGAGAAAATAAAGGACTCAGCTACAGTAAGTAACTCTGATTTGTCTTATTTTATAAATTCAACCCTTTTTTGGGCAAAAAAATTACAGGGGAGTGCCGAAAATCCCTTGAAATATGCCTTTAAGGCGATACGAGAATTAAAAGGAGAAAACATTTGGGATAAGACTAAAAGCTTTGTACTCCAGTCCATTCACATAGAACCAAATTGTTTAGACATTGTTTCAAGCTTTTTGAAAAATAACTCTGAGCACATTTCTGAGGAAGATAAAAATCATATCCTTAAAATTCTTTCAAAATATTTGAGAGATGAATCAAAAATGCAACATGATTATGAGGTCTGCTGGATCATTCAAATCCTTTTAGATTTGAATCTAAGAATTGATTCTGATACTGCACAGAAAGTTTTAGATGCTAAAAGACCAATGATGGTATTATCTCTACTGATTCTTAAAAAACATAATTTGATTGATGGAGAGTTTGAAATTTCTCAAGAAATTCAAAATATTTTATCTTCTAAAGAAGAATCTCCATTTAAAAATGAATGGTGGCTCTGCGCTTATGAAATTTATCGAAATGATTCTTTAGATGTTATTTCTGCCATTTTTTTACCTGAACCACCTCAGTTATTTCAAAAACTAAAGGAAAAAAATATTTCTTTTTTAGCAATATAAATATTCTTCGCTGACGCGAAGAATGGTGGAGGTGGAGGGAATTGAACCCTCGTCCGAAGAGGAAGACGCCATCTGTCTACGTTCATAGTCTGATCTGTTTACACGACGGGCTCAAGACCAGACAAAAGACCCGTCGCGGCTGCCAAAAGTGTCCGAGAAAATGAGGCAAATATTTCCTCGTGAGATCCTAAAATTGGGCGTGAAAACATCGGATCAGGTCTTCACGTCACACGCGAGCAAAAAGGCTCAAGCGCGGTTTGGTGTGCCTCCGAAAACTACGCATACGCGTACGCAGGGGTCAAAGACCGGCTGCGCAAGCTGAGCTGATTTCGAAGTGTGTTCCATTTATTGGTGACACGTATTTGTGTGTGATTGGATTGACCGGCAAACCACACATGCCGGGAACGCAAGAGGACTCCTTCTGGATCTCTCCGTCGAATCCTGTCACCCCCGATATTCCAAAGATCTGGACTCTGATTGTGGGGGTTTCGGAGAAAGTGTCAAGACGAATTGGCCGTGATATTTTGCACCCCCTCGATCCGCTCCAGGTCTCGCTTGAGATGCGACAGCTCTGCGTCTGAACGTACCGAAATAAGGAACTGCCATTCGCACTCTTTGGTCGTGGTCGATGGCATGAGTTTCATGTCGTAGATATCGACCCCATTGTTGGCGATGACTGTCGTGTAGTCGCGCAAGAGTCCTACACGGCGAAAGGCCCTAATCATGAGCGTGATTTCGCGCTCAAAATGAGCCTCATAAAATCGCTCCGAATCCAGCCGATGGAGCGTCGCACAATCAGCATCATGGATAGTAAATCCGAGTCCGCGGGATTTGTACGCAATCAAATTTTTTCCCATGGAGGACTTGCAGCAGGACGACAGTCGATGTCGCAATCCGGGTGCTCCTCCGATAATCAGCTGATATTCCGGTTTCTTTTTGGTGGATTTTCCCAGACGGGGGGTTTTTGCTCTTGCTCTCGAAAGCCGCGGAACTTCGGCAGAAGTCGCTTTCTTTTTTTGCCGCACCTCTGGAAAATCCATTTTTTCTCTCCGGCGAAGAAAGTGTTTTATTTTTTCTCGCGCGCTGGAGGATTTGACGGATTTGAGCCATTCGGCATTGGGCTTGCGTCCCGGACGCGTTATGATGTGGACGATTTCTCCGTTTTTGAGCTGGTAATCCAGCGGCTTGATGATGCCGTCTACCGTCGCACCAGCACAACTCTCCCCGATGTCAGTATGCACCGAGTAGGCAAAATCAACCGGCGTCGCGCCTTTTGGCAGGATGTGAATGTCTCCCTTTGGGGTAAACACATAAATCTGTTCTGCAAAGATGGTCTGAGAAAGTTCGCGAAAAAAATCTGCTGGCTCATCGCTCTCGCTCAACTCAATGTTATGCGGAAACCACTGCGTCCGCCGGAGATAGTCTTCGTCAAAACGGGAATGCTTGAGTTTTTTGTACGCCCAGTGCGCCGCCGGGCCGTACTCTGCGTCCAGATGCATTTTTTCTGTGCGGATTTGAATTTCCGTGGGGAGTTTTGATCTGCCCAGCCCCAAAACAGTTGTATGCAGTGACTGGTAGCCGTTGGGCTTGGGGACAGAGATGTAGTCTTTAAACCGTCCCGGAATCGGCGGCCAGTGGCTGTGCATGATCCCAAGGGCACGATAACAATCTTCCGGTGTCCGGACGATGATCCGCAGGCCAAAAAGATCAAAGACCTCTGCCACGCGAGAATAATTTTTGCGGCGCATCTTTTCGTAGATGGAATAAATCGTTTTTTCTCGACCGGAAATGCGAGAAACTTCGATGAGAAATTTTTCTTTTCGAAAAATTGTCTCCACTTCTTTTTGTGCCTGTTCGATAAACTTTTTTCGTTCCTGTTTACAGGCTTCGACCTCCTGAGAAAGTTGCGCAAATTTTTCCGGCTCAAGCGCTCGAAAGGAGAGGTTTTCGATTTCGTTTTTAAAAAGAAAGAGCCCCAGCTTTTCTGCCACTGGCCCATAGACTTCCATCGATTCGTACGCGATGCGGGCGCGTTTTTCTGGACGAACGTGTTCGAGAGTTTGCAGATTGTGGATTCGATCAGCAAGTTTGACAAACACCACGCGGATATCTTTGCTGATCGCGATAAAGAGTTTTTGGAAGTTTTCAAATTTCTTCTGATCCGGATGCTGCGACTGCAGCTGCACTTTGGAAACCTTCTCCACTCCTTCACAGAGAAATCGGATCTCGGAGCCAAACTTTTTTTCGATCTGCTCCGCCGTCACCGGCGTATCCTCGATCACATCATGCAAGAGCGACGCAATGATCGTATCCAGGTCTGGCTTGATCGAAAGGAGAATCTTGGTCGCCTCGACGGGATGGGTAAAATACGGATCCCCTGAAAATCGCTCCTGTCCCTCGTGGGCCTCTTTTGCAAAGAAAAATGCTTTGCGCAAAAGGGTCTCCTTCCGCTGAGAAAACTTTGGATGGTACTCCTTCACGCGGGTGAGAATGTGCTGGAATTCCGCTTGAAAATCTGGCATGAGCAAAGGTCTTTCGATTGTAAGCAGAACGGCTGTTTTGTCGAGTTTTTATTCGCGCCGAGGAAATTTTTGAGTACAATCCGGAAGCAAAATGTACGATTTTCCCGGCCGAATCAAGTTTTTGAAAATTTTTTTTGCGGTGGTCTTTGTGCTTTTCGCCGGACGACTGGTGGATCTCCAAATCTTGCGCCATGATGCCTTTGCGGAAGAAGCAAGAATTCAGCACCAAAAACGATCCATCATCCCCGCCCGTCGGGGAAAAATTTTGGTACGAAAAAACTCATTTTCGACAGAGCACACACCGCTGGCAACAAATAATACGTTGCAAATGCTTTTTGTGGATCCGATCGTCCTGGCGCATCCTACATACAATCCCAATCTTCCTCTGGAGTCACAGGAACGAGGCAATCCCGCCCGAGCTGCAGAGCTGCTGGCCCCGTTGCTCATCAATGCACACTGTGACAAAATCGATGGCTGCCGGATCAAAACCGATCCCACCGAATGGACTGCCGTCGAACGCAGCATTGTAGAGGTCTATGAAACCGAACTCCGACAGGTTTTTGAGGAGGTTGAGCGTCGGCGGGTCATTCTTCTCACCGATACTTCTCCCGAACGTGCTCTGGAGATTGAAACCCGACGCATCCCCGGCATACAAATGGAAGGAAGTCAGGTCATCGCCAACCCCACTGTCATTCGCGACCCGGCACAAGGAGCAGAATCGCTCGCCCCCCTCCTGGGGACAACCGCCGCCAAACTGCAACCCTGGCTCGAACGGCGGCCGAAACGATACGTGGAAATTGTTCATAAAATTGTGCCGACCGTGTCTGAAAAAATTCAGGAACTCAAGAAAAATCCCGAGTACGCAGCACTTCTGCGGGGCATACAACTCCGGGATGAACACTGGCGGTTTTATCCCGAAAAATCACTCGCCGCACAGGTCCTTGGATTTGTGGACAATGAGGGCGATGGTCAGTACGGCATCGAGGGACGATTTGATTTTGAGCTCCGAGGACAAACGGGAGAAATTTTTGGCGTGGCATCTGCGGGAGGCAAACAGCTTTTTGGAAAAGATCTCGGCATCCGACGTGCGGAGGATGGATCTGACATCGTTCTTTCGATCGACCGGGTGATCCAGGGAGCCGTCGAAAAAATTCTCGCGCAGGATACCGAAAAATATGAAGCTGATTTTGGACAGATCATTGTCGTAGATCCGGAAACCGGAAAAATTTTGGCGATGGCTCATGCTCCTACCTTCGATCCGAATGAATTTGGAGATGTGTTTACGACGTATGAAATTTCTCGTGAACAGGAAGAACTTGACCGCGAAGATGAAGCGTTCAATCAGCGCATTCCCACCATTGAGACCGAAGAAGGCAGCCTGTATCGATACTTTAATGTCTGGGGGCCGGCAGTGTTTCGAAACAAAATTATTGCCGACGAGTACGAGCCCGGATCCGTGGTCAAAGCCTTTACCATGGCGGCCGCCCTCAATGCCGATGAAGTCACCCCGCAGACAACCTACAATGATTCTGGGCCAGTGGAAGTGGATGAATTTGAGATCAAAAACTCTGATGAAGAATACCACGGCACCACCACGATGATCGAGGTCCTTAGTCGCTCGCTCAATACCGGCATTGCTTTTATCACCCAAAAAATGGGTGCCAAAATGTTGCACGAGTACCTGCAGGATTTTGGGTTTGCGCAGTACACGGATATCAAACTGGATGGTGAGGCAAAAGGTCAGCTAGAACATTGGAAAGATTGGGAAGCCTCTGAGCTGGTGACCCGTGGATTTGGCCAGGGACTCACCGCCAGTCCGCTCCAGGTCGCGATGGGATTTGCGGCTCTGGCAAACGGCGGATATCTCATGAAACCACTGCTGGTGGAAGCCGTTCTTGATCCAGAGGGGGACAAAGAACTTTTTGAGCCCGAGAGAATCCGGCGGGTGGTATCCGAAGAAACCTACCACACCATCAAGGCCATGCTGCTCAATGCAGTCGAAGAAGGCACTGGCCGTGGCGCCCGCGTGTGGGGACACTCCGTGATGGGGAAAACCGGCACCAGCCAGACGTACAAAAAGGGCGAAGCGCTCACCGGCGATGGCACGACCATTGCGAGTTTCGCGGGGTTTGGCCCGTTTGAGAAACCTCGGTTTGTGGTGCTGGTCAAATACGACTACCCAAAGTACTCCCCCTGGGGCTCGGAGACCGCCGCGATCACCTTTCACCGCGTGGCCGATTTCCTGTTTGATTATTTCAAGATTCCCCCGGAGAAGTGAATGACACCCAGCGAGCTTGCGAGCTGTTGGTGGAATTCATCCTCGCGAAAGCGGGGATCTTTTTGGAATGTGAGAAGCGAGCTGTTGGTGGAATTCATCCCGACGAAAGCGGGGATCTTTTTGGAATGTGAGAAGCGAGCTGTTGGTGGAATTCATCCCGACGAAAGTCGGGATCCCCCACTGCAAGCAGCGTCCTTTGGGAAATCTTCTTGTAAAAGTCGATAGTTCTTTGTGTCGAGTGAGAGGAACTGGTTGGTGGAATTCATCCTCGCGAAATCTCCTTGAGTTGTAAGAAACAAACAGTCGGTGAAATTCATAGCTGCGCAGGCGGGGATCTTTTTGGAATGTGAGAAACGAGCAGCTGGTGGAATTCATTCCGCCAAGGCGGGATGCCCTCGAGTCGTGAGAAGCAATTTGTTGAAAATAAATCCATGCCGTTATTGCGATGATCTCGCTTTGGGGGGAAACAAAGCAACCTCTTCTTTTTTCCAAGGATCCGTCTGTTTTTCTGTACGGGCAAGATATATCTTGCCCCTCCAATTCTTTCTTTTTTCTTCAAAACTTCCCTTCTTCTCTTCTTCAAAACTTCACCCCCCCTTTTTCAAAGGGGGATGGGGGGATTTTCTCATTTGTAATTTTTCATTTCTTCCTTTTTTCCGCTACAATCCACCCGAATTCTGGCAGAAAAAAACATGGATTTTTCGCTCCCCGCTCCCGGTGAAAAGCTCGGCAAAGACCGCGTGGCTTTTTTGGATGCTTTTCGTCGAAGCGGTCGCCGTGCAATTGTAAAAATGACGACTGCCGCACAGTCTGGACACCCGGGGGGGTCTCTGTCCGTGCTCGATTTTCTCAGTGTTTTGTACGCGTTTCGTGTGAGTGAAACCGATGAAAAGGTCGTCATTTCCAACGGCCACACGTCCCCCGCGACCTACGCTGTGCTGGCCGAATGTGGCGCCTTTGGGCGCGAAGAAGTGATCGAAGGGTTTCGACAGTACGAATCAAACTTTGAAGGCCACGTGACCCGGCATGTCCCGGGGATTCATTACGGCACTGGCCCACTGGGGGTCGGCATTTCCGCCGCGTGCGGATTTGCCCTGGGAGAAAAGCTGGACAAAACGAATCGTCGCGTCTGGTGCACCCTGGGCGATGGCGAGATGCAGGAGGGGCAGGTACACGAGGCGGCACTTTTTGCGGCGCAGCATAAATTGAATAATCTCACGGTCTTCGTCGACTGGAATCACGTGCAGATCTCGGGAACTATTCAAAAAGTCTGCAGCATCGATGTCCCGGAATTTTTTAAGTCGAAAGGCTGGAAAGTGATTGAGGTAAACGGCCACAACCCCGAGCAGATTTGGAAAGCGATGAATGCTCCGTGCAAGCGCGGCCGTCCGTTGGCGATTGTGGGGAGAACCATCATGGGCCACGGCGTCCCCGGAATGGAGGAGGACGGAAAAGTCCTCAATCCCAAATGGCACGGAAAAGCCGCTTCACCCGAAGAAGCCAAAAAAATGCTGGCACACGAAAAAATGCAGGTTTCAGTCGCGGAAAAAAAGGTGCTGGAAGCGTTTCGAACCGCGCGCAAATGGAACCCCGTTCCCAATCGTGTGGTAAAACATTTGACCCAAAATCCCGCGATCAAAACGGGAAATCCCATTCTGTATCCGGCGGAGAAACTCACCGACTGTCGCTCAGCCTACGGCGCGGCTCTCCTGGATCTGGCCAAACACAACAAACAAATTATTGCGGGATCAGCCGATCTCTCCGGCAGTGTCAAAACCGATGGGGTGGAAAAAGAGCTCCCCTCCCAGTACGTGGAGTTTGGGGTGTGCGAACAAAACATGATCTCCGCCGCAGGAGGTCTCTCCCTGGCTCCGTGTCAAAAAGATCAGTGCACCTGCTGGGTGCCGTTTGTGTCAACCTTCGGGGCCTTTATGACCAGCCGGGCAAAAGATCAGGCCCGGGTCAATGATCTCAATGAAACCAATGTCAAGATGGTCTCCACTCATTGCGGCCTCTCGGTCGGGGAAGACGGCCCCACCCACCAGGCAATTGACGATCTGGGGAGTTTTGCCGGGTTTTTTCACACGCACTTGCTCGAACCCGCCGACCCCAATCACTGTGATCGACTCATCCGCTTTGTGGCCAGTCACGAGGGCAATTTTTATGTCCGAATGGGCCGGCACAAGATTCCCGTTTTGACCCACGAAGACGGGAGCGTGTTTTTCGATGAAGCCTACAAATATAAATACGGCCGCTGTGATCTGCTGCGCTCGGGGAAAAAGGTGACGATTGTCGCGTCCGGTCCGTGTGTCAGCGAGGCACTGGCTGCGCGAGAGAATTTGAAAAATTCAGAGGACGTGGAAATCGTGATCGCCAGCAGCGTAAAACAATTCGATGACGTGCTCCGAAAATCAGTGGAAAAAACAGGACGAGTGTTGACGGTCGAAGACCACAATCCCGCGGTCGGCCTCGGCAGCGCCGTCGCCCGCTGGATGGTGGAAAACAACCTTTCTGTGAAAAAATTTGAGATGCTGGGCGTCAAAAAATATCAGCTGTCAGGCAAACCCGCCGATCTGTACCGCGCCGCGGGGATCGATGCTGCAGGGATTGGGAAAGCGCTGGGGAAATTTGCCTAAAAAGCAGTCTCTCTTTTGGAAAAACACAGTAAAAAATCCCGTTTGGGCGTTTTGCAAACGCCCTGCCTCAGAGGGCCAAGATTGGATCTTGCGCATCATAAAAAAATTCCCTCCGGCCGAAAACCAATTTCCTAAAATTTTCTGAACAAAATTTTTGACCAAACTCACGGGCGTGCTACAATTCCCGCGATACAAAAATACACATGCTTGAAGGAATTGTTTTGGGACTCGCGTCGCTCTGGCACGGTACACCGATGCCATTTTTTGAAGAAACGGCCACGCTCCCTGCAGCAACCTTTGCAATGCAAACCGACGCACCGTGGAATGCCGTGACTCTTTTTTCGCAAGAGAAAACGCTCCCACCGGCGGTAGAATTTTTGCACCCCGAAACAAATGAGTGGACTGCCTGGGAGCCAAGTGAAGACAACCCCGGAACCCTGCAGCTGCTCTTTTTTTCAGACCCCAGACACTCGCTCAAACTTCGAACGGAAACCGAAACGCCGGTCGTCTTTCATTTTTTCAACACACACCGTCCCGGAGAAAACCTCGTCGCACAGCTGGGAGCAAATGATCAGACACTGCTCAACAACAAAAACTTACCCGAATCCCTGCAGTTTCCCGAAGGCATGAGTCCTCGGTTTTTTACCAGAAGCGAATGGGGTGCCGATGAGTCACTCCGCTGGGAGAGCACGCTCAGGACAAAACTCAAGCCCGGGCAGATCCTCCGGCGATGGTTTCATCCAGAGATCGCTGTGGTACCGCCGAAGTACAAACCGGAGACCATTCGCACAGAAGAAAATGGCGAACGGTTATTTTGGCCGATCAAAGAAAGTCCAAAAATCGAAAAATTTGTGATCCATCATACCGCAGAAAATGAAGATTCCCGCGCGCGCCGCTACAGCCCAAAAGAACTGCTGCGCGCCATTTATTTTTATCACACGGTGACAAATGGGTGGGGAGACATCGGATACAACTACATTGTTGACAAGCAGGGCAATATTTATGAAGGACGCTCTGGGGGCCCAAGATCCGTCGGAGCACACACGGCCTACCACAATGTCGGCTCCGTGGGCATCTGCCTGATGGGAAATTTTCAGTACGAGTCCCCCACCGATGCACAAATCCATATCCTCTCACTACTCCTGGCAGATCTCTCTGATCGGTTGGAAGTGGACCCGCTCGGGCGTACGGATTTTTTGGGAAAAAATTCATACAATGTCTCGGGGCATAGCCAGGTCGCACGATACGGGCACGGCACGGCGTGTCCTGGGAAAAATCTGCTGGAAATGCTCCCCCTCATTCGACTGCAGACCAAACAGTACCTGGAGCTGCTAGAAGAATTTCGTGACCAGGGACCAAAAGGAAAAGATTTCTTGAGTAAAAGTACTGTCGCCCCACAGGTGTACGCTGAGAAAAAATTTGTCCGAGCAGAAAAAAAACTTCCTTTTGAGCCCGACTCCATCCTCAACCCCACACAGGTCCAGCGAAAAGACACGGTCATGCTCCAGGCTCGTGCGAGAAACAATACCGACAAAACCTGGCTCAAAGGCACCTCTCTCGCCGTAGAAAATGTTCCGGAGGGATCGACGATTGGCAAGTTTTATCTCAGCGAAGACACCCGTCCGGGATCTCGCGGAATTTTTCAGAGCGAGCTCCAGGTCAAAAAAACACCCAACGGCCTATATTATTTGAAGCTCTCCCCCACCTTTTTGGCCGACGAAGTATTTGAGAGCCTGTTTGCAAAAATGCAGTTTTTTGTTCCATTTCAGGTTTCAGGAGACAAAAGTCTGATTCGCGGGGGACGAGAGAACTTTGTCCGTCAGGGCCCCACCATCAAAAAAAATGACCCCGCTGTCGTACAGGCAGAAAACCGTACCGCGGAAAATGCCCCTCCAACGAAAATTAAAATCGCAGGATTTGACGATCGTTTTGCAGAAATCACTGCCGACAAGTCGGTCGGCCTTTGGACGGGGTCGGAAAAAATCGCAGAAATTCCGGCATTTACCGCTGTCAAAGTGTTTACTCATTTGGTCGACGGAAAATTTCCGCGTATCCGTGTAAAGATTGAGGGAATAGAAAAACCCATTGAACGAAGCGGACTCGCAAATCTGTCGCTCAAAACCACCGGCACGCTCACGATTGAAAACTATCAGCATCCGCAATTTGGCAGTGCCCAGACGCCGTACAATCAGTTTCGTGACGTCCTCCATCTGTACCCAGAGCAGGATGAATCCCTCCTGGTGGTCAATGAACTCTCGATTGAAAAATACCTCTGGGGACTGGGGGAGGAACCCTCCACCGAACCGGAAACCAAGCGACATGTGATCCATATCCTAGCGCGAAGCTATGCGCTGGTGTACTCCACCACCCGAGAAAAATTTCCCACCGATCTGTATGATTTGGAAGATGATCCTCGGACGAGCCAGCTGTATCTGGGGAAAATGTGGGAAAACTACCACACAGAACAAAAATCACTGGTACAAGAAACAGCCGGAGAAGTGCTGACCAAAGATGGGGTTCCGGTCATTGGACCCTACTATACTCAATCAGACGGGAGAAGTATCAATCCCTGGAAATCACAATATCCCTGGGCACGTGAGCGAGAGCTGCCCTACGACAAAGGGCTGGAGAAAAAAGGCCACGGGGTAGGACTCTCGGGAAATTCCGCCCGCGTCTTGGCAGAGCAGGGCAAGTCTGCCAAAGAAATCATCGATTACTTTTTTGAGGGGCTGGAAGTGCAGAAAGTGTACTGAGAGAAAAGAGCTTTTGTGGAAAAAGTTGACAAAACCGAGAGGGAAACTACACTTCGCCTGAATTTTCTTTTGAAAAAATGACCAACAAAGGCGGCGCCAAACAGCACGGCGGACACGAAATTAATGAGCGACGACGCAAGTCATCGATGGCCAAACGAAACAATAAAGCCAAAGCTCGTGAGCGGCGCGAAGAACTTCGAGAGAAGGGACTCAATTGCTAGAGGGCACTTTTTTTGTTTTTTGCGAAGAAGGGGTTTGACCTTTTTGTTTTTTTGTGTTAAAATCTCTTCTCGGATTTCAAAAAAAGAAACATGAATCTCTCAAGCACACCGGAACAGGAATGGAACATTGAAGACCTGCCATTTGAAATCGTCTCTACCTCCCAACACATCTCTGACGCGGTTCACCGGCACCTTGCTCCCGAAGAAGATTAAATCTCAAGTTTTTTGAGCAATTCTTTTTCTTTAGCCGACAGTTTTTTGGGGAAATCGTATCGCACAATGACAAAGTGATCGCCTTTTTGCCCGCCACGACGCACGCCTTTGCCAATCAGGCGAAGACGGGTTCCGTCTCGGGTCAGCTCTGGTACCGTGATTTCTCCCTTGCCCCAGAAGGTTTCCACAGGAAATTTTCCGCCGAGCAGGGCATCTTTGAGAGAGAGCGAAAGCTCGGAAATCAAATCCAATCCGCGGCGTTCAAATTGCTTGGAGGGCTTGACGCGGATGTGAACAAAGAGATCTCCCGCCGCCCCCTCTCGACGACCGGCCTCCCCCTCACCGCGGACACGCAGCGTTTCGCCACTCTGTACGCCTTCTGGGATCTTCACCGTAATTTTTCGTGATTTTTCGACGCGTCCTTCGCCCTGGCAGACTGCGCATTTTTCGGCAAACGTCGACCCGGAACCCCCGCATTCGGAGCACACGGTGCGCTGCTGCACCATCCCAAACGGCGTCGACATTTTTTGGGACACCTGGCCTGTTCCCTGACAGACAGAACATTTTTTGGCATCTTTTCCCCCCTTGCCGTCACATTTTTCGCAGGAGACAAGGTGTTTGGAGGTGAAGGTTTTTTCGGTTCCGCGGAGTGCCTCACCGAAATCAAGCTCGACCTCCACTTCGAGATCTCCCCCTCTGTTTGAGGTCTTTCGAGCGGAACGAAACTGGGTCCCTCCGCCAAAAAAGCTGGAAAAAATATCCTCAACATTGTCAAAATCAAATCCAGCACCAGAGGCGGAAAATCCGCCGCCGCCCCCAAAACCAGAAAATCCATTCATGCCTCCGCGAGGACCCTCTGCCGATCCAAATTGGTCGTACTGAGCCCGTTTGTCCTCGTCAGAAAGAACTGAGTACGCTTCGCGAATTTTTTTGAAGGTTTCTGCGTCACCGCCTTTGTCCGGATGATGCTTTTTGGCGGCAGCGCGGTACGCCTTTTTTATTTCCTCTTTGGATGCGCTTTTGGAAACACCGAGAATGTCGTACAGATTTTCGGTCATCGGCAGGATTGTAGAAAGTTTTGGCAAAAAGTACAGCCGAGTGCCAATTTTTTCAGAAAAAAATAGGGGAAAAAATTTGTCATACCGCATGAAACACGAGACAATGATATGGATTTCCTCTCCTGTTTTTCATGAAACGATGGATTCTCGGCGTCCTCATTCTCGTGGTGGCCGTGACCGTGCTTTTTCTCGTCCGGAAAGAGTTTTTTGCGCCTTCGCCACCAGCAGAAACCAAAAAACCGATTCCTATTACGACGACCGTGTCACCGGATCAGCTCCCGCATATTGACTTTGTAACAGATGAATCCGGTGCGATTTTATCCGTCCCTGATAATTTTATGCGCGCAGCAGACCTCTTCCCTCCTCCTTCACAAGAATGAAAAAAATATGGCTCGTTCTCAGTATTTTGGTCTTTGGCCTCGCGGGGAACCTCTCTCTCACAGAAGCAACAATGAGTTTGCCTTCTTGTGCGGCCCCTTACGGGACAGAAGAGGAAGTCTGGATCAATGCTCTTGACCTGTCCCGCCTTTTGTATTTTTATAACACGGGGATACAGCTCGAAGATGAGATGCTCACCAGCTGTGAGGGAACATTTGTGAATAATAATGGAACCACACAAACCTGTCTGGAACCGACTTGTGTTCACAATTACGCAGCCCAAAATTATCCACAGTTTTCTGAGCTACAACTGCAGGAGCCTTATTTTGCCAACGGACGTAATTGTGGAGCCTCCCCCTGCCCTCCGCCACCCGCTCCTTCCTTTTCTTCAACCATTCTCCCCTTTTATCGAACAGTTGATACTGTGAACGAAGGAGATCAGGTACGGGTATTTGTCTATTTGCACAACAATGCTACTCAGCAGCTTCCGGGAGACCCAAATTATGAAAACTATGCCGCTCACAATGTTGAGATCGCATTGGACTGGAGCAATCCGGAAATTTTTACCGTGAATGTTTCTTCTCCTGATGCCCTGAATGCTCCCATTGGTACCATTGATTTTCCGGGGATGACCCCCGCCAATCTTTCTTTTTCTGCGGAAGAAGTCACGGTCAAAAAAGTATTGCCCGTGGGGTATTCGCAGACCTATCCTGCGGGTTCTCCGGAATTTGTCGTCAGCGATACAAGCGGAACGATTGTTCTTGATACCCTGTATTCTTCTGCTGCCAACATCGCCTTGGTGTACTTCGACCTCGAGGTTGTTTCTGTTGCGACTCCAGAAATGACACTGGAAAAACGAGCCTATGATAACAATGGAAACGAGCTTGTCTCCGGACAAGATGAAATGATTCCAGGAGAAAGCTACACGTTTTCCATACTGGCTGAAAACACGGGCAGCGTTCTCCTTCAAAATGTTCAAGCAACCGATCCGCTTGATTCTCAGTTTACTTTTACCGGCGGTGACAGTGGCGTATCCTATGCCAACGGTGTTGTTTCGATCAATTTTGGCAATATTCCGATCGGGAGCCTCGTCACCAAATCATTTATCGTCGAGCTCAGTGACACGGCAAGTGGTCAAGTATGCAATCCACTTTCGGGGCAAACTCTCATTGCCATAGCGGCAGACGGAACCTCTGCGACAGCAGTGCCCCTTTGTTTTCCCGTACAAAGTACCACGCCTCCGGAATATTCCATTTTGAAGCAGGTGTTTGACACGGCGGGAAATCTCAAAATTCCAGGAGCCGACGAGCTCGACCCCAGCGCCACGTACACCTTTCGCATCACCGCGACCAACACCGGCACTGTCACCGCAGAAAACATTGTCGTCACCGACGAACTCGATCCGCGATTCTCTTTTCTTTCTGGAGACACCGGAGTCACGCACAACGGTGGAACTGTCACGGTCGATTTTGACCCGATTGCTGCGGGTCAAACTGCGCTCAAATCATTTGGAGTCCAGCTAGCGCAAAGCGCCACCGGATCCGTCTGCAACCCCGTTTCTGGGGAACTTCTCACGGCAGTGGAAACGGCCTCGGGGGTCACGGCTTCCGCCGATCCCATCTGTTTTGACGTGAGTGAGCCCGGCGTTTCCTTTTCGCTGGAAAAACGATTCTATGATGAAAATGGAAATCAGCTCACCCCGGGATCGGATCAGCTCGAAGCCGGAGAGGATTATACGTTTACGATTTTGATTACGAATAATCAAAGCGACCCGCTCGCGCCGAATATCATTGTGACCGATCCGCTCGATTCTGATTTCACGTTTGAGGGCGGAGAGAGTGGCATTTCGTATTCCAACGGAATGGTGACCCTCACGTTTGGGAATCAAATTCCCGGAAATGGGACTGTTTCCAAGAGTTTTGATGTGTCACTCGCCGAAGATGCCACAGGCGTGGTGTGTAACCCGCTGGCCGGAGAACTTTTGGAAGCGGTTCATCAGCCGACAGGAACCGAAGTCACGCTTCCACAGCAGTGTTTTTTAATTTCAATTCCCCCCGAAGACTACACGATTGAAAAAAATGCACATGATCTCCAGGGCAATGATCTGCCCAATGGCGCGACGGTCGAACCGGGAGAACAGTTCTTCTACGACATTGTGGTTACCAATACCGGTGATGTCGCCGTGACCGGACTCTTTCTAGAAGATGAGTTGGATGAAACCCTTCTTTTTGTCAGCGGAGGAAGTGGCATCAGTTATGATACAACAACCCACACCGTCTCCCTCACCTATCCCACCATCCCTGTGGGAGGCAGTCACACCAAGACCTTTTTGGTGGAGGTCGAAGACTCGACACAAAACGGCACGGAAATCTGTAACACGGCAGAGGAAACCACTGGCGGAGGAGGAGGCGGCGGCGCCACAGCACAGGAGCAGAGTCTGTATCAAAAAATCGTCTGGCGATTTGCACAGTTTTTGATGGCAGCGCTTTCCAATCCTCCTGGTGGACCACAGGCACAAAACACGATCTGTCACTACGTGGATGACGGCGGTGGATTTGTCGCATACCAGGTGTATAAAACGGCTGAAGACATGGACGGAAACAACCTGCCAAACGGAGCCATCCTCCAGCCGATGCAGGAATTCTTTTACAATGTTCGCGTCGTCAATACCGGCACTGAGCCGGTGGAAAATCTGATTCTCGATGATCCACTGGACAGCTGGCTCAATTTTGTCAGTGGAGACGCCGGGGTCAGTTATGATTCCGGGACACACACGGTGACCCTCACCTATTCCACCATTCCGGTGAATGGAGAAGAGACCCTCTCTTTTCGCGTACAGGTAGATGGCACCACCCCCAACTACACCGAAATCTGTAACACTGCCACCACTGCCTCTGTCGGAGGTGGAGGAGGTGGCGGGGCGACCGCCGGGATTTTCCCGATGCTTCAGACCTCTGTGAGTGGCGCTGGCGGAAGCGGAGGCGGCGTCCAAGCGGCCAACACCATTTGTCACACCGTGATCGAGGATGGTGGAGAACCGGACTTAAAAGTACAAAAATTTATTTATCCCGATACGGTCCCCTCTGGAGAAACGGTGACGTTTACGATTGTCGTAGAAAACGAAGGAGACATTCCTCTTACAAATGTGATTGCCACCGATGAGCTTGACCCAGCGTTTACCTACCAGGGCGAAGGTCAATACACTCAGGGCGATCTCACGGTCAGTGGCCAAACCGTCATTATTGACTTTGGAGATCTTGCGCTTGGAGAATCCAAAGTGCATCAATTTGTAGTGGAAGTGAACGGAGAGGCAGGAGAAACCATTTGCAATCAGGTATCTGCCACGGCAGCAGAAATCAACTGGTCGGAGACCGCTACTGCATGCGTGACCGTTACGGGCGGAAATTACGATCTCACCCTCACAAAACTGATCGATCCCGCTTCACTCCCCTCCGGGGAAAAAGCTACGTTCTCCATTGTCGTGGAAAATACCGGTGATCTCCTGCTCACCGAGGTCATTGCCACCGATGAACTCGATCTGGCGTTTACCTTCCAGGGAGAAGGTCCTGTGATGGAGGGAAATCTCACCGTTAACGGACAAATTGTCACGATTGACTTTGATACACTTGCCCCCGGCGAATCAAAAATGCATGAATTTTCGGTGCAGGTCGAGGGCGACCCCGGCGAAGAAATCTGCAACACCGTCACCGCCACCGCGGCCGAGATTGACTGGTCGGAGCTCGCCGAAGCGTGTCTGACGATCACTGGCGGCAGTGGAGAGTACGAACTCAACATCGAAAAAACAAGTAGTGCCTCGAGCGTTCCTGTGGGCGGCATGACGACCTTTTCGATTGTGGTGGAAAATACAGGTGACAACCCCCTCACCGAAGTCATCGCCACGGATAATCTGGGAGACTCTTTCCTTCTGACTGGAGAGGGCCCCATCATGGAAGGAGAATTAACCCTCGACAATCAAATCGTCACGATTGATTTTGGATCGCTTGAGCCGGGACAGTCCAAAATGCACCAGTTTTCTGTTTTGGTCAGTGGAAGCGCGGGGGAGACTCTCTGCAATCTCGTGTCTGCCACCACAGCAGAAATCGACTGGGCGGTGATGGACGAGGTCTGCCTCACTATCACGGGCGGTGGTGATCCGTTTGATGTCGAAAAAACTGCCTCTGACAGTGGTGGCGCTCCTCTGCAAGATGGAGACACCGTCACGCCAGGGGAAAATATTTCCTACCACATCACGTTTGAAAATGTCAGCAGTACAGTGTTTGCCACCGATGCACTGGATGAAAACCTCACCTTTTTGGATTTCTCAGGAAATAATCTGGGAACGAACCAAATCATCGAGTGGAAAGTGACCTCGAGCGAAACTTTCACGATCGACGTACTCGTCAACCAAGACACCCCCGATGGAACGATCATTTGCAATTCTGTCTCGGCTGTCTCTCAGCTCGGTGGTGGCGTCAATCAAGCCGTCGTCACCCCTCCCCTCTGTCTGGAGGTCGAGGGAGGCGGTCCTCCGCCCGAGCCCGTGTGTGGAAACGGCATTGTCGAGCCCGGCGAGGAGTGTGACGATGGCAACACCAACAATGGCGATGGCTGCTCTGCCAGCTGTACAGAAGAAGGAAACGGCAGCCCCCCGGTCAACCCTTCGATTGGATTTTGTGACACCAATCCAAACTCATCCGACTGGGTTTGCAAGCAAGCCTACCCCGACTGGGATCTCGATGACCCTGCGTACATTGCATATAAACAGTGCCTCGAAGACCTCGAAAACACAAACGAAGCCAAGGCTATCTGTCTTGCCAAATGGGCCGAGGGTGTCGGGTACTTCCCACTCTGTACTCCAAAAGATGGATTTAGTCTTGCCGCTGCTGGCGGCACTGATTGGGACGACCTCTGGCAGGAACAATGTGATCCACAGATTGAATGTCCTCCCGATCCGTGTGAATATGTAAATCTCAGCATCACAAAAACCGTCACCCCTGAGACCGTAGCCCTGCACGAAAATCCACACTACACCGTTTCGCTGATTGCTACTCCTGTAGCTCCTTGGACGGTCACACTCAAAGACATCAAAATTTTTGACTTCTCCGTACCGGCTGATTCTGGATGGATTTGGAATCGACAACTATCCGATCCATACACTCGCTGGGAGTGGAATCCTCATGGTGAAGATGCGACGTACGGAGAAAACTTTTTCTGGTACAACGACATCGGTGGGGGGGTTACCCTTCCCGCCACTGGAAAAGCCTTCACCGTCTCCTACGACATGAATACGATGCTGACGGTCGAGGATGATTTTGCAGAAAATATCAAGAATGTCGCCTTTGCCGTCGTAGAGTTAGAGGCGGTAAAATACGATGAAGGGGGAACTGCTGTTGAAGAAGCAGCAAGCACCTCCACCATTGAGTCCTGTGAGGAATTTCTCAGGGTGCGTGACTTGTTCGATTCCACGGAGGGAGACACCGCAGAAGTCTCCATCCAACGCCCCTACGTCGAGATCGGCGGCGGCGGCAGCCTGGGTGCCCAAAACCTCCAGACGGACTATGAAAAACTCACCGGCACACAGGGCATCTTTGATGAGCAGCAGGTGGGCGAGGAAGACCTCGAAAATTTGGACGACTTCACCACTTCGCTCGACGCACTGGTCGCAAACCTGAAAGAAAATACTACCCAAACAGGGGATACTTTCTGGGGAACAGAATTTAAAACCATCGCGGACGAGTCTGGCGTACACTTTTTGGAGAGTGGAAACCTAACAATTGATGAAGATAAGAATTTCGACCAAGCCAAAACCTTCTTCATTGAAACCGGCGATCTGATCATCGATGAAAACGTAGACCTTACCGGAGACATCGCCGCGTTCATTGTGCGCGAGGGAAACATTTACATCGACAAAGATGTCAGCGACATTGACGGCGTCTTCATCGCCGAGCAGGGAAAAATATTTTCCGCCGGTGTCTCCCACAAACAGCTCCTGATCTCGGGATCGCTGATGGGCGATGCCCGCCATCTCCTGCGTGATCGGAAGTACATCGGATACACGGATGACACTGGAAATTTCCAGCTCGAACCCAATATTGTGATCACCTTTGACTGGCGGCTGATCGATGCGACGCCTCCAGCACTCGAGTCCTTCCTCGGACAGGGCTGGGGCCAGCCAGAGGAATAAAAACAAATACCCAAACAAACAGAAATACCCATGATGGAATGGTTTCAACACGTCGACTGGAGTGAATTCCTGCGCTCCCTCTGGAGCTGGAAAACGGTCTACGTCGGCATCGGACTCATTCTGGCGTGGTGGGTGCTAAAACTGCTCATCTTTTGGGCACGGATCTGGCACCAGGTACACGGGTTCAAAAAATATGTCCAGCTGCGGGTCACCCTTCCTCGCAATGATTCCAAACTCGACAATGAAAAACGGACGGAAAAAGATTTCCACGAAGCGGTGAGCAAGGGCGAGCAATTTTTTCGAGCCATTCACGAGACACGCGATCTCAATCTGTACAACATTGCCCTGCGCCGCATCCCCTGGGCCGAACCCCACATTTCATTCGAGCTCCAGTTTCGGGATCGCCAGATGGACTTTGTGGTGGTGTGTCATCCCTACTACCGGCCCCTGATCGAAAAACAGATCACGACGTTTTATGAGTCTGCCGAAATCCATTCGATGACCCCCGAACAACAGCTCAAATTTGATCTGCAAAAAGAACACGTCAACGGCTACAATCTCTACACCGCCGAGCCGTACTGGTATCCAATCCAGACGTACAAAAAAATTGAAGATGATTCTCTCAATGGTTTGGCAAACAGCTTTGCACAGCTCCAGCCCGATGAAAAAGCGGTCATCCAGTTTGTCGTGCATCCACGCGGCGATGGCTGGAAGAAAAAAGCCAGTGAAGCTGCCAATAAAAAATTTAAACGCGAAAAAAAATCCGGACTCCGTGTCCCCATTTTGGGGCCCATTCTCCGCGGCATCTGGTTTCCGATCAAAATTCTCATCCGCGGCTATGACCCTGCCGTCGATGGTGGCGGCACAAACGCTCCCGGAGCCAAAAGTGGCGATAGCTACATTCGTATGCTCCAAAGTGAAGAGGACGTCGCCAAATCGATGGGCGAAAAAGCACTCCAGTCTGGATTTCACACCACCGTCCGTGTGATGGCGAGTTCTCCCAGAGAAAATCGGGTCTCCCCTATTTTGAATGGCATGTTTGTGGCGTTCAATATTTTCAAGGGAAAAGGCACCAACCGATTTGAGTACAAGCGAATCGTCCCCTTCAATTCGATCAACCACAAACTGATTCTGTGGCGGTTTCGATACCGCCTCCGAGATGTGTTTGAAAAACATTCGACGCTTTGCTCGGAAGAGCTCGCCACCATGTTTCACTTCCCGGATGCGCGATACAACCGCATTCCTACGATCAAATGGCTCACGTACAAAATTCTTCCTCCGCCCATCAATTTGCCAGAAGAAGGAGTGGTCCTGGGAAAATCTGTATATCGCGGGGTAGAAAAGCAGGTACATTTTCTCAAAGAAGATCGCACTCGACATCAGTACATCATCGGAAAATCCGGGTCGGGTAAATCGGTCCTTCTGTGGAATCAAGCCATCCAAGACATTGCCAACGGCGAAGGAGTTTGTGTGGTCGATCCCCACGGAGACTTGATTGATGACGTAGCAAGCTGTGTCCCCAAAGAACGGGCCAAAGACACCATTATTTTTGATCCCTCTGACAAGGGGCGTCCTATGGGGCTGAATATTTTGGAGACGAAAAATGATGACGAACAGGATCGAGCGTCCCTCGACGCCATGGAAATTATGATCAAACTATTTGGAAATGAAATCTTTGGTCCCCGCATCCAGCATTACTTTCGAAACGGCTGTCTCACGCTGATGTCTGACAAGGGAGAGGGCGCCACACTCATTGATGTTCCGCGGCTTTTTATTGATGACGATTTCCAGCGGTACAAAGTCGCAAAAGTCCGCAACCCCGTCGTACGCAGCTTTTGGGAAAATGAAATGGCCAACACCGGTCAACGCGAAAAACAGGAAATGATCCCGTACTTTACGTCGAAGTTTGGGCCGTTTGTGACCAATACGACGATGCGAAACGTGATCGGACAAACCAAATCGGCGTTTGACGTACGCGATTGTATGGACAACAAAAAAGTCCTGCTGATCAATCTGTCGAAAGGAAAAATCGGCGGCATCAATGCCCAGCTCCTGGGACTGGTGGTCGTGAGTAAGATCAACATGGCCGCGATGGGCCGCGCCGACATCCCCCAAAAAGAACGCAAGGATTTTTATTTGTATGTCGATGAATTTCAAAACTTTGCCACCGATACTTTTGCCACGATTCTCTCGGAAGCACGAAAATATCGACTCAACCTGATCATGGCCCACCAGTACATTGCGCAATTATCCGAAAGTGCCGCGGGCATTTCGATTGGCCAAAAAGACAGCAAAATCCGCGATGCGGTCTTTGGAAACGTCGGGACAATGGTGAGCTTCAAGGTCGGCGCAGAGGATGCGGAATATTTGGAAAAAGAATATGCACCGCTTTTGTCCGCACAAGATATTTTGTCCATTGCCAACTACAAAACCTATATCAAGCTCAATATCGAAAACACCACCAGCCGTGTCTTTTCGATGGAGACACTGTACGATCCGAGCTTGAAAAATGACAAGGTATTGGAGGTGCTCAAAAAATACTCGCGGATGAAATACGGAAGAAAGAAAGAATTTGTTGATGCCGAAATCGAGGCTCGCATGGGAATCGACAATCTCGGAGCGATTGAAAAAACCGCCAAAGACGATCCCACCGTCAATGATAATCTGCTGGGAGACACCCCCATTCCGACAAAGATCAAAGAAGAAGAGATCAGTGCTACCACCGGTACGCTCCAGGATCAGGTAGAAAATCCCGGTGCCGGAGCCGTGTTTGATCCGAAAAAGATTCCGGAGAATGTCAAAAAGGCGGCCCCCACGGAGGCACTCCTCGACACAGAACCGGAGAAAAAATCTACATAATCTGTCGAAGAGCCATTCTTTCTTTTTTCTTTTTTCTTTTTTCTTTTTTCAAAACTCCCCCCCTTTTTCAAAGGGGGACGGGGGGATTTTTCTTCAAAACTTCTCTTCTTCTCAACTTTTAAGCTTTTGAGCTTTTTGACTTTTCAGCTTCCCCCATTTTTCATTCGTCATTTGTAATTTTTCATTTCTTCCTTTTTTCCGCTACAATCAAGCGCGATGAACCCAATCGCTCAAATCCTCGTCGACCACGATGTGGTCAAAACACAATTTCAAAATCCCTTCACCTGGGTCAGCGGCATTCGCTCCCCGATCTACTGCGACTGCCGCGAGCTGATTTCGATCTCTGAAGCGCGGGAGGCGATTGTGGATGCACTGGTAAAAAAAATTCAAGCAGAAAACTTTCCGGTCGACTTCGTCTCCGGAACCGCAACCGCCGGCATCCCCTGGGCCGCATTTGTCGCACAACGGCTGGGAAAACCCATGCTGTACGTCCGCCCAGAGCCAAAAGGACACGGTGCCGGCAAGCAGGTCGAGGGTCGCGGCGAGATGGGGAAAAACATTCTGGTGGTCGAAGATGCGCTCTCCACTGCCGGATCCTCTGTGCGGTCTGCTGAAGCGCTACGGAAAGAGCTCGATGCAACCGTCGAACACATTCTGGCGATCTTCAGCTGGGACACCCCCGCCGCTCCCGAGAAAGCAAAAAACGCAAATCTCAAACTCTGGCCCCTGACGGAATTTGGAGAGATTGCGGATGCACTGGAGGCACGCGGAAAAATATCGGCAGAAGAAAGAGCAGAACTCGAGCGATTCCACGACGACCCCCCTGCCTGGTGGCAGGGATAAAAAAATTGTCATTGCGAGGATCACGCCTTGGCGGGAGACGAAGCCTCCCCTTTTTCAAAAACTCTCCGTCATTGCGAGGATCACGCGAAGCGGGGAACGAAGCAATCTTTCCCCCCTTTTTCAAAGGGGGATGGGGGGATTTTCCGATTTATAATTTGTAATCTGTAATTGTTCTTTGCTTTTTTTCCGTCCCTGCGCAGGAGCCATTTCACAGAGCAAAAAAATGCGTCGTGGAGCGGCGTGTCTGAGTCCCGCACGAGCGGGACGAGTTGTCGCGAAACAGAATTTTTTTGTGTGCTGTGAGTGGCGACGAGCATCCGGACGGCGGTTTTTTCGTCCTTTTTTGACGCCAAAAAAGGACAAATGTTTGAAATCCGAACCCGGGTTCATCTCCCCATTTGTAATTCGTAATTGAAGTTGTTCCTTGTTTTCTTCCACTCAACGAGCACCTTCGCGGCCTCCGCGCGCGTCATCTCCCGATGCGGCCGAAACGTGCCGTCCGAGTAACCAGAAACCAGTCCCCGACGCACCGCCTCATTGACCCAGCGTTTTTCCCACCCAAGCGCATCGTTGAATTCGCCGATTTCGAGTTTTTCGGGATCAGGGATAAATCCATCTGCTGCGAGCAAAATCTTGACCGCTTCGGCCCGTGTCAATTCCTGCAGTGGACGAAAACTCCCGTCTTTGTAGCCACTCACAACTCCTGTGCGTGCATAAAATTCAATAGGGAGAAAGTACTGTTGCTCACGAGAGACGTCCGAAAAGGTTTCGAGAGTGTTTTCTGGGGGAGAAAAGTCAGGATCTTGGAGTACAAATAACATCCGGAGAAATTCACCACGATCTATCGCCCGATCGAGATGCAATTTCCCGTTTTTGGCAGGGACAAAAACTCCCTGCTGCACAAGCTCCACCACAGACGGAACGGCCCAGTGATGCGGATCAAAATCACGGAGAAATGCCCGATCCGTGGGCAAAGAAGCTTCGCGATGACCGTACCGAACCGAAAAACAGCGGAAAAAGGTACAAAACTCCGTCTGCATTCCCACACCAAAGGCGGAGGAAAATATTTCCGGGAATTCGAGAAACAGTTCTTTTTGGGCCTGAGAAAATGGCGCGATTTTTACGAGCCGCTCAGGACGGACTTCCTCCAAAAAAGAAATGGTCCGCCAGATGTTTTCTGACGGCAAAAAGCGAAAGGGAATGCCGCGATAAGAAAAAAGAGCCGTGGCTCCTGGCGACCCGACAGACTGCGAGAGCTGCTGGATTTCCTGGTGAAACGCCGGTGTATCCGCCACAGAAAGAATGCGGTCTCGCAGTTCATCCCGAACGGTTTCTGTGGAAAAAACAGACGTCTCTACCCCAAAAATACGACCGATCGAGAGCACGGCATCGAGAAGATCCTCCGGCAGGGGTTCCCCTTTTTTGGCGACCGCCAAAAGCGTTTCAAAAATGCCAGCAATCCGGCGCTCAGCCCAAGATCGCGAGAGAAATTTTCCGATCGATTCCAGGGAAAAATCTGGGGCGTCTCGCAGGATTCGCCCTACAAAAAACGGACTTTTTTCTTCTGAAAATTGACGCAGCGTTTCGGGCAAAATCTCTTGTTCCTGCGGGAGTGGAGAAAGGGCTGTAACCGAAACCGGCTCCCGGAGCTGATTCCATTTCTGGAGAATTTCTGGTTTTTCGATCAGTTGCACAGCCGACCGAAAAAGCCGCTGAAAAAATCCCCCACTCCGCCAAGAAGGCACACTCCAGTTTTGAGAGGATTCGGCTGCCTGCTCTGCGGCAGTGAAGGAAAAAATGACAAGCCGCCGATCTGAAAATTCTTGCTGCCACGCCTCACGCGCCGGATCATCGGTGAGCAAAATGATCAGATTTTCTGAAGGCTCTGTCTCTCGCAGTTCAGACAAAACAGCATCCGGATCCGTCGCTCCCACAGGACTGACATTTGTCAGTCTCTCAAGAAACGATTCCTGCCAGGACAGGTCAGGAGAAACAAACGAAGGCTCAACCCATTCAAGTTTTGTGTCAAAAAAGGCCACCCGAACAGATTTTTCGGAGAGAAGAGAAAAGAGAAACTGCAGCAGCTCTCGCACACGAAACCACACACTCCCCGACATCGACCCAGACCGGTCAATCAGGAGCGTCACTGTTTCAAAAGAGGCTGGTGTCGGACGCGGCACAAAATGCCCCACATACTCTCCAGCTGGTCCTGGGGCGGCGAGAATGGCTTCCGGCTCAGAAGACCACCAGAAATGGAGATTGTCCGGGGCCTCCCAGTCAGTCTGCTGAAAGAGAAAAACACTCCCAGACTCGGAATGATCAGCCAGCGCATTTCCCGGGGGCAGATTGGAAAAAAAATGTGCCACTCCTCCGGCTTGGGTGATCGAAGCGGAAATTTCTGTCTGTGCGTCGATGACGCTGTCATGAGTAAAAATATCGGCGCGCCAAAAATCATCTTGCTGCTGGAGTGGCAACAACAACTGGAGTTTAAACTGGCGCGTTTTTTGTGCAGGGAGAAAAAATTCCTCTGAGCGAAATATCGCAGAAAACGGTGCCGCGGCCAGTCGAAAAAAGCGCGACTGTCCACTGGATTTTGCGGCGGAAAACAGCGCCTCCAGGCGCTCGGTCTCACGCAGAATTTCAAAACTTTCTCCCGCCGCATCGACAAAAAACTGAACGGATTGTGTCTCGGCAGGCAGCGGAAACCAAAATCGACCAGATAGCGGCTGGTCTGTCGGATTGGAAATCGTCTGGGTCACCGTCAGCTGTGCCTGCTGAGGCGGCAGGACATCCAGTGATATTTGGCGTTTGAGCCGCGTGGTCTCGGGAGCCGAAAAAAAAGCGGACACCCCCAGCGGAAGCAGACAGGCCAAGGCGACAAAACTAAAGCGGGAAAGAAGGCTCATTCGTCGCCAGTCACCGTGATGGTTTTGGTTGCTTCAGACACAACCCCTCGGCCATTGGTAATCCGGAGCCGAACCGTGTATTCCCCTGGTGTCTGGTAGGTATGCGTGGTCAAAATTTTGCGGGAGGTTTCTCCGTCTCCAAAGTTCCAGAGATATTCCTGGACATTTCCCGTCGAATCGAGCGGATTGAATGATACCTCCAACGGCGCATCTCCCTGCACGGGACTCGCGCTAAAAGCAGCTTCCAGGGGTTGTGCACGAACTGAAACCAGAATATCCGTACTGGCTCGCTGTCCTTTGGCCGTGAGAATCGTCATTTTGACAGGAAACACACCCACCCGTCGGAATTCGTAGGAAATTTTTGCCCGGTAGTGAATGGGGTCTTCGCCTGGAAATTCCCAGATAAAATCAATGATCTCATCGTCTGATTTGACCGTGGAGCCCGAGCCATCGAAGTCCACTGTCAGTGGCACTGTGCCCGATGAGGGTTCGGCAGAAATCCGCGGAATCAAATTGATGGGATCAACCACCACCTTTTGTGTGCTCTCAAATTCCTGGTTTGCTGAATCCACAATGGTCAGCGACACAGTATACGTTTTGGGATCGCGAAAGACATGGGTCGTCTGCTGAGAAAAATCATCGATGATGCCATCGGATTCAAAATCCCATCGCCATTCTACAGCACGAGGAACTTCTGAGGCCGAAGCGTCAAAGGTTACTTCAAACGGTGCCGTTCCTCGGAGCGGCCCTTCTTCGGGAATCGGCGGCGCAGTCTGGATGACAACCTCGCGTTTTTCAAATACCTCAATCGTCACCGTCTCCTGATCTCTTTCTTCGTCTGCGTTGGTCACTGTCAGCGTGACTTCATACGTACCGGGATCTGTAAATTCTCGCTGAATTTTCCGTCCGAGGACGGTTTTTTCTTCTCCGGAGATGTCCCACTCATACTCCACGATTCCCCCTTCCTTGGAAAAAGACTTTTCTCCACTCAGCGTAATTTCAAAGGGGGCAATCCCCGAAAATGAAGCATCCGGAGAGGTGATTTCCGCTCGAATTTTTTCATCCGCTGCCAACGCGGTAATGGTGACTTCCGCGACATCGTAGTCATTATTTTGTCCCGTTACCCGAAGACGGATCGTGTGATCTCCGACCGTAGTCAGTACGGTCTGTACTTGGGATTCTGTCTCGCCACTGATCTCAAAATTTTCATCATCGTCCAGGTCCCACTCGTACTGAACGATTGATCCATCTGGATCGACCGAGTCCGCGGCCGATAAGTTGACCGTCAGAGGGACCTGCCCCATCAGAGGCTCGGCAGTAATTTTTGCCTGTGCCGCTTCATTGAGAACGATAATTTCTCGCACATCGACAAATTCTTTTTCTTCGTTGCTGTTGGGCGAAAAATAAATGACCTTTGCCCGAACGGTAAATCGGCCTTCTTCTCCCAGTGCTTCTTGATACCGGTAGGTCACCACCGATCCCGCAGCGTCGCCGTATTCTCCATCTCCATTGAGATCCCAAAGAATCTGGCGTACGTACTGCTGGTCAATCCGTTCGTAGAGTTTTTGCGCGATGTCGAATTTAATCGTCTTGGGCACCGAGATACCAATCGTGTTGGCAGGATCGGTGACAATGAGAGAGTTTTCCGCATGAATTTGGTTCCCAACTATTTCAACTTTTGCGTTGAGAATCAGCAAATACAATGCTACCCAAGCACTGATTACCACGAGAAGCACAAAGAGAAAAATACCGGTCCGCTGACCATAACTTTTTTTGCGCGGATGTTTTTTGGAAATCATCACCCACTGAAAAAACTTAATCAGCATCATGATGAGAAACAAAAGCGCAAAAAACCCAAAGACCGAATTGGTCACCTGCAGCAACACATCTTTGAGCTGCTGTGGCTCAACTCCGAGCGTCGTAAAAAGCGGATTGGAAAGATTCCCGCTGAGAAGACCCCAGAGCAGAAGAGAATAAAACACACAAAAGAGTCCCAAGATGACCGCAAAAAAACCAACAAAAATAGAGCGACCACTCCCTCCTGATTTTGATTTTTCTGCAGCGGATGTTTCTTCTTTCTCTTTGGTTGGGGGCGTTTCTTTTTTCTGAGAAGGAGCTTCGGAAGAAGCAGCGGTCCTCTTTTCTTCAGAAGAAGTCTCCTCTGTGGAAGCAGCCGTATTTTCCTCTGAATTGTCTCCAGAATTTGGCTTTGGCGGAATGGGCGGGGGAGTATCCGGCATGGAAAAAGTGTTAATTTTGAGATGTGTTTTGCGGGCTTTCTACCAGAATAGTAAGGGAATCGATCGCTTCTGTCGAGCCATCAGACACCGTCATTTTTACGCGGTATGTCCCTGGCGCAGGATACTGGTACGAAATCGCTTGTCCTGCAAAAACCTGGCCATTGCCCATGTCCCACTGGAGAGAAACGGGCATCGGATGCTCTGTGGGAACCTGTCCGTACAAGAAAAAGGTTGTATTCGTCGTCCCACGGATGGTGTACTCGGTAAAATCAACTTCTTCGATTTCCAAGGCAGGATCCAGCACGCGAAGCTCATCCATGAGAGCAATAATCTCAGCATTGAGACGGGCTTGCTCTGCGGGGTCACTCGCTGTTTCCAGCGCGGAAATCTTCCGTTTGACTTCATCAGAAATCGCGATTTTTTGAAGCGCCTGTGCTTTTTCTTCTGGAGTCGTTGCCGCCTGAAGTTCTTGCCAATACCCATCCTGTACGGTGTCGAGCTCGTGAGTAAAGCTGGAGAGATCATTGTCCATCGGCGTTTTAATGGCGACCCCTTTTAAAATTTCTCCCGGAGCAAAAACGGAAATCTGCTTGGTGAGGGAGGAGGTTTTGTCGCCATCACTCACGGACAGAGTCACGAGATAATCTCCTGGCTGTGCATAGATGTGATCTCTCACATTTTGTGTGTCCAAAACCGTCCCATCTCCCAGATTCCAAGAAAAGGTAAGATCCGCTCCTTCGGGATCTGTCGCATTGGAAAAGAACGAAAAGATCGTCTCGGTGTCACCTCTTGTCGCAGGGACAATGCTGGAGATGCGTGCCGCTGGCGGCTGGTTGAAGGTGTTTTTGGGAATGGGTTCCCCTTTTGCGACCACGGTTATTTTTGTGGTTCGAGTAACAGAATTTTCACCATCGGAGACCGTCAGGGTCGCGGTATACTGCCCCTTTTGGCTGTAGGAATGATTTTGGACATTTTGAGAAGACGCTGTGGTGCCATCCCCGAGGTCCCAGGAAAACGTAAGCGGCTCTTCCTCTGGATCGGTCGCGGTGGCAAAGAAAGAAAAGGCCGTCTCGGTGTCTCCGGCATTTCCGGGGACCAAGCTCGAAAGTTGTGCTGTGGGCGGGTGATTGTCCACCAAAAGAGGATCTCCTGGATTAAGGACCGTAATCCGTGTGTTTTTGGACGCTGTTTTTTCTCCGTCAGAAACGGTTAGTGTCGCTGTGTAGTGTCCTTTCTGCGAATAAGAATGGTTCTGTGCGTTTTCCGCAGCAACAATCGTCCCATCCCCCAGATTCCATTCATACGTCAGGGATTCGCCTTCTGGATCTGTCGCTGTCCCAAAAAGCGAAAATGAAGTGTCGGTGTCTCCGCTGGTCCCCGGCGTCACTCCAGAAATCTGGACTTCAGGGGGTTTGTTAAACGTATTTGGTGGAATAATTTCTCCAGGACTGACAACCCTCACGCGCTCGGTGCGTGTCACCGTATCGGTACCATCCGAAACCGAAAGCGTCACGGTGTAGGTTCCTTTTTCGGCATATGCGTGCTTTTCCACTTTTTTGGAAGAAACGGTCGTCCCATCCCCCAAATCCCAAGAAAATTCGAGTTCGTCCTGGTCAGCGTCGCTGCCCGTAGCAAAGAAGGAAAATTCCGTGTTGATATCCCCGGAATTTCCAGGGGTGATGCTTGTGATCTGTGCCGTAGGGACCAGGTTCTTTGCCGCTGGCAAATCCCCAGAGTCAACAACGGAAATATGCGCTGTTTTTCGCACGGTATTTGTCCCATCGGAAACATCGACCCGAGCCGTGTACTGCCCTTTTTGAGAAAAGAGATGTTCTTCTACGTTTTGAGACGTGACCGTGGTCCCATCGCCGAGATTCCAAGAAAAGGTAAGATCCTCTTCTTCGGGATCTGTGGCATCGAGGAAAAAAGAAAATGCCGTCTCGGTATCTCCTGTCCGTGCCGGGATGACACTCGAAATTTGGACTTCTGGTGGAGCATTGTAGTCTGAATCGTCAGGGGAAAAGACCTGAAGTGTCAGCGGAAGCATCACTTCTTCAAGGCCATCGGAGACACGAACGGATGCGGAATACGTCCCCGGCTGCGCGTACTGGTGGGCCACATTTTGCAGGAAATATTCTGTCCCATCTCCCATGTCCCAACTGTAGCTGAGCTCATCTCCATCGGGATCAGACGCCTGGAGAAAGAATTGAAATTGTGTTTCTGGCGTCCCCTGTTTGCTCGGAAGAATACTGCCAAAAGAGGCTTCCGGTGGCCGATTTTCTGTAGAAGGCGGGGCTTCGGGATCTTCTAGAATTTCTACTTCTTGAGAAACAACCGTATCGTCTTCACCATCGGAAACCGTGAGAATAACTTCGTGCAGTCCCGCTTCTTCAAACCGGTGAGAAACGGACGGATTGGACGTGGGCGGCATGTCGGGAAATTCCCAGGAATAATTCAAAAAGTCTCCGTCGGGATCGCTTGCGTTGGTGAAAAACTGAAACAGCGTCGAGGTCATTCCTTTGGTGGAGGGGGTGACAAAAATTTCTGCCTGTGGCGCTTGGTTTCCTTCCCCCCCAGAAGCCGCCCCCCCTTCAATCGTAATTTCCTCTGTCACTGAAGCGCTTCCCTGTCCCTGGTCATTGTCAAACACCGTCACACGAAACTGAAGGAAGTGCACTCCCTCTGAAAGTGCCGACAGATCCACAATCGTTTCCATGGTTTCTGCTGAGCCGCCAGATGCAGAATTGAGCATCTGTGTTTCCACCGGCGTGCCAAACTCCAACACCTCAAATTTCCATTTGGAGAGCGTCCCATCCAGGTCAGCCGCACTGGCAACAATCTGAAAAAATCCAGGCCCCAGTGGCTCCACCGGAGTCACAGAGATACTGCCAGGATCGAGAACCGGAGCATTGTTGAGGACCCGAAGCGGAAAAAGAAAACTATCGCGATTATTGGGGTCGCTCGGAGAAATGGCAACCAACTTGATCTGGTACAATCCCAATTGTGTCGAAAGCTGTGAAAGCTGCGCAAAGGGAACCACCTGTCCATTGACTGACCAGGACGTGTATCCGGGCCCCAGAGGATCACCATTTTCGTCCACGGAAGCCGAATCCACTGCCAATCCACCGGACACACTGCGAAAAACTTCGACGTCTTGTCCCGGCAAAATTTCTGAACCCTCAAAGGTTGCTATCGCGAGAGGCGATCCAGGAGAAAGGACGATTACATTTTTGGTCACGGGGTCTCCTACCGGCTCGCCATCTGGATCAAAAGCCTCCAGCATCACGGGTCGTGGTCCCGGAGCAGCAAACTGAAAGACAACCTGTCGTCCGCTCTGCGTCGATCCATCAGGAAAGGTCCAGGCAAACGTCGTGTCTTCTGCCCCCCCCGTCGCGGTAAAAGAAATAATTTCCTGCAGTTCCACAGAGGTGGGAACATGGAAATCTGGCTGCGGTACACCCCCTCCGGGCCCTCCGCCAGACCCCGCTTCGGAGACAAAGAGGACTTCTGAAAAGGATTCGGAAGTTGCTCCCAGTGTGCCGGTCTCAGTGAGGGATATGTCGTAGGTACCCGATTCGGAAAAGCTCGTCTGTACTTTTTTTGTCGCATTTTCAAAGGCCTCCGGACACCCCGTGCCATTGGAAGGACTCGTCTGCGTACACGTCCAATTATATTCTTGAATTCCTCCGATCGGAACCGAAGACGAAGAAGCGTCAAAGGTGATCAAGTCTCCTATCTCGGGGGAAGCATTATTGAGTGTAAATCTGGCTCGCGCTCCCTCGCCCACGTACAGACGAGACCGAGCATCAAACACTCGATCATCGGTCGTCTCCCCGTGCACCTGCACCATTTTCCATCCGGGATCGTACAGTGTGCGAGTAACCGTATCTGCCATGACAAAATCTCCATTCCCCAAATTCCAGTATGTCGCCGAAATCTGATCTTCTCCGTATCCCGGCACCTGTGCGGTAAAGACAACGGTCGTGTTGGGTTCAATCACATATCCGCCCGGAAAATCATATATCTCCCCGCTATCAGGCGGATCGGCTTGTGCCAGAATGAGAACGTTGGAAATGTTGGTCGGTGGGGTGGGATTCGGTTGTGTTTCCTCATTGAGCGGATCACCCCCTCCAAATTGATTTGCCTCATCGGGAATACCCGTGAGGAGGGTGTTTACCAGCGCATACGAGAGAAGAATAATTAGAATTCCGATCACCGCATACTGCAAAATCTTTTTGGCTTTGTCTTTTTGGCCATCATCCCCCAGAGACGTCACATACATAAACCCCGCGAGAATAATCACGGCAATCGCAATAATTCCGAGAAAACTCAGAATAAAATTAAGGACGTTGCGAATGTAGGCCCGCAGACTCGTGTGTGCCGAAATCTCACTGCTAAAATCATCCTCGTATCCTTCGAGTGAAAAGGAACCGTCGGGAATCGGGCCTCCTGTTCCTTCTCCAAAAATACCATCGAGCCCATCATCCACCAGATCATCCCACCAGTTGCCAATCCGACCAGTGACATCTTGCCAGGAGTTTCCTAGATTGACACCAAACTGCGCCTCCCCCTGCGGAATAGCAATTCCGAAGGAGCAAATCAAAAGGAGAATCAAAAACCATTTTTTCATGGGCCGTTGGGGTCTTGTTCAGGTGGTTTCCCATATCCCCAGGGAGGGAGCGGTTTGTCGGGTGGATCTTCAAGGGATCCTCCCCCATCGGGGAGTTCTTTTTGTTGTCCCCCTTCTTGAAAGTTGATTTCAATCTGAGATATCTCCCCCCCGTCATCAGGCGCCCCCATGTTGGCGCGGATGACTGTGTTGACGATGGCATACGCTCCGAGAATAAGGAGAATTCCCACCACGACCCAGAGCACAATTTTCTTGGCTTTTTCGGCACCTGACCCCGTTCCGAAATCGGTGATGTACAGAATGCCGGCGTAAATCAACGCAATCACCGCCACCACCGCTGCGATCGAAAGGAAAAACTTGGACCAGCCAATCGCAAGTACCCGGATGTCCTTTTCGTGCGAAATAGAATGATCCAGCTGCGCCCGTGCGATGTGTGCGCCCGATTTGAGACCCGGACCGTAAAACACAGGACCCGAATACGCGGGAAACCAGACCCCATCGCGACCAATAATGCCCAGCAGATCAAAAATATTTTCACAACGTCCTTTCCCAATCGTCGTCAGAGAATCGGAGGCATCCGCACAAAACTGCACCATTTCCGTTGGAGTAAATCCTTCAACTGAAAGCATTTCATGCTGTTGATACAGATCAGAAGGAGGATTTATGCTCCATGCCTCTGCTTGAAAAAACATCTCTGGCTGCTGAGACATTTCAGAAAAAAGTCCGAGAGCTTTTTCGAGTTTTCGGTCACTGACCGGCGGAAGCTCCCCTTCTCCGAGAGGAGTCCCTTTGGGGATACAGGCACCATCACTATTTTCTTCTCCAGCGTTTGCATCCCACGTACATCCGGACGTCCACCAGCAGTTGGATTTCTCCCTGGGTTGACCATTGTTTTTGAAATAGCAATCGTCCGCATTTTTTTGCGCTGAAACCGTCGAAATAAAGAAGCTCCCCACTACCAGCAGGAAAACGCAGCACGAGAGGACGCGAAGGAACTGTTTCATGAGGACACAAAAATCCAAAGGAATTTTCGCAGATTTTTGAAGATTGTACCAGAGTTTTCGGGACAAAAAAAATTTTCTATGCGTTTGCCAGAGAAAAGAATTGACAGTTTTTTGTTTTTGTGCTAAACATCTCGGTGAAAACAAACACAAAAATCGCATCCTTTTTGTGTTTTGTTTCATGCTACTTTCACTCCTCCTCTGGTTCCATTCGATGACAAGCGCTCCGACGCTCCCCGCTGTACATGCGGCGGCTCCGAGCACTGCGCCCGCACGACAGGAGCTAACCGTAACATCTGTACGAAAATTTTCAGCCGTGCAGTCCCGTCTCCCCTGGGACGGACATTTTTCTGCAAAAAACTTCAAAACCGCTCCCGGCGATCGACTGGAACTGTACGAAATTCGCAAGGATCTTCGCACGGCGATCCTCTCGCTGCCGCAAGAACACACGCAGTTTCTCGGCGAACTGGAAGTCCGCAATCAGTCGCATCAGTCTCGGGGACTAGGAAACGGGCATAAAATTATTCTCCATACCGGCACGATCGATGATGAGGACGAACTCATTTCTGTGTTTGTACACGAGGTGGGGCACGTGGTGGATCTGGGGATGATAAAGGGAGAAAACGGGAAACATACGCGATTTTATGATGGCCCTGTACCGATCTATTCTGATGATTCCAGTGTTCAGTTTTATCGACTCTCCTGGGTCACAGCCAAACAGCGAAAAAGAGTGGCCAATCGGGATGATTTTGTGTCGGGATATGCGATGCACAACTGTTTTGAGGATTTTGCAGAAAGCTACACTTTTTATCGATTACACGGGGAAAAATTTCGATCCGCCGCGGAGAAATCAAATATTTTGCAGGCGAAGTATGATTTTTTGAAACGTGAAGTTTTTGACGGAGTTGAATTTCAACTGGACAAATCGGGCGACGGGTACGTGCACGGCATTCTTTTCGACACGACATTGCTAAAAATCGACACGCCGCATCGATTTGAAGTGCTGGCGCGCAACTAAATTTTCTGGCAGGATCAGAGCGTGAAACATTTGGAGCAAAAAGCACACCGTTGGGCCAAAATACTGGGGAACCTTCCGGGCGTGCGGGCGATTTTTCTCTCCGGGAGTGTCGCCGCGGGCACGGCGAAAAAAAACGCTGATATTGATTTTCTTGTGATCGCGAAATCAGGCCAACTCTGGACGGCGCGGTTTTTTATTTTTTTTGTTTTGAAAATTTTTAGCCAACTGGCGAAACCCCATCGACACGCGCGGAAAATCTGCCCGAACCATTTCATTGCGGATCATGCACTCGAGATTAATGAGAAAGATGCATACGCTGCCCACCTTTTTGCGCACAACAAACCACTCTACGATCCAAAAGGCGTGTGGAAATTTTTCGTTGCGGAAAATGAGAAATGGGTACAAACCTTTGGTGAAGACTTTGGTCGCAGTGCCCTCCATCCGCCCGGAAAAAATCCGTGGAAACGGGCCAATCCTCAGTCGGTAACAAAAAATATGCTGGAAACGCTGTTGGAAAAAACCCAGCGCTGGAAGATCGAGAAAAACCCAGATTTCAAAAAGCCGGGAGCCAAAATCGTGCTCAATGATGACGAGCTCCGATTTCACCCCGAGCCAAAAAACAAAACCTGGAAAAAGCCTGCCTGAGTTTTTTGAGAAAACCGTTCTGTCTTTTCTAACTTCCAAATGAAATCTGGAATGACAGCGCTTCAACGTCCTTTTTCAAAAGCATTCCGTCATTTGTAATTTTTAATTCGTCATTTGTCATTTGTAATTTATACTTCCGCCGATGTTTTTTCTCCTGGTGGTGCTCTCGATGGTCGCGTACTCCGTGCAGGGGACGCTCTTGGCACATCATGTACGAAAACAGGACAGCCTAAGTGTGGCGATGTACCGCAATATTTCGCTGATCGTGACCATGTCGCCGTTGTTATTTTTGGCCACCAGGCAAGAGCTGCAGATGCTGCCCGATTTTTTGCCCGAGCTCCTGTGGTCCGGGTTTCTCGGAGCGGTGGGACTGATGTTTGCGTTTTGGGCGCTGAAATTTTTGCCGGTGGGCGTCAATCATGCTTTTCGTCGCGCGCTCAGCGTCATCACGATGTTTGTGTTGGGATTTCTTGTGTTTGGAGAAGCGATCTCCTGGTACGAAGCGGGGCTGGCAGGACTGATCATTGCGACGATGATCTGGCTGGGACTGCAAAAAAATAATTTCGCTCACATCGATCACCGCGCGGGGACAGGGGCATTGTTAGTGGTATTTTCGGCACTCGCCGCCGGAGGATCGTTTGTTTTGATGGGGAAAATGGCTCGAGAAATCTCTCCAGCAGTGGCAGGATATTTTTGGGAAGTCTCCATCGGAATCTTTATTGTTTTGATCGGACTCGGACGAGAATGGATTGTCCGCAAGCCAATCGTACGAATTTCAACCCGAGAGTTTGGACGGATCGCGCTGGTGAGCTGGCCGACCCTGGTGGGGACGGGCGCCTTTGCTTACGCGGTGAGCCTGGGGCCAATCGGCATAGCCAACGCCATCGGCGTGGGAGGAATTTTGATTGGGACACTGCTCGCGCATTTTTTGTACAAAGAAAAACTCACCTCGCTGCAATGGATTCTTTTGCTGGCACTGGCGGCAGAGATTGCCGTGTTTAAGCTGCTGGGATACTAGAGCTTCAAGCGCGTCGGAAGCTCTGAAATCGAATCCAGGATCTGATCCGCAGCGGAAATATCCATTTGTTTTGTCTGCTCGGTGGGAATGCACCAGCAGGTCATCCCCGCTGCCTGTGCTGCTGCAATCCCGCGGGGACTGTCTTCGATGACCAGGCAGTTTTCGGGGGAAACCTTTGCCCGCTCCGCTGCCAACAAGTATCCCTCCGGATGCGGCTTGGAGTGCACCACATCATCCCGATGGACGATGAAATCAAAGTAGGGCAACAGTCCCAGCTGCGAATGAATGATTTCAAATTCTGCCTGCTGCGCAGCCGTCACGACCCCGAGCGGGAGTTTTTTGTGGAGTTTTTGTAATGTACTTTCAACCTCTGGGATCGGGGAAACTCCTTTTCGCAGCAAGTCGAGATAAATGTCCGTGCGCTTTTTGCGCAGCTCATCCTCGTGATCTTCGGTGTATCCGTAGTGGGAAAGAATTTCGAGAAACCCCTCCCCCCGCATCAAAATATGATCCGAGTACCGCTCGCGGCTGAGCTCGTAGCCAACGAGATCCTTGAGCAGTGTTTTGCAGGCCTGAAAAAAGAGATCATCCGTCTCGACCAGAATCCCGTCGTTGTCAAAAAAAATCGCGTCAAATTTCATCGCCGGCACGATACCCGGTTTCTCTGTTTCAGTACAGATTTTTGTCCCCAAATGTCGCTTTCCAATCTTGCATCATTTGAACGGCTTCATCCTGTAAAATTTGATTCTCTGGGTGCCAAAGTGTCTTTCGATTTTTGAAAGAAATACCAAAGTCTTCGTAAAACGCTGCATCGTCAAACCCCACCGCAGCCGCATCCTCGGCTCCAGCGGCAAAAAAGACACTTGAAATCGGAATCCGTGCCCACTGCGTCGCCGCTCGGCACATCGGACAGGGCTCACAGGAGGAAAAAAGCTGACAATCGGGCAGATGCTCTGTCTGCAAATGCTGGCAGGCATCCCGAATGGCACTGATCTCTGCGTGCATCGTGGGGTCGTGCGACGTTAAAACTTGATTCCATCCCCGTCCCACGATCTCGCCATCGCGGACAACCACCGCGCCAAACGGTCCCCCCTCCCCGGCATGAGAATGGGTGCGCCCCAGCGCAATCGCCTCTCGCATCCAGGTGACTGACTCACTCATCGCCGAGCAGTGTACTGATTTCTTTTTCTGGAAACAAACCTTCCTTTTTGTCCCAAGCAAAACCGCAGGTTTTGCGCGGAGAAAGGAGCGGGGATGAAGTCCAGTGCGAAACCCCGCCTTGGCGGGGACGAGCCACGGATGAAATCCCCCAGCGACGTTATTCCCACTCAATCGTCCCCGGCGGCTTGCTCGTGCAGTCGAGAAGTACGGCAGAGATTTGGGGATCCTGTTTCAAAATTTCGGTCGCCGCACGATCAAAAAATTCCCAGGGCAACTTCCCGACCGAAGCACTCATCGCATCGATCGAGTCGATCGGGCGCAGGACGATGGATTCAGAACCCGTGCCATTGAACGCGACGGGGATCAGCACCACCGGAAACTGCCAGACGTCTTGGTACACCTTCATCTCGCGGAGAAGTCGTGTCACGATGGCATCGGCCTGTTGTAAACGCGTCACACGGTCTGGGGAAATGTCCGTTTGAGCGACCTGAATGCGGGAAATCTTTCCGGAAAAATTTTGCCCGAGGAGAAACGTACAGCGGTTGATGTCGTCGTAGTGATTGACGAGTTTGGTGGCAAACTTTTCCAGATTGTCGAGCGTCTTTTCGCCCGGGACAGAGGTCAGCACTCCCGGATGCCGGTACGTGCGAAAATCTCCCTGCACGCCCACCGATTTGATCGGAAGAGCAACAAATGGACGCGTTTTCCGCTGAAGGGTAAACGCATTCACGGGCTCAGCGATCGGCTGATCGATGTCCTCGGGGGCACAGAGGATCCGCACCCCGAGACCCGGCCCGGGAAATGGATGTCGCCACACGAGTTCTTTTGGCAGACCCAGCAACTCCCCGAGTCGCCGCACTTCGTCTTTGTACAGCTCCGCGACGGGTTCGATGACTTTTCCCGCGTCAATCAACTTTTGCACCTCTGGTGCTCGGTTGTGGTGGGTTTTGATTTTGTCGGCATTCTGCGTGCCCCCGGTCTCAATGGTGTCGGGGTAAATCGTCCCCTGCGCCAGCAGCCAGGATTCGTCGAGATTGTGCTGCTTAAAAAACTGCTGCTGCACCTCCAGAAACGCATGCCCAATGATTTCTCGTTTTTGTTCGGGGTCGGTGATGCCTTTCAGCTTGCCCAAAAAGTGATCCGCCTCGTGCAACGTCGTCAGATCGGCGCCAATCGCTCGGATGGATGTTTCGACCTGCTCCACTTCATTTTGGCGAAGCAAGCCGGTATCGACAAAGAGCCCCCGCACACGATCGGGGCCCAAGACTTTTGTGAGCAGTGCAAACGTCACCGTGCTGTCCACCCCGCCCGAGACAAAAAGAAAGACATTTTTGTCGCCGACTTTTTTCTGAAGCTGCGCTTCTTGCTCTGCCAGAAACTGCTCCACACTCCAGTCCCGCGAGCAGCCACAGAGATCGAGAAAATTTTCAAAAATAGCATTCCCCTCCGGCGTGTGCGTGACCTCCAGATGAAACTGCACAGAATAAAAATTCTTTTTCGGATCAAATGCTGCCGCCGTCTCACAGTGCTCGGTACTGCCGGCAGGGTCAAATCCCGGCGCAAACGTGCCCACCGCATCGACGTGATTCATCCAGACGACCGTCGGGGACGGGATATTTTCAAAAAGCGGACACTGCCCATCGTGGGTAAATTCTGCCCGGCCAAACTCCCCGGTCGTCCCGGGGGCAACTTTGCCGCCCAATGCTTGTGCCAAATATTGGTGACCGTAGCAGATCCCCAGCACGGGAATTCCCAGGTCAAAAATGGCATCGTCTGTCCGCGGTGAGTCCTCCGCAAAAACCGATTGGGGGCCTCCGGAAAGAATGATGCCTTTGATGTTTTTTTCTTGTAAATCGTCTGCTGTGGTCTGATCGGGCAGGCGAATCTCTGACAAAACCCCCAGTCGCCGGATCCGACTGGCAATCAGATGCGCGTACTGTCCCCCGAAATCCAGAATGACAATTTTTTCGTGCTGCATCGCGCCCAGTGTACGGATTTTGAGAAAATTGGGAAGCAGTTGACTCATTTCTCAAAAAATGAAAAATAAACTCGATGAGAGAAATGGATCCCGGCAGCCCCGAGGGAAAATTACTGAATCTTCGGAACTGGATTTCGATGTCGGCCGATCACATGCCTTCTGATGCTGAAACACAAAAACAATGGCTCCACGGCTGCACAAAATTGCAGGAGGGAAATTTTTCCGCGGCACTGAAAGCATTTGAAAATCTCCCGCTCAAACAAGCTTCAAAAGAATTTTCTGGCGCTATCATTGGCCTGATCGACGGGCTCAAGTTTCCGCTGGGCGCGGGACGCGAATGAATCGCATCCACACATCGCCGTCTAAATTTTCCCACTCCGCCAGATGAAAGTTTTTGAGATCAAAGGAGCCGTTGAAGGCATTTTTTCCTTTCCCAAAAATCTGCGGCGCCACAAAGAGCTGCACTTCATCCGCCAGATCCCGCCGCAAAAGCTCCGTACAAACCTGCGCGCCCGCTTCGGTGAGAAGGGAGTCGATGCCGCGCTGCGTGCATTTTTCCAAAATGGCCTGTAAATCCTCACGGCGAAACTGATGATAATTTCGATCCTTATTTTTAAAGAGTTCAAAGTTTGGCGGGACAGTTCGTTCCCCCACCATCACCACATCCGGGTCAGAAAAAGCGCGAGAAATATTCACCGGACGAGCCGTAAGTTTGGGGCTGTCGGCAAACACCGTCTCGGTCGTTGTCAGCACCGCTGATACCTGCGCACGCAGCTGGTGCACTTTTTCACGGGATTTTTTGTTGGAAATAAATCGTCGCCCCGGTGCGGTAATTTTTCCGTCCAGTGACTGCGCCAACTTCAGAATCACATACGGCCGGTCAGAGGTGATCCAGTGCGCAAAAAAAGGGTTGAGCGCTCGACTGGGTGCGTGATCCACGACTTCCACAGAAATCCCCGCCGCACGAAGCTTTTCCACATTTTTTCCACGAAACTGCGGATCAAGTGCGCCGATGACTATTTTTTCTGGCGCGAGAGAAATCAGACGCTGCGTACAACTCGGCGTTTTTTTGCCCGCAAAATCATCACACGGCTCGAGCGTGGCCCAGACGGTACATTCGGCAAGACCGGTCTCCGAGAGATCCGCCTGGGAAAGCGCATTCACCTCTGCATGCGGACCGTTGAAAATCTCGTGCGCGCCCTCTCCGATAACCCGCTCTCCGCGAGAAATCACACATCCCACCCGCGGATTGGGACGGACGAAGTGCGGATCCACCGCTGCGGCGAGTGCGGCTGCCCGATCGAGAAATTTCATTTCCTTTTTCGTCATTGCAATCCAAGTGAGGCAATCTCTTTCTGCCGCAGGAGGTATTTTCCCAGCAGATCAAATTCCAGGTTGACCCCCTCGTGGACTTGCTTGTGGCCAAAGAGGGTGTGCTCAAAAGTATGGAGAATCACACAGACCTCTAGCCAGTCGGGACCACAGGCAGATACCGTCATCGACACGCCGTCGATCGCCACCGAGCCTTTTTCGACCACCAGCGGAGCATTTTTAGGGGAAATTTCGATGCGAAAGCGCCAGAAATCCTTGAGAAATTCTCGTTCGGTCACGAGTCCCACTTCGTCGATGTGCCCGGTGACAAAATGCCCAGAATTGCGATCGCCCATTTTTGCCGCACGCTCGAGGTTGACCGGATCTCCTTTTTTGGCCGCCCCAAAGGTCGTCCGGCGTCGAGACTCTTCCATGATTTCGACCGTGAATTCTTTTTTGGTTGATTTCAAAATCGTCGCGCACATTCCCGACAGCGCAATAGAATCACCAGTGGAAAACACTTCGTCAAACTCATGTGCGATCGTAAAAAGATTGCCCTCGATCCGCGCAATCGTCCCCATCGATTCGACAATCCCCGTAAACATCGGGGGGAGCGTACTGATTTTGCTCGCTTTGCCAAGTTGAAAAAAATACGATTTTTTGGTAGAATGCAACGATGGAAGTTCCCCAACCTTCAGAAACAAGTCACATTTTTGATGATCCCAAACCAAGGCTCTTGGCGCTTGAAAATGAGATCCAAAATGATGCGAAAAAACGATTATTTCAAAATGAAATCGAAACTACTGAAATTTCTTCGGTTCAAAAAGGGAGCTGGGAGTTTATCATTTTGACAAAAACAACCAAAATTGTTGACGACAAAAATGGGCGCACCTTGTACCATTTCATCAAGGGAATCCTCGAAAAAAAGATCCCAAATCTGCCACAATCTGATCAACTCCCGTACATTGATTCCATCATCGAAATATGTCGCCAACTTAATCCGGAACTTGATTTAGACGATTTTAAAAAATTAAATGGGAAAACTATTTATTTTCCAGGACAGATACAGATAAAGCCTTTCTTTTCTGAAAAAACAAAAAATTATTCGTATCTCCGAGATTTGGCGATACTCGATGGATTTCCTATCAAAAATCCCACACAGAGACAAAAAATTTATGATCGAGCACTCAAAAATGGGATTGCGATTCCAAAATCAGAATATTTTTTCAGAAAAATAAAAAAATCCGAAGACTCTCCCGCAAAAATGGAATCGGATGCTGTACAAAAATTCCAAGCAATTGCACAAGATTTTTTTGAAAAAACAGGCGGGTGGAAGTTTTGTTATTCTGATGTGTTACGAAATCCCACTGTGCAAAAAACACGCGCTGCTGGAACAAGAAAGGGGTCTACACACCTGACGGGACGCAGTCTCGATATCCCAGATGGACGGTTTCGAGATCCAGGCGAAAAAGAAATTACATGGACGGGAAATCCCGAGTACCGCAAAAAAATTGAAGACGAATTTCGCCCACTGATAAAAGAATTATTTCTCAAGCACGGTGCAACCGTCTTCGTCGAAGGGGCTCATTTTCACATCTATTTTCCCAAAGAACGAATCCTTTCGTTTTAGTTTTATCGACTAAAGCTGACCGTCCCCAACTTTTTATATTCTTCTAGTCCAAAAACATCTTCGTTTTCTTTGTAGAATGCGTTTATGTACTCATTAAATTGTGTACCAGGAGCACATTTTTTTCCATTGATAATAAGATTAGGGTTGTCTGCATTAAAAACTCGTTCGATTTCCGCACGTATTTTTTTGTCTGCAAGAAGCTTCCTATTTTTTTCTACATTTTTCTTATATTTTTCATAGTTCGGCTTTCCCGTGTACCGAAGGATCATTGTTTCGTATCGTGAATATCCTCTCGCTGGCCGACTCTTGTAGTGATAAGCCAGCATGCGTGCCACCGTATCAATATTTTTGAGCGGATGAAAACGATCATCATAATCTCCCTCAACAATCGCCTGTGGGTTATACCGATGCTTTTCGATAATTTTTCGAATTTTCTTTCCGTGCCCTTTGTCTACTAACTTTTTGCAGTTTTCATATGTCTTGAGACCAAACTGATGTGCCGTTAAAGGTTGCATGTGGCAAAGACCTACTCCTCCATCGTCAACACCATTGGGAAGCAATTGCTGCCCTCCTGTTTCCTGCATGATCATGGCTAAGAGAATGTTTTCGGGAAGTCCGTACCGTTTTTCTGCCGCCCGAGCCATGTTTTCAAAGCGGAGTGCTCTCAACATTTTTCCATATCCAGTCTTGTACTCCTCTACAACCCCGTGCTGCGACCCCCTTCCAAAATGCTCCACAATATTGAGATTTTTAATCTGAATTTCTTCCCCCCGATGAAACTCAATATTGGTTGCTTTTTTGTACTGCATAATTCCACGAAAAATCTTTTCGGGCTCCGACCCGTCAGAAGGACGTAAATTCAATAAATTGTAAATTTCATCTGATTTTTCTCGACTGAGTTTTGCCGTCCTCCCAGAAAAGGCTGTATTGAGAATTTCTGGAAGCGTTTTGCGATAAAAATCCGTTTTATTTTTAAATGTATTTTGGGGGATAATCGCTTCATTCCTTCCCGGATACAGCACATTCACTCCTCCTTCGGAAAGGTAGTACAAATCTACTTTTTTCACTCCGTACCAAATCATGAGATGGTCTCCCGTATGCTCTTCGATACGGTATTCTCCTTGAGGAGTTTCCTCCTCTGTTCCTTGCTCTTCTTCCCTGCCCCCTGGGACAGCTCCGTCCGGAACAAGGTTGATCGTCTGATACACTTCATCCGATAATTCTCGAGAAAGTCGGGTACTTCTTCCGGGGAAAGCTTTATTCAAAATATGAGGAAGCGTTTTTTTGTAAAAGTCTTCTTCGTTTGTAAAATCGGCCATTTTTTGAACCGGGAGCCCCGTTCCAGGATAAAATACATTCACTCCCCCTGCAGCAAGGTAGTACAGTCGAACTTCTTTTTTTCCGTACAAAATTTTGAGCGAGGTGGGGTTTAATGATTCCACGCTGTATGGATCTGCTGTCAGAATCTCGTATTTCTCCTGCAACTTCTTTGACGTGAGAGAAATGGTTTTTCCATTCCGTTTAAATTTGAGGTACGGCATGCCACTTTCTTCAAACAAAACCGCCAGTCGGTCTCCGCCGTAGGCTATTTTGTATTTTCTAGCCACAATCTCTTGTAGAGTAAGCACTTCTGATGCTGTCAACTTGTATCCTATTTTTGCGTTGGCATCTTCAATCGTTTTTTTCCAGCTCTTTCGCCAAGCGACAAACACCTCTTTGCTCTGTTGTTCCTCTTTTTCTTTTCCCGAATTCTCCTTTTCTTTTTTCAAAATGTTTCTGAAGACGAGGGGCTCAGATGCTCCTTTTTTTTTGATCACCACATGCGGCTCCCCATTTTCCCAGCGCAGAGAAAGTTTATCTCCTTTGTCGCACCGTGTATGCTGGGAAAGAAATCTGGCGATCGTGTGAATTTCTGTCCCCGTCAAAGTCGGAATTGATTTATTTTTTCGTCGAGCAAGTACGTACCCATAGTTTGCGTCTTCAAGCGTCTCTGTCCAGTTAAGACGAGCGCGTACAAATTTCTCCAGATTCCCTGGGGCGAGGACCTCCGCCTCTGTGGATAAAACATCCAACTGTAGTTTTTGCAGGTCCTGTTCTTCTGTTCCCGGTGATCCCTCTGGGGAAAAAGAGTAAGTGTCGGACGCAGAATCGATATTTGTCATTTCGAAATATTCCGGCCATTGTACCAGAAAAAGCTCCAAAAATCAATCCCCACTTGATCAAATCGCCTGAAACCGCTCGATAATTTCTGCTCGTTCTGCCGGCGATTTTTTCATCAGGAAACTCCCCACCACCACGATGCCTGCACCGGCTTTTGAGAGAGACGCCACGTTTTCTAAATTAACGCCACCGTCCACCTCAATTTCGCCACTGAAACCGCGGTCGCGAAGCAAACGAATTTTGTCCAGACTCTCGGGCATAAAAGACTGCCCGCCCTTGCCGGCTTTGACCGACATGACGAGAATCTGATCCGCAAGCGCCAGCACCTCGTCGGTGATTTCCAAAGGATCGGTAAACCCATCCACACAGACACCGGCACGAATACCGTGATCTTTGAGGGATTGGAGCAAAAGTTGTGTCCGTGCCGGGCTCTGGGTTTCGATGTGAATGGTGATGCCGCTTACCCCGAGGGAAACAAACGAGTCAAACCATTCCTCGGGACGCGCACACATCAAGTGTGCTTCCGTGGGAACGGGAAACTGGAGATCGGTGAAATCATCGGCTGTGAAAGTTTTTCGCGGGACATACTCCCCGTCCATGATGTCGAGATGAATGCGGTCAGCGGTGGAAATTGAGTCCACTTCGGACTGGAGGGAAGACGGATCGGTATCGAGGATGGAAGGCGCTATTTTCATGTGCAAAAAGTCTAGCAAAAAATTGTGATTTTCGAAAATTCTGGTACAACAATCCGCGCATGCGCGTGCGAAAAATCCGCCATCGCCGACCACGAAAAATTTTCCTCAGCTTTCTGGGGAAAAAACTCCGTGGCAAAGGAGTAAATCCGTCATCCGTTTTTCATTTTTCGGAGCAGCAGGTGACGTCCAAACCGTCACGAAAACCCGTGTCAAAAAAACGCACGCACCATCCAAATTCTGATCAGCGTTGGTACCGACGCTGGTGGGGACGACTAACGATTGTGGTGGGAAGTGTTCTTGTCCTTCTCACGGGATACACGATATTTTTTCTCCCCAGCGTGCAGGAAGCCGCACAGCTGATTTTTTCCGAGTCCACGGTAATCTACGATCGGGGTGCACTCGACCCCGAAGAAAAGGCAGAAGACCATGTCCTGTATGTCATTCACGGAGATGAAAATCGTGAATTTGTCCCGCTGGAGGAGATCAGCCCCTGGGTCGTCAAGGCTACCATCGCCATTGAAGATGATAGTTTTTATCACCACATTGGTTTTGATATCGGCGGAATTTTGAAGGCCTTTTTGCATGAATATTTTGGGATTGGAAATCAGCGCGGCGGATCGACCATCACCCAGCAGCTCGTAAAAAACACTTTTCTCTCGCGAGAACGAACCGTTTCCCGAAAATTCAAAGAAATTTTGCTCTCGGTCAAAATGGAACTGACCTATTCCAAACGGGACATTTTGGAAATGTATCTGAATAAAATTCCGTACGGCCACAATGCCCACGGAATCGAAGCGGCGAGCAAAAAGTTTTTTGGAAAATCCTCCCGCGAGCTGACGCTGGCAGAATCAGCTGTCTTGGCAAGCCTGCCGGTGGCGCCGACGCGGTTTTCGCCGTATGGGTCCAATAAAGATTTATTGCTGGGATTTTATGAGTACGATCCCGACACCGGAGAAAGAGTGTACAAAAAAGGACGCAAAGATCTCGTGCTCCAGCGAATGCTCGACACGCATCTGATCACATTTGAAGAATTTAAAACGGCGTTTGCCGAATCCAAGGAGCTGGAATTCAAACTCAATCGAACCGATATCCGCGCGCCACATTTTGTGTTTCATGTGCGCGAACAGTTGGAAAATAAATACGGCAAAGAGTTTCTCAAGCGGGGCGGGTTGCGCATTTTTACGACGCTCGATCCCGAGCTGCAGCGCATTGCCGAGGAGACCATTGCGGTCAAAACGCCCCACTACGGAGAAATGTACGGAGCACGAAATGTGGCACTGGCCGCAATCAATCCCGATAACGGTGAGGTGCTGGCATACGTGGGGGGCAAGGATTATTTTGATGAGGCCCACGACGGACAGGTGGATGTGCTGACCTCGCGGCGCCAGCCAGGGTCCAGCTTCAAGCCGGTCGTGTACGCGACAGCCTTTGAAAAGGGCTACAGTCCCTCTACGGTAATTTTCGATGTGGAAACCGACTTTGGCGCCAACTATATTCCACAGAATTTCGATGGTACTTTTCTCGGGCCGATCTCTGCGCGGGAAGCGCTCAATCGAAGCATCAACATCCCTGCCGTGAAATTGGCCTATCTGGGCACACCGAAAAAGATTTTTGAAAACGCGCAAAAATTGGGGATCAAGATTGAGGGCAGCCCCGAAGATCACGGTGTGGCGATTGGTATCGGTGTGGCGGAAGTCGAACCCCTCTCACACATCAATGCGTTCCAGGCGTTTGTGCGGAATGGAAGCTGGCACAGCCCGACAACTATTTTGGAAATTCAAAATTCGGAGGGAAAAGTGCTGGAGCAATTTAATCCACAGAAAACCGAGCACAAGGGGATTGATCCTGAAATCGCGGCACTGGTACGAAATATCCTCATCGATGAAACGACTCGCCCCACCATCGATGAATTTGACTGGAATCAGCTCCTGCAACTCAATGAATGGGATAATGGTGCCAAAACCGGCACGTCCAATCGTCAGGTGGACAATCCAGATTTTGATCCCACCAAGCCGGAAGACGAAGACGACAATCCACGGAAAATCACCACGCCCGGCGACAGCTGGACCATTGGCTTCACGCCACATCTGGTAGGAGGCGTCTGGGTGGGAAATAATCGTGGCGAACCAATGAAACCGGGAGCCACGGGACTAGCCGTCGCTGCGCCTGTGTGGAAACGCTTCATGCTGGATGCGCACGAAGAGATGGTAAAAAAGGGGGTCGATCCTGAAAAACCCTACACCGCTATTCCGCTGGAGACCCGCAAAGTCAATCGATTTTCTGGGAAACTCGCCACCGATGAAACTCCGCCGGATCTCGTGCGCGAGGAAGTTTTTGCCAGCTTTGCCGTACCGATGGAACTGGATGACAGTATCAAAACCGTTGATGTCAACAAATACAGCGGCCGAGTCGCGGATCACCGCACCCCATTTTATTCACGGGAAAAACGAAGAGTGCTCTCCCTGACACCACTTCTGCCCGATCGTCCTGAGTGGAATGAGCCGGTCAAAGAATGGATCGAAGAACATCCGCGGTTTTTGAGCAGCCTCGGGGCCGTCCTAGACGGCGAAGGAGACGATGAAAAAGGCGCCGAGCAGGAGGAGGCTGATTTGGAAGAACGCCGCGAGCGACGCACTCCCTGGAGTCGACGTCCGGATGATTATATTGCCAGTGAAGCCACCCAGACCAATGCGCCCAATGTCACGATCCTCTCTCCGCGAGACGGGGGGCGGATTGCTCCGGGCACCGTAGAGGTCGTGGTCAATGCCAGTTCAAAGTTTGGCATGCGAGAGGTGGAGTTTTATTTTGATGATGAGCTGGTGACCTATGCCACGTATGCTCCCTGGACGCGGAAACTCACCCTCCCAGACAATCTCCCCGCAGGAGAAAAACACTCGCTCACTGTCGTAGCGGTGGACAAACTCTTTCACACTGCCAGTCACGAAATCGAAGTAGAGATCGCCCGCGACACCATCGGGCCAAATATTGTCTTTCTTGGTCCCCTGCCCCAAGAGCGCATCCCGATAAATGCTCACGTGCACTGGCTGGTGGACGTGCAGGACTATGAATCCGGTGTCCGTGCCGTGGAATTTTTCTTTGATAAGACTTCGCTGGGACATGATTCGGCGCCTCCGTTTGAAAAAAGCTTCACCGCTCCCGCCGACCAAGGCCGACACGAGCTCTCTGTCCGTGCCTGGGACATGCACGGAAATGTGAGTGAAAAAGCCATTCCCATCATGATTGAACGAGAAAAAATGATTTTTGAAACGAGTCCGAGCATCACCGAGATGGATTCGTATCGTCAGTCAGTCTCCGTCAGCGTGGTTGTCCCAGATGCAGAGGATTTTGACTGGGTCGAGCTCGTCGGCGAGCAGGGCGGCACGCAGGTTTTTGCGCAGCGGGTAGAAAATCCAGCGAAATTTTTACGCTTTCAGGTTTCCCGAAATTTCGGAGGGGAAACGCGCCTGCAGCTCTTTGCCAAACCGCACGGAGAGGCGTCGGATCGGTACGACGAGCGGTGGGTGGAGCTGTGACCGTTTAAAAGAAAACGATGAGTTGTTTTATAATTGTTCGCGGACCACTTGGCTGTGGAAAATCAACAATCGCTGTCGCACTTGCCCACAAAATTCACGGGCACGTTTTTTCGATCGATGACATTTTGGAAAAACACGGACTCGTGCACGAAAAAGAAGCGGGCTACATTTCACAGCAGAGTTTTTTTCGGGCGAACGAAATCGCCGCCCGCACTGCTGAAAAAACACTAAAAAACAGGACGCCGATAATTTTTGACGGTAATTTTTACTGGCGCTCCCAGATCGAAAACTTGGAACAACAGCTGCCTTTTCCGCTTTTTATTTTTACACTCAACGCTCCGCTGAAAACTTGCATCGAACGAGATAAAAATCGGAAAAAGACACACGGCGAAATGGCAACAAAAGTTGTGTACCAAAAATCAACTGAATTTGACGCAGGAATTTTGATCGATGCCACACAACCCGTTGAAAAATGTATCGAGGAAATGCTGCTGCATTTGCCCCCTTTCCAAAATTAAACCGCGGGAAACTCGTAGTCTGGATGAAACCCCTGCTGGGGTTCTGTTTTTTCGAGGGCAGTGAGAAGGGACTTTTCTAAACCAGAAAAATCGGCATCTCGGGAAACAATTCCCTCCCGTTTGGCCTCCGGGAGAAAGGCCGTGACATATTTTTTCTGTGGTAACTCAGTAAGTTCTGTGCGCACGATTTCGCCTTTTTCAACGTGCCAAACAGAGGAACCAAACGAATTGAGCAAAAAATCCTCGTGGCCGAGAAACGCCGTCATCCAGCGATCGGCGCGGATTTGGTGCACGGGAATGTCCGCAGCAAAAGAGAGGGCATTGAGAATGCCGGCTCCCGCACGGAGGGAAGAAAATCCCCCCGGTCCAGAGACCCCGCCCGCAAACGTAATTTTCTTGGTGTCGACCGTGCGCAAAAAGTCCCAGACTTTTTGCCCATCCTGGCGGTGGTTTTCCCACGATATTTTTTGGAGCAACTTATTTTCCGCAGAAAACAGCGCGCAAAAGTGCGGATCGACAGCCGTGTTGAGGACCAATTTCACGGGGTGGAGTTTAGCCGGCACGGAAGTATTTTTCAAAAAATTCTTTCGACTCCTGCAGGGTCTGTTTGAGCTTGTCATCGTTCCCTTCGTGGAGCGCTGCCGGAGAAATTTTGAGCGTAAAATCAGCTTTGTAATTTTCTCGCGCGAGTTTGGTGAGCAAACTTTCCACCGGCAAAAGTCCGTGGGTCAGCGGCGTGTACATCTGTCCCTGGTACACGTTGCCGAGGTACACATGTTTCAATTTCTGGCCGAGCATGTTGGTCGCACGAATGATGTCCTCCTGCATTTTCCAGAGCGCACAAATATCCAAGCTTACATCACCAGATTCGCGCAGCGCGTGCAGCGACCCCTCTGTGTGAGACGGAATAAATCCGAGTGTCATTTTGAAGGGCACATTGCGACGGTTGAGCTGAAGTCGGTTTTGCTGGACGATCCGCGGCACCATCGACTGCGTCCAATTCTTGTACCCCGATGCCCAGGTCTCGGGCGGGGCGAGATTGATCGTGGTCTGGGGAAAGTCTCGTACCACTCGCTCAAATGCCTCCGTGTACGCGGCAGGATTGTGATTGGGGAGGGAAAAAATTTTGATGGGGAGACTGAAGCGCTCGGAAAGTTCTTTGAGGTACGCGGGATTCTGCGTGTCAAAGTTTTCACACACCTTGATCTCCACGCCGTCAAATCCCAGCTCGCTCGCAAAACGGAAAAATCGCTCCAGCCCATAATGCGGAAATGATGCCGATGTCAGGTACAACATACAAAAAGGGTTCGGACAAATTGTGACAACTCATCCGGTTTTTGGCAACTCTATTCCGCGGAATCTTCGATGGCAATTGCTTGGTTTTGGACCAGGGCGGTGGAAATTTTGGCGTGTGCTGTGGACAAAATCCGCTGAAACGTCGACTGACTTGTGTTCATTTCTCTGGCAGATTCAGTTTGGGAAAGATTGAGAACGTGTTTGAGCCGGAGAGCCTCGGCTTCCTCGTGCGAGAGAGAGACGGTTTGCAAAACAGACAGCGGCACCCCGGCCGGCTTGAAAAATTTTTGGCCGTGGGGAAATCCGATGCGGCGACGTCCTCGTGGGCGCGGCATCAATTTTTGGGGAAATCGCGGCGGGCACCAAATCCCTGACCACGACCGCGGCCACGTGCTCGGGGGGAAAGCGATGAAGCTTCTTTGGTGGGGGGGCAATCCCCCAGTCCCCGTCCTGTACGGGGACCGTCGCCTCTGGGACCGGTTTTGTCTCCTGTGGGCATGAGAAAAAGATAAGAAACTGTTTTGAATTTATACCCAAAATATTCGCTCGTCAAATTATTTTTTCCCTGTTTCAAAAAATTCAGTCGAAGTAGTGTCGGCGCATGGACTCGGCATTGGCAAAGCTCTGGCAGGTGTCGATTTCTTCGAGCAAAAGGGTGGCGTACGAAGTGTGCATAGTTTTCCCGAGGCGCAAGAGCAGACCTTTGTGGGCCACAAATTCTTTGTACGATTCCCAGAGCGTGCGCGGGAGGAGGTCAAATTTTTGTTTCTCCAGCTCCGCCAGTCCCAGCGCGTACAGATTCTGATCACAAAACCCTGGGAACGGCGTCTTTTTTTCAATGCCCTCCAGCCCAGAAGCAACAAATCCGGCCCCCAGCAGGTACGGATTGGCCAAGGGATCGGGATAGCGAAACTCAGCCCGGATGGCTTTTTCGCGCAGGGCCGGATCCGCGATTGCGGGGATACGACACGCGGCTGAACGATTGCAGGCGCCAATCGCCACCACAGAGGGGGCTTCGAATCCGGGAACCAATCGAGCGTACGATGCTTCGGTGCGGTTGGCGATGGCCGCCAGCGCACGAGAGTTTGCCAGGATTCCCGCTAAAAAATGGCGAGATTTTTCGGAAAAATACCGGTGTCCCTCCGCGTCGGGAGAGTAAAAAAGGTTCGTTTTTTCATTGAGAACCGAAAGATGGCAGTGCATCCCCGATCCATTTCGTGTCGGGTACGGCTTGGGAAGGAAGGTGACATCCAGATCAAAATTGCGGGCGACTTTGTGGGAAATCAGTTTGTACATCTGGATCCGATCGGCCGTGCGTTCGGCTCGGTCAAACCGCCAGTTGATTTCAAACTGCTCGTCCCCCACCTCGGCATGCGCGCGTTCAATTTCAAATTCCATCGCTCCCAGCACGCGAGCGATTTCCGCGATCAAAAAACTTTTGGGGTCTTTTGGGTTGAAGTAATTGGTGTTGCCGCCGTTGGCAAAGCCGACCTCTTCTTTTTTGGCAACAAAAAATGCTTCGGGTTCTGCGCCCATCATCATGGCTCCTCCGTCCCAAGCGCTGGCCAGTTCTTTTTGCAGAGAGAGCAGTTTGCTCCGAGCACAGTTTGGATGCGGCTTGCCGTCGGTGTTGAGAATCGAGCAGATAATCCAAAATTCCGGATCCTCCGTGTCGGCGATGGATTCGTGGACGGAAATCAGCGTTTCTGGGTCGCCAAGAAGGATAGAATCACTGGCATTGATCTGGTTGATCCCCTGGAAACTCGATCCGTCGTACGCCACACCCGTGCTGCAGAGCTCCGGAAGAATGCTGGTGGGAAAAATAATTTCTTTGAGGCCACCGGAAAGATCGGTGACGAGTGCTTTGAGCACGCCTTTGGACTGGGCGACGTCGTCGAGAGACTGTGGGGTCATGGGGAGAAGGGGTGAGAAATTTCGGACTCCATTCTGCGGAGAAAGGGAGCGCAGGCAAACAAATTTTTGAGGAGAAAGTGCGGTGTCTAAAAATATTTCAGGGGCCAAAATTCCCTTGTTTTTTGGAAAAAAATCCGGCAAAATTTCCCACGTGTCGAAAAAAATTACAACTTGAAAAATGAGTGAAAAAATTGTGAAGTGTCTCACCGACGTCGGCCTCTCAGACAAAGAATCCCACGTGTACCTCGCCGCGCTGGAAAAGGGCACCGCTCCCGTGTCAAAAATCGCAGACAGTGCGGGATACAACCGCATCACCACGTACACGATTTTGGAGAAACTCTTGGGGCAGGGACTCGTCACACTGACCAACCGCAGCGGAGTCAAACATTTCACCGCCATCTCCCCTGAAATCCTGGGAGAAACCGTGATGCAGCGAGCAAAAAATTTCAAAAAAAATCTGCCGCTCCTGCGGTCACTCGCTGGCGGAGGAGCAACCAAGCCGGTAGTGCAGTTTTTTGATGGCCTGGAGGGAGTCAAGCAAGCGTACCGGGAAACGCTCAACTCAAACACAGAAATCCTCAACTACGCGAATTCGAAAAATCTCCGGGAGCACTGGCCCGAGTACGATGAAGAATACGTCGCCGAGCGTGCGAAAAAAAAGGTTTTTTTGCGAGGACTCGCTCCTGATGATGAGCCGGGCGTCCAGGTACAGGAGGACAATAAAAAATTTTTCCGAAATATTCACCTGCTCCCCCAGGAGCAGTTTTGGGTAGAAAACGAGATCAATATTTTTGACGACTGTGTCCTGATCACCTCCTTTGACCCAAAGGTTTTTGCGCTACTGATCCAGTCCTCTGCCGTGGCAGAAACGCAGCGACAGATCTTTGAAATGCTCTGGCAACAGAGCGGAAAAACTTGATTTTTTTTGTCCGAAAATTACTATCCTCCGCGCAGATAACTTCCAAACCTCCGAGCGAAGCAACTTTCTTTCGGGGACCCCACGAGATCGAAGATATTGTGGGGAGAGGAGGCGCCGCCAAGCCGGTAAAGTGCTCCGCGCACGCGGAGAACGAAACACGCGCAGGCGAGCGACGACGATGGGGTGTCGCCAAGTGGTAAGGCACTAGGTTCTGGTCCTAGCATTCGGGGGTTCGAATCCCTCCACCCCAGCCACGTTTGGAAACACGCATTCTGTGTTCGTTTTTTTCACCGCGCGCATCGTATAATGGCTATTACGTGGGCTTCCCAAGCCTGAAATACGGGTTCGATTCCCGTTGCGCGCTCCAGGGCGAAAACAGGTTTCATCCCTTACGGATGGAAGGTGTTTTTTCTGTCGCAAGAATTAGATCTACCATTTCCTGTATCGATGGAATAGTCTTTCTATACTGTGAATCCTTTAGCCTTTTTTTGAGAAGAGTTCCCAGGAAATGTGCTCTTTTTCTTTTATACAGTGACTCCTGTCGTATTTTCTCGAGAACCGTTCCAGCAAAATGCGTTCCTTTTCGCCCATGTCGCACACCACCAAGTTCTTTTGCGATACAATAAGATTCTTTTCCTCCGGACTGAAGATGTTTGCAGGCTTTTTCTCCACCGATGCAGGCCACACATTGCGCGCGAATTTCTTCGATAGTTCGGGTAATGTCTTTGCCGGCATATTCGACCCCGCGCGAGGGAAGTCCTGCGGGGCTTTCCATCGTGGTGACGACTTTGTTCAACACATTGAGATACTCTTCCTCGAGGATTTCATTTGGAAGCCCCGATTCCTGTGTCACGAGTGCTTTTGTCCCGATCACCGCACCGCTGTATCCTTTTTCTTTTGCGTCATCGATTTTGGATTTTGAATTAATTCCTCCAGCGAGCAAGATTGGTACTTTGGCGTCTTTTGGGTACTGTGTTTTTATCAATTCTTGTATTCCAGCAACAACGGCAGCTGCATCAAAAAATTCCTCATCACTGGCATTCGCAACCGTTTTTGCCCCAAGGTGTCCCGCGGCTTTTGTCGGGTCTTCGACATAAAACCCATCTGGAAGTCGTCCCACGTTCCCCTTTTCATCTTTCCGTTTGGCTTTCCGAATCATCGAAACAGCAGCACTGATCGATGAGACGATTGGCATGTATTTCATATGCGGATACTTGTTCATTTCGTGCCCCAAACCTTTGGGCATCCCCGCACCTACACACAAAATATCCACACCACCTGCTCCGATTTTTCCATCCGGTATTTCGTTCCCATCCTCATCTTTTTCTCTCTCCCCAAAATTTCCGATAGTCTCGAGCATTTTTGAGTAATCACTGACCGCCGCCATTAGATTCATCGCGATCACCCCGTGTGGATTTTTTTTACGGGCATCGGCGATGCGTTTTTTGAGAACTTCAATATTTTTTTCTCGAAAAAACTTTGTGCGTTCTGCGACGCCAACCATCGGATTTTTACCAAACAGCGCTTCGTATACTTTAGGGTCTCCCAAGCCGACGGCAGATGCTGTCATTGTTGGAATTACTCCGGCCTTGATGAGTGCAGTGATGTACTCGGAAGGATTTGAAAAATCAATGCCCATCCCTCCTGCTACGAGTGGCCAATCATCCCCCGCCTCAAAAAGTCGGATTAAAAAATCTTGTTTTTTTTGTTCCGTTTCAAAGTGAGACATTTTCGGTATCTCTTTTGATAAAACCCCTGTAACTGATTCTTTTTCTAATCCCTTCATGCATGTTTTCATTTATCATAAAAAACTTAAAAAAACAATTCCGTTGCGCGCTTCAGAAAAGAATCTTGAAATTGTTATACATTCTCAGGTCAGATTTCTCGAAGATTCACGACCGCACCATCCCCCGCACCCACCGGGCACGATTATACCAAAAGGTTTGTGTCGAACGCCCCGCGGCGAGAAAACACGGGATCAGGAGCAGTGTGAGCACGGTCGAGAGTGCCATGCCAAAAATGATAGCAAACCCCAGGCCGCCCCAGATTTCATCGGAAAGCGAAAGGGGCAGCATTCCCACAACCGTCGTGATAGAGGTGAGAAAGATTGGCTGCATGCGTTTTTTGCCGGCCTCGATGTAGGCCTCTGTCCAGGGAAGCCCGTCCTCCCGATGTAAATTTATGTGATCGATCAGCACGATGGCATCATTTACAATAATCCCTGCCAGCGAGACGATCCCAATCATCGTTGGGAAGGAAATCGGATACCCGAGCAACCAAAATCCGAGAAAGACCCCCGTGAGAGAGAGTGGGATCAAGACGAGCGTGACAAAGGACTGATAAAACGAATTGTACTGCGTCACGAGGACGATGAGAATCAGCACCAGCGAAAAAGCCATGGCGGTCCCAGACTCCCGCATCAAGCGATTGCCTTCTTCGGTATCTCCTCCAAATTCTGCATTTTCTCCCGAGCGCAACTCAAGGGAGTTGATCGCTTTTTGGAGCGGCTCACGGAGTGTGGAAACCGGCACCCCCGTCTTCATGTCCGCCCGAACGGAAATGATCCGTCGTCCGTCACGGTGGTTGATCTGCGAAAGCTCCGAAGAAAGGTGCGGTGTCGCAATCTGCGACAGCGTCACAAATTTTCCCGCGGCGGTCCGCACGGGAATGCGGTTGAGAATGTCGAGCGTCTGGGGATCTTCCCAGGCACCGTCTCCGCCCCAATCCAGACGCACATCCACATCGATTTCTTCGTCCCCCTCAGTCAATCGCACAACGGTCACCCCGTGGACCCCCGCGCGGAGAGATTCGACTACCTGAGTGGGAGTGAGACCAAACTTGGCCAACACCTCCCGATCAAATTCCCAGGCCATTTCGGTGGTGCGGTCAGCTGCTGTGGTTCGAGCATTGACGGTCCCAGGCATCTGGGAAATCTTTTCCTTGAGTTCACGTGCGAGAGAGATCAAATGCGTGAGATCCTCTCCCAGCAAACGAACTTCGAGCGGGGCACCGCTGGGGGGGCCGCCTTTGATTTCGGTAAATTCTGCTTCCACATGCGCTGGCAAAACAGACTCCAGTCGCTCCCGAATGAGCGGCATGATTTCGTATGATTTTTTGTCGCGGGCCTCTGTGTCCGTGAGGGTGACGGTCAGTCCGAGCAAATGTTCTTCGGGAGTGCTCGTCCCCCCCGCCTGAAACTGCTGTGCTGAACCAACCGTAAAGGTAAAGCTCTCGAGCCACACGTCACCGTTTTCGCGGGGCATGAAAAAGGTTCGCAACTCCTGCGAGAGCGGATCTACAATTTTTCGTGTTTCCGAGAGATCTGTCCCCTGGGGAAATTCAAAATTGGCATTAAAAAACGTAAAATCAGATGAGGGAAATACTTCCACCGGCACGCGATTGGTGACCACCAGGCTCAGAGAAAGCGCAAACGCCAGCACCGCCGCCCCCAGCACCGCCCAGACACTTCGGCTGCGAGAGAGAATGCGTTTCATAAATCGCCCGTACCAGTCCTGGACACGTTTGAGATTGCGAGAGGCTTTTGTTTTTTTGGGAGGAATTCGGAGAAAAAACTGTCGTGCCAATGACGGCAGGAGAAGCAACGAGACAAACAGCGCCGCAATGAGCACCGCCATCACCGTGATCGGGATGACAGAGATGTAGTCTCCACTCACTCCCGTGATAAAAAAGAGCATCGGCAAAAACGCAAACACGGTCGTCAGTGTCCCCGCCACCAACGGCCAACGAAACACCCGCAGCGTCTCCACCGCCGCCGCCCGCGGCTTCATTTTTTTCTCATGAATGGACTCACTCATTCCCTCCACAATCACGATGGCATTATCGACGAGAAGTCCTACTCCCAGGACGAGGGAAAACAGCGAAATTCCGTTGAAAGTGCGTCCCATAAAATTGAGAACCATCACCGCAATCAGCATAGAGAGTGGGATCGCACTGGCCGCGAGCACGCTTTCACGCCAGCCCACAAAAATGAGCATCACGATGGCGATTAAAAGAAGTGTCTGTCCCCCACTTCGCGTCAGCGTGTCCAAGCTGTCCTGAATTTCTTCCGCGCGATTGTAGGTGACCGTTGCTTCCAAGTGCTGGGGGATGGTTCCATTTTGTTTGAGGGTTTCTACGCGAGAAAGAATATTCCCGACCATCTTGAGTACATTGCCATCTTCGGCTGATTTGATAACTTCAATCTGCACTGCCGGCTTGGGATCAGTCGCTTCTTGTTGGGCAAAGTAGGTCTCGACTTCGAAGGCTTCAAATTCGCGACGCACCACGCCCAAATCTCCAATTTTGATGATACTCTCACCAATCGTTTTGACCGGCACTTCGGCAAACTCTGCCGCCGTCTCCATCTCCGCGCGAACGGTCACTTCCACCGCCTGTCCATCTACCACGATCGTCCCCAGCGGCATGTCCTGATGTGCAGCGCGAATGGCAGAAAGCACTTCACCGACGCTGATGCTTTGGGCTTCCAATTTCACCGGATCCAGCACGATATGCATTTCGTCCTCTGGCGCGCCTTTTACGTTTACCCGTTTCACCTTGGGAGCGGTTTCAAATTCTTCTTCGAGAATGTCTGAAAACCGCTTGAGTTCTGACCAGGCAAAATCTCCTGACAGGACCAGCGTCACTACCGGCACATCGGAAATCGAAATTTCAGTGACTTCCGGCTCGTCCAGAATCGTTTTGGGAAGATTCCGCTCGGCATCATTTATTTTTTCACGAAGTTTTTGGAGATTGATATTGCGATCTCCATCTACATCAAATTCCACCACGATCACGGACACACCCGAGCGAGTGACGGAAGTAAAGGTGTCGAGCTGGTCGAGCGTTTTGATCTCTTGCTCCAGTTTGCGCGTGACGAGTTTTTCGACATCTGAGGGACTAGCTCCCGGCCATACGGTGGTCACGGTTGCGGCAGGGATTTCTACGGTGGGCTCTGTCTCCCGCGGGATGGTCATGTACGACACCGACCCCATTGTGAGAATGAAGATGACAATTAGCGCCACCACCCGGAAGCGGTCGAGGAGGAAGGTCCAAAAGCGCGAGAGTTGTTCAATCATTGGTTTCGAATTTCAACCATTTCCCCCGCATTGACCCGTTTTCGAAAGCGCACCAACTGATCTCCAGGCTGTAATCCCGAGCGAATTTCAATGGCATCTGAGATGATGCGTCCGGTTTCCACTTTTTGACGACGGGCGGTGTTTTCTGGGGAAACGACCAGTACTTCTGCTCCATCGGGCTCAAAAGAAACCGCAGAAATCGGCACAAGATTGGACACCCCATTGCGCAGAGGCACGAGAATGCGGACAAAACTTCCCACGAGTGCCTCATCCGGCAAAGACTCCAGCGGAAATTCGACATTCATTTTTTGACTCGCCGGATCGATCGTCCCACTCACCTGCACTGTCGGGAGAGGAAAAAGCATTCCATCGGGAAATCGTACCTGCACTTTTTCGGGCGCATTTCTGAGTTTTTGAAGCTCTTCCGCAGAAAGCGTGGCAGTAATTTTGGGCTCAACATTTTTTCCCGCCAGAGAAAAAAGGAGTGCTCCGGCTTTGACCTGTGTCGCCGCCTGGACGGCTTTGGCAGTGATCGTCCCGGCAAAAGGAGCGCGCACAGACAGATCCGACTGTGAGGCCTGCGCGAGACGGAGCTGGTTTTCAGCTGCAGAAACACTGGAGGCTGCATTGGCCCGTGCCAGCTCCAGCGCCGCGCGAGCGTTTTCGACTTTGTTTTGTGCCGCCAGGACGGAAAGCTCATTGCCTTCGGTTGATGTTTTGGCGGTTTCGATTTTTGTTTCCAGCGAAAGCACCACAGCGTCTACTGCTGCCATCTGCCCCTCTACTTCGGCCTGATAGGTGCTGCGGTTGGCCGCAGAAAATCGTGAGGTAATCGGCGTTTCATGAATCAGGGCATTGAGATCTCGAAGGATTTTCTGTATGTCCTGCAATGCCGCAAGCCGTTTTTCAGCAAAAACGAGGAGCGTTCCTTCGCTCAGAACTGATTCCCGAGGAAAGACATCAAACGCCTGCATGTCTTGTAAAAGCCGGGAAAGCATATTTTTTGCCTGTTGTTTTTGGACTGAATTATTCGAACCGATCATTTGCCGCGTCGGATCGATTTCAAATCGAAACTTGTCCGAGGCATGCAGGATTCTGTCCGCCCAATTGGCTGCCGTCGAAAGCGTCGTCTCCGCATTCCGAGCGGTCGTCCGCAGGGTGTCGAGACTTTGAGAATAGCTCTGTCCTTCTGTGGCCTGTATCTGCCGCAGCGATTGCTCCGCCGTCGTCAGGGAGATTTCCGCCGAGCGCACGGAATTTTGAGCCGAAGCGCGAGCGGCATTGAGATTCTGGAATGCATTTTCGTACCCCAGCTGCGTGGCATCATTTCGTCTTTCGTACCGAGCAAGGATCTGCCCCGAAGAAACAGTGTCGCCGATGGAAACCGGCACCGAAGCAATCGTCCCTGGGATTTCGGCCAAAATATCCACATTTGTGGAGGACTCCACCGTCCCGAGGATTTCCCGCGAGGCATCCGGATCCCAGGCACCAAAGGGAATCACTTCGACTGTTTTGACCACCGGGTCTGGCGATGCCTCTTCGGGAAGGCTTTCTCCTCCCGAGAGAACCGTGATCAGGACCAAAAGGAGGACGATCCCTGCGACAATTTTGAGATTTTTCCAGGTGAGATATTGTTTCATTTTTGAGAAATAATCCGGTGATTGTACCAAAAAAACAGGTTTTTTGCAAGTGTGGAGAAGATATTCAGCCCTCTCGTTTTGTCAACGATTTTTGGGGTGGAAAAACAGCGCCAAAATCGCGCCCACCACGGCTCCGGTCGCGTGCCCGAGAAACGAAATTTGCGGGATCAAAAGAGGCACCGCGAGATTGATCCCCACCAGCGCCAGCATCGATTTTCCAAACTGCTTCTGCACCGGCGTCACGCTGCCGCCAAACGGCCCGTACCACCGCACGGCCAGAAACGCGATCATCCCCATCAACATGCCGGAGAACCCCAACGTCGGTGTGGTCTGGACAAAGGGAAACACCGCCCCCTGCACGAGCCACAGCAGCAGGAGAAACAGAATGTATTTCCGGCGGGAGAAAACTTGTTCCAGAATGGGCGAAATAATCAAGATCCCGTACAGGTTTGCTGCCAGATGCCAGAGCGACACGTGCGAGAAATGTGCCAGGAATGTGCCCAGTGAAAATGTGCCAGGAAAGCTGACCGTCCAGGGCGTTGCGCCCGCATGGTTGGCAAGGAAAATGACACCGTTGATCGCCAGCAGGGCAATCGTCACAGGAGGAATTCGGCGCATCACAGGAGTGAGTTTATTTTCTTCTCAAGCCCAGGATCCTCCGTCTCCACCACGACATCGTCCCCCACGATCACGCGCGCCGGGATCCCCATTTTTTGGGCGTAGGCAAACTGTTTCTGAATTTTTTTTGGCTCCAGGTACACCTCTGTGGGGATATTTTTCGAACGAAGTTTTTGGGCAATTTCCAGTGAGCGCGGCAGCACCTCTGGCGAGCGGGATAAAACAATTACTTCAGAGCTGGTCGCCTGCTCTGGGGTCAAAATTTTCGCGTCAAACAGCTGCCACAAGAGCCGTGTCAGTCCGATCGAAATCCCCACTCCCGGCAATTGTTTTCCCGTGAAAATCTGAGCCAAATCATCGTACCGACCCCCACTGCAAATCGATCCCAGGTCCTCCGAGCCCACCAAATGTGTCTCAAAAACCGTGCCGGTGTAGTAGTCCAGCCCGCGGGCAACAAAAGGATCTAGGTCATATTTTTCTCGGTCAATTTTCATTGAATCCAAATATGCAATCACTTTTCTTAATTCCCCGAGCCCGGCTTTACATTCTTCATGTAATTTTCCCAAGGAATTCTCTAACAACTCTAAATATTTTTCCCAATCTCTTTTCTTCCGAGCTTTGTCGATTTCAGAAATAACTTTATCGCTAAAAATTGAAAATACTTCTTTATTTTTTATGGCTTTTGCAATTTCCTGTTCATATTTCTTCTGACCCGTTTTTTCGCGGTTATCAGTTATCTCCCAAATTTCTTTCGGCGTTGCCCCTCCTGCCTTTGCTTGGCCGCTGATAATTTTTCGATTATTGATCCGGACGATAAATTTTTGCTCCGGCATCAATTTTTCAAAAATCTCCACGATGATCGCGACCATCTGCGCATCGTTTGCGAGGGACAGATTTTCTGATCCGATCACGTCGATGTCACACTGATCAAACTGCCGAAACCGCCCCTTTTGTTGGCGCTCCCCGCGCATCACTGGCCCGATCACCGACCGGCGAAACGGGAACGAAAGTTCATTGAAATGTCGTGCCACAAACAGTGCCAACGGCACCGTGTGGTCAAAACGAATCGCACGCTGATCTTTGTCCTGGTCCACCGCTTCCTCGCGGAGCAACCGATCGAGGACGTAGATTTCTTTCGGGTTTCCACCTTTTGCAACAAAGTTCTCCGCGCGCTCCACCAGTGGCGTCTCGAGCAGCGGAAAGCCGTGTTTTTCAAAAACTTCACCAATCGTTTTTTTCCAGTGCTGCACCACCCGCTGCTGCGCGGGAGTGAATTCGGGAAATCCGCCCGGGGCCGAGGTGTTTGCTTTTGCCATCGAGGGGATTGTAGCAGAGGCGCCAAGGCTTTGTCATCCTGAACTTGTTTCAGGATCTCAAGTGCCCAGAAACGAAAAAAACAAAAAAACATTTGACACAATCACTTTAGTCAGATAAAGTGCCCTCGTCCATGAAAACTGACTCGACTGTCTCCGCCCTGCTGCAGGCCTTTCTGAGGTTAGAAACCGAAGAGGAGGTGTGGCGGTTTGTGCGCGATCTCCTGACGGAAGAAGAAACCCGTGAGTTTGCGCGTCGATGGCAGGTGGCGCAGCTTTTGGCAAAAGGACTCCCGTACAGCCAGATTGAAAAGAAAACAAACATGAGCTCCACCACGATCGCGCGGGTGTCAAAATTTTTGCGCGGAAAATTTGGGGGGTACCAGCTGGTGCTCGACCGCATGCATCATCATCCCAAATCGGCTTCGCCGGCGGGATCTGGTGCGTGAGTTTGTAAAAATTCGAAATCAGGTTTCGCCGACGAAGTCGGCGAATGTGTTTTTTGAGTTCCAGAAACGGAATCTCAAAAGACTTTTCGTGTTGTGTTCTTTGACATCTCGGCACGGAAGAAATGAAAAATTATTGTTGAACTTAAAATTTTAAAAGTATGAAAAATCAAAATGGAATCTTAGAAAGGTACGAAAAAACTGAAGAAAAAGTAGGTTTGAAGTACGGAATTATTGAAGTGACAACTCAATGCCAGCTTCGCTGTCCAGGATGCTACATGGTCAAACGAGGTCTTCTGAATAATCAAGAAATGTCTCTCAAGCAAGCGATCCAAATTTTGGATTTATGTCACGATTACTCTGGAAAAGAGCTTGAAACAATGGATATTTTGGGTGGAGAACCGCTACTGTGGTCTCCCCTCAAATCTTACATCCAAGAGCTTCTCCGACGTGGAATCAAACCATGGATTTTTACAAACATGCTGGCAATCACTCCTGAACTTGCTCGCTGGCTGTACGATCATGAAGTTTTTGTCACTGGAAAATTGAACGTAAATCCCGGTGACAAAAACACTTGGAACCTACAAGCAGAAATGATCGGAAGTTCTAAAAAAACAGTTCAAAAGATGTTTGATGCAATTCAAATTTTCCAGGAAGCAGGATACAAAAATCCAATGTTTCGATTACAAAATTTGTTGCGCAAAAAGAATGTTGAACTTGTACCAAACTACTATCGTTGGTGTTTGGAAAATGACATCGGGACGGATCTCGAACTCATGGGATCGGGAGAACCCATTGACAAAAACTACTGGAAAATTGCTCCCACCCCACAAATGTTGGCAACGATGATCAAAAAAATTCAGACTGTACGTGAAGGTTTTGGTCTGGAAAAAAAAGAGGTTTTGATGCCACACGTTTTTGGATCCTGTCCGTTTTTCGACAAGGGGTTATATTTTGGAGTGGATGGACACATTCGTGCTTGTTCAAATTCAACGGTAAAATTGGCTGACGTTTCTGACATTAAACCGATTAAAAAAGCGTACGAATCCGATCTAATCTGCAATCGAAAATGCCTCACAAACGAAAATATAGGAAAGCCGTGCCGAAGTTGTAAAAAGTGGGAAAAGTGCCGCGGAGGATGTCGTGCCACTGTTGAAGGCAGTGGCGATCCATTTGGGGGCTATTCTCTCTGTCCTGTTCCCCTTTTAAAAAGCTAAACACAACGCCCAAGGGGGGCAAATGTGCCCCCTTTTTTATCCCAAAAAACATGGATCCTCAAATCATCGAACTCGCAGAAAAAGAGTGGCAAAAAATTCGTCGAAAGTACGACGGATTTGAGACAATTATTGTCGATAGTTGGCGGGGATATCGTTTTATTTTTGATGCCCCTGTCGTCAAAAATTGTAGAAACAACTGTCTAAATTGTCCTGTTTTTCAAGCACTTAAAGAGGAAACCTGTCGAAAAGAATTTTCAGCAGATCTTTTGCCAGCAAGTGAAAATGATAAAAAATTATTTGGAGTTCAAAATTTCTTAAATTGTAAAACCCTCGCTCAGTACCAACGATGTTTCGCCAATTTCTTGTCTCAACCAAACCTCTCCCCTCAAGAGATTCGAGAAGAATTGACGCTCATTCAAAATCTGGAAATCTTATTTTCAAAAACAAAAAATAAAAAACAAATCAAAAAAAACTTTTTGAAAAACGTGCTCCAAAAGGTACCTCTAGCACAAAGAAAAAAAATAAAAAACATTTGACGCTCCCCGCCCCCTCTGCGTACAATGTCCCGCGATGACACATCGAAATCAGTTTTTCTACTTTTTTGGATCGGCACCCGCCGGGACGGAGAAATAGGCGAAAAACGAATGTCATCTCCCAGATCCCGGGCCACCGGGATTTTTTGTAATTTTTGAAACAATGAATGAACGCTACCAGGACTCCGTTTACTTTTGCCACTTGGAATCTCTTTTTTTAAATTCTTTTATTTTTTAAACACCTTTTTCAGCCATGCCTTCCCCAGAAAGAACCGATAACGAAGTCACAAAAATAACCCCACCCGCTTCTGAAATGTCTGACAACTTTATACAAGTGGTACTCAAACACGTTCATGAGACACTCGAACACGGGGGTGATTCTCGCAGTTGCTGATTTCTTCAAAAAAGTACCACCAAAAAACCCCGCTCATCACTGGGCGGGGTTTTCCTTTTGCTTCCAAGCTTCATTCCTTCCCTTCTTCGCAACGCTACAGTCCGGCCATCGCACTGGCGATGTCGTCACGGACTTTTTCGAACGCTTTGAGGTCTTCGGCATCGAGTTCTTTGACTTTGGTGACTTTTTGCAGCACGGGGAGTTCTTCGATTTTTTTGAAATCAAATTCCTCACGATCCGCAAGCTTGAGCCCCTCCCAGTACATGGTCAGGATTGTTTTGAGCATCTGGTACTGTTTCTGGGGGATCGTGTACGCATCGACGGGGTTGAAAGAATCCTGGTAGAGGAAGTCTTCTCGGATTGACTTGGCGGTCAAAAGAACCAGTTTCTCGCGGAAAGATAACGCTTCTGGTCCTACCAGCTTCACGATTTCTTCGAGTTTGGATTCCTCTTGAAGAAGCCCCATTCCCTCCGCACGCACATCCCAGTAATCAGGCGCAACGTGCTCTTTCATATATTTATCGAGGTTGGGCACGTAGAGCGAGTAGGATTTCAGCCAGTTGATCGCCGGGAAGTGTCGCTGATAGGCCAATTTTGCATCCAGGCCCCAGAAGACCTTCGTCACACGAAGTGTGTTTTGGGACACCGGCTCAGAGAGGTCTCCTCCGGGGGGAGAAACCGCCCCGATCACGGTCAGGGCTCCCTGGCGATCGTCAGATCCCAGACAATCGACCGCCCCAGCGCGCTCGTAAAATTCAGCTGTTTTGGATCCCAGGTACGCCGGGTATCCCTCCTCTCCCGGCATCTCTTCCAGACGGCCCGAGATCTCACGCATGGCCTCGGCCCAACGGGACGTGGAGTCCGCCATCAGGGCGACATTGTAGCCCATGTCGCGGTAGTACTCGGCAATGGTGATCCCGGTGTAAACCGATGCTTCGCGGGCAGCCACCGGCATGTTGGAAGTATTCGCGATCATCACCGTGCGGCGCATCAGGGGCTCACCAGTATTTGGATCGATCAGTTCAGGAAATTCGTTGAGCACATCCGTCATCTCATTTCCGCGCTCTCCGCATCCGATGTAGACGATCACCTGCGCATCACAGTATTTGGCGAGTGTCTGCTGCGTCACGGTTTTTCCAGATCCAAATGGACCGGGGATACAGGCCGCTCCACCGTGTACGAGTGGGAAAAACATATCCACCGATCGGCCGCCCGTTTTCATCAGGGTGTCGGGGATGCGTTTGTTTTTTGCTTTGCGGGCCTCACGGATGGGCCAGTACTGACGCATCTGCAGGTCCTGTGTTTTGCCGCCTTTGACTTCCACGGTGGCAATGGTGTCGGAGACTTTGAAATGTCCCGATTCAATTTTTTTGACTTTGGCATCCTGAATACCGATGGGAACGAGCACCTTGTGCAAAATGAGTGACGTCTCCTGCACGGTACCGAGCACATCGCCTTCGGAAACGGTGTCGCCGGTTTTGACCGTGGGCACAAAATCCCATTTTTTATTCTGGTCCAAACCATCAGCATCGATCCCGCGGGCCAAAAAGTATCCCGTTTTTTCTTCCAGCACCTTAAGAGGCCGCTGGACTCCGTCGTAGATTGTTTCGAGCAGTCCCGGCCCGAGTTCGACAGAAAGGGTTTTTCCGGTGGGTTTGACCGGCTCTCCTGGTCCAACACCGGCGGTTTCTTCATACACCTGGATCGAGGCAAGACCTTCTTCCAGACGGATGACCTCGCCCACGAGACCTTCGTCTCCCACGCGGACCACCTCATACATCTGGGCTTTTTCCATGTTTTTCGCTACGACCAGTGGGCCGGCTACTTTTACGATTACGGGTTGGGTGTCACTCATGATAAGAAAGAAAAAAAGAAAAAATTAGCTCAAAATATCGCTCCCAACCGCCTTTTCGACGATCGTGGAGAGGCGCTGCTTGGCAAAGCTGTCTTTGCCCGAATCCGGTGAAGGTACCGGGATCACCGCCGGCAACGGACGGCGGGTAAATTTCTCGATCAATTCTGGGGGCAGATCTTTGTAAAAGTTTTCTTCGACAAAAATAATGGCGTACACGGGCGTTTTTTGTTCATCGCCTTTGTCTTCGCTCGCAAGGGCTTCCACCACACTGCGTGCTTCGGCTTTGTCTGCCACGCCATGCGTCTCGACACCGATCGCTCGATAGATAAGGATCGAACTGGCATGGCCGACAACAGAAAGTTTGTACTGGTGTGTCATGAGAAAATCAGAGAGTGGGAAGGACTTCGTAAATTTTTTCGGGGTCCAGCCCATAAAATTTAGCAAACATAATAAATTTCAAACGACGCGCATTTTGGAGCCGTCGCTCGAGGTAGACAAGTGGAATCTGAATCGAACCAATTTCTCCAGACTCAGCGTCAGAGAGAAATGCTTGAAATCGTTCATCCAGTGCTCGACCGATCTGGACCAGCAGTTGCTCTGGGGCTGTCTCCGCTTTGAGGGTTTGAAGCATCGGCTCAAATCGTGTTTTTTTGAGAGCCGCCAAAAGCGCTTCACGCGTCTTGGCCTCTTTGAAAAGAGAAAAATCAAAAGTTCCATACGGCAGAAATCCCTCTGCAGGGAGGGCGGTTTCGTACAAAAGAATCAGGCGAGCCGCCGAACGAATATTGGTCACATCGGCCTGAAAGGCCAAAAGATTCCGCAGAAAATCATGGGGCGATTTGCGCGCTATCCGGTCAAGAAAGTCAAAATGCGCTCGATCAAGAAGAAACTCCACCTGCTGAAAATCCGCGTGTTCCTCAAAATATGCAATGGCTTTGGCGATGGCACGACCGTATTCGTGTGGAATCTGGTCAAGCTGTTCGCCCCGAAAGACGATGGCTTCAACCTGCTCTTTGGTCAGATCCCCATAGTCGGAGAATCCATTTTCTTCGGTAAAATCTTTAATTTCTGTCCCATTCTCCACCAGGCGAATCTTGAGAGCCCGCTTGAGAGAATTCAGATCAAGCTCGCGCCAGACAAATTCAAAGGCCGGATCATTGTCCGTTCCTTTTTGGATCAATTGTTTTGTTTCCAAGATTCCCTGGCGGATCACCCGGTGAAAATCCTCCGGGCGCGTCGATTCGTCAAAATACTGAGCATACTGGAGCTCCACGAGGACACGAAAGGCTTCCTCGGGCGTGCGCGCCCCAATCATACGATCCATCTGCGGCAGTGTCAGGAGTTTCGACTGCAACGCACGAATCTGTCCGCTGAGAAAAAGGAATTCTTTTTGCATTAGATCAGGCCAAGTTTTTGAGCGAAGAACGTTTCTACGTCATTGCGAAATTCGGAATACACAAGATTGTGAAAGGAGTTGTCCACTTCGGACGTGCCGTACTGAACGACAAATCCTCCTTTGACCGCATCGTCCGCCCGAACCTCCAGCGCAGAGGGGGCATGTTTTTTGGTCAGCTCCACTCGATCTTTGGGAGCCAGGACGATTCCTTTCTTGTTTTCAACTTTGGCAAATAACTGCTTCAAAATTTCCCCATACGCGTCCTCTTTGAGTCCGCAGAAATGGCTGTGAAATTTTTCCATCGCCGTCGTGATAATACGGTGTTTGGCACCGAGCAACTGTTTTTTTGCTTCTCGACGTGCCATCGCTTCTGTTTTGCGCTCGAGGGATTCGATCGCGGAAACTTTGCGCGCTTCGACTTCCTTTTTTTCCTGTACTTCCTGTGCCTTCGATTCTTGTTCGAGCGTTTTCTTTTCGTTCTGGGTTTCCTGTTCGATGCGCTTCACTTCTTCAGCGGCTTCGTCGAGAATTTTGTGGAGAATATCTTGCAATGCCATGGGAAAAATATTGAAAAAGGGTTCAAAACTATGCGAGCGCGGAGTTGGTGATAAAGATAGAGATCAGCAGACCAAAAATCGCGTAGGTCTCGATCAACACGGACATGGTGATGGCTCCACCAAAGATGGATTCATCTCGTGCCAATCCGCCAATCGCGGCGGCCACGACTCGTCCCTGAAACATAGCAGAGGTCAGGCCAAGAAGTCCGATGATCAGCCCTGCGACCAAAAAGGACAGGCCATTACTCATCGTGAGCTCGACGATTTCTCCACCCAACGCCCCAATCTGATTGAGGATCAAGATGGCGATCAGCAGGCCGTAAATTCCCTGAGAACCAGGCAAAACGACCATCGTCACGAGCGACCCAAACATGCTGGGTTTTTCGGCAAGTACTCCCGCGGCTTTTTGGCCGGCGAGTTTGATACCGATACTGGATCCCATTCCTCCGAGCACCACCGCAAACAGTGCTCCCAGAATCGAGAAAATGAGTCCCCAGTTGACTGCACTCATGGCGTCAACCATTGGTGCTGCGGCTGCGGCTGTGTTGACAGCTTCTTCCATTTTTTTAGAGGGTTAAAAAATTAAAAAAATTAGGAACGAAATAAAAGGTATTTTTTGACACGCGCAAATGCTTTGAATTGCTGCGCGCCACCGCCGTAAAAACGGCCAAAAAACTCAATAAACTGTAAACGCATCGTGTGAACGAATGCGCCGAGCATTGAGAGCGCGAAATTGATGGAATGTCCAAACAAAAGAAAAAGCACCAATACCAAAATGCCCAAAATCCCTGGGAGCATGTCCCCCAGAACGATCGCCGTCATATTCATGGCTGATCCGATGATGCCGGTCGCAAGCCCGAGCGCCATCAGACGCGAGTAGCTCAGCATACTGGAAACGTAATCCATAATGCCGTACAGGCCAAGGATACCAAAGAGAAGTTTGAGAACGATGTTTTTCTTCTTGCGTCCCTGCGTCAGGACCAGAATGCCCGCGCCCGAAAGCGCGAAATAGCTCAGGAGCTGCTTGTCAAAGCCAAACTGATCTGCCAGCGCCCAGAGCAACAGCGACACTAAAAAATAAAACCAGGCCACGCTATCGGCGAATGCCGAAACATAATCACGATTGTGAAGATTTTGGAGAAACTGCATCACCAGTCCCATGAGGAGCTGAAAAATACCGACAGCAAAAGTGAAAACCAAAAAGCTGAGCGCTCCCGATCCACTCATGGGATCCAAAATTTGTCCGCGAAAAACGAGGTCTCCGGCGGCATTGACCGTGGTGAGAAACGCCGGTGCCTGATCAACGGTCATTCCGAAGTGCCCCCCGAGCAAAATTCCGCCGGCGGTCGCCGAAATACCAAGCAAAAAAATCATCCAGATCACGCGACGCGCCTGTTTGGAATGTTTGCCAAAGAGCAAGAGGAGACTTGTAATGAGAAACAGCAAAAGTCCGTATCCCGTGTCGGACAGACACACACCAAAAAAGATGATAAAAAAGGGCGCCATCCCTGGCGTGGGATCGATTTCTTTTTCTCTGGGAGATCCAAACATCTCGGTGATCATCTGAAACGAACTGATACCGCTTTTATTATGCAGGAGGGTTGGAGGTGATTCTTTTTTGTTCGGCTCGATCGCTTCTACAGCCACATCCCCAAGAAATGTTTGCTCGATCCAGTGGTTGAGTTTTTTGAGTCGAAATTTGGGGATCCAGGCCTCAAACGCAAACACTCGCTGAGAGCGAAACATGTGTTTTTCCGCGTCATTTTTATCTTTGTACCAGTGGTGAAAGTCTCGGGTGATCTTGAGATCTTCTGTGTGCTTGGCCAGTGCTTCTATTCGCGTTTTGTTGTGCGTGAGTTCTTTGGCCAGCCTTTTTTGTTCGGCTTCGATGCGTTCCAAAATCTGTGCCGGTGTTTTCTCCCCAAAGGCCTCAAATTCAGAGGCCAGATCAAATTCTTGAAATCCAAATCGTTGAAAAAGTTCCGGCAGGCGAGGCGTAACTTCATTGAGGACAGTCAGCCGGAGAAAAACCTGTTTTTCGGCTGTCGAAAATTCCTCCAGATCAAGCAAATGCGACGTCTTGGCCAGCGCTTCGATAAATGCATCACGCTTTGCCACGGGGACACTCCCCACCCACGAACGAGTCCGTTCGGTTTCCAGCGGCGTATTTATCGGCAGAGAAAAACGGAAAAAAGATCCCGCTTTCTCTTTTTTCTGCTGAAGCTGCTGCAATTCGTTGCGCACGCGGACAGAAGATTCTTCCAGTTTTTCGCATTCAGATACAACCGATTCCAGCTGCGGAGCAAATGCCGCAAACCGTTTTTTGGCGACTTCTTCTGGCATGATGAGCTTGCCACCTGTCAGAATATTTTCGAGTTTTCCTTTTTTGGGCGCATGGGGCGAAAGATACCGAAGCGCAAAATCAATCCGCGCCAGATCAAATGCATCAAAGTGATTTGGAGTCGGCGCATCGGAAGATGCCTCACGGAATTTCTCATTTTCGACCAACTGCAAAATGCCCTTGCGATGGAGCTCCTGCAACAGAATTTTGTAGTGCTGTCGCAACCCCGTAATCCGAATTTTTTGGAGCGGAACTTTTGCCATGGTTTAGAGTCGTTGGATCAAAAATTCAGTTGCTTCCGCAAGGTGAGATTCGATCAGTGCTTTTTTTTCGGTCTCGAGCATCGCCGCCTCCTCTGTTCCTTTTTCTACTGCTTTTTCGTATTTTTGGCGTGCCGAAATCTTGACCGATTTGAGGTCTTCTCGGGAAGATTCCTGGGCTACTTCAAGCGATTTTTTTCGCTGTTTTGTCAGCTCGCTTTTCCACTGTTGGAGGTCGGATTGTTTCTTTTGAAGCGCTTTTTCAATGCGTTCTTCTGCGGTCTGCTCGGCGTCTTGGATTTGGGTCAAAAAACTGTCGTCAGACATGGGGTTGAAAATAAGTTCTCGCGAATTTTCACGAAGTTTTTCGAAATGTCAAACAATTTCAGAACTTTTTTTGTGTCTCAGGGTCCCCGAGTGCAAGCGGATTTGCAGCATCACAGCGAAAGAAAAATATTGCCAAAAGAGCCCGTGCCCGTACAATCACCCCGATGAAAAAAACAATCATTCGGGGTCTCAATATTTTGATTTTGATTGCTATCTTCGGTGGCATCGGCTGGATTTTTCGAGAAAAGCTCGAGGTCTGGGTAACCGACATGACGAGTCCTTCCCCCAGCCAGATTGAGCGACAGGGCGTACCTCGACGCATCTCGTACCTGGGACGCCTACGAGAAGCCCAACGCCTGATGGAGCACGAATATTTTTCTCTGGCCACCATCGAGCTTTCTGCGGCGATCGCGGAAAAACCACATCTGTCTCAGCCCTATTTTCTCCTCGGAGAAGTCTATCTTCGCTCCGGACAGATGCAAAAACTGTCCCAGCTCATTGCACAGCTTCGACAAAAATTTCCGAATCATCCGGACATTGCGATCTTGGAGGCACGACAGCATATTTTTAAGCGGGATTTTGTCTCAGCACTTGCCATGCTCGAAACCCACAAGGAAGCTCTTTCGCCCGGACTGAAACTGTATCAGGCGATTGTACTTGCCCTCCAAAACGACCACGCCCGCGCTCAAGAAATCCTCGAAACCCTTTCCCGTCTCCCCAAAAGAGAAGCGGAGCTCACGGTCACTGCCGAAGGAGTCACGGAGGTCAGCGCGCCACTGCAGAGTCTGAGTCCAGCCCTGGCGGAAAAGGTAGAAGCGCTGCTGGGCGTGTACGAAACCTTTGACGAATTTGCCGATGGAAAAAATCCGCACCTCTTTGCCCTGATGGCAAAGGTGCTGGCTGAGCACCACGAGGCGATCCTGGCACAGGAGTTTGCCGAAGTCGCGATCAAGGAAGACATCGGGTACATCGATGCCTGGATTTTGCGGGGGTATGCGTTTTTTCTTCAGCAAAAATATGAATCCGCGCTGGAAGATTTTCGGCATGCGTACGAGATGGATCCGCTCCGTCCCCAGACACAATACTTTCTCGCGCTGAGTTTGGAAAAAACGGGAAATGACACTGAGGCCGCGATCTTTTTTGAAAAAGCCCTTCAGCACGATTTTGAATTTTCCAGTGAGGTGCGCTGGAAACTGATTGAAATTTTATCCGCCCAGCAGAAATTTGATCGAGTGCTCGATCTGTACACCGATCTGGTGGAGGAGGATCCCGAACCGAAAAAATACGTGAGCGCCATCTACACATCCATTGACGTGATCCAGCGTCCGGCCATTGCGCTCAACATTGCCGAAAAACTCCTGGCAGAAAACCCCGACGATCTGCTGGCTATGAATCTGTACGGCTGGGCGCTGATTGCCAACAAACAGTTTGTGGCAGCCGAGGAGGTTTTGCAAAAAGCCAAAACGCTCGATCCCGAGCAGCCACGAACGTTTCTCAACCTCGGGCTCCTGCGGGAAAAACAGGGCAAATACATTGAAGCCGCCGAGTGGTACAAGCAGGCCTACGAGCTGGGCGAAGGCAAGCCGTTTGACTCCGTGATCAATCTCGCCGCAGAGAAGTACAACGCACTGATCCAGCAGATCAATCAGCCTGGCAAGCCTCCCGCCCCGGCAGTACCGGCGAGCTCGCCGTAAAATGACGTGGGAAAATTTTGACAGCAGAACGGATTTTCTTACAATTCCCCCGCTCTTTTGAGAGGCTTTCAAATTCTCTGAGTGAAGCAGGTGCTTCCGCGAGAAAAACAAGGCGCCATCGTCTAGTGGTTAGGACGCCAGGTTTTCATCCTGGTAACCGGGGTTCGATTCCCCGTGGCGCTACCACGCAAAAATCACCCCGAGCCCTTGTGGCTCGGGGTGGTTTTTGTTTTGACGGAGTCAATTTGGAAGCGGACCCGGGTTCGATACGAAGTCACGAGCGAACCTTGTGAGCGAGTATTCCCCGTGGCGCTCCCATTGGAAAAATCGATGCCCCCAGCGGGGGGAGCGGCTTTTTTACATCGTGGTACACGATGGGGGAAGCGAACCCAGAGAGTTCGAGGATTTGTACCGAGGAACACCGTGACGAGGAAACAAATCTCTCAACCGAGTCCCGACCTGTCGGGACGAAGGCACGAGATTCCCCGTGGCGCTCCCATTGGCCCCAACGAGTGCAGCGGCTTTTTCAAGCTGAAAGAAGGGATGGCCTCCTCCTGTGGCATTCTTAATTTTGGATAAGAAAAAAGCCCGCCGGAGCGGGCCTTTTTTGTTTCCCAACTTAGTACGCCGGACTTATAGCGAACTCATGGTACCCGTTGTTTCTTGCTGAGCTCCTCCTGGAATCCCCGATGAATTGATAATAGTGTACCAGCCGTACGTCCCTACATTATTTGCCATGCAAATCTGGAGAACTTGTCCTTCGGTGCTACTCTGTCCAAATCGAAGTGTCCCTGCTGCACTTGCGTTACAAGTAAGAGCCGTCCAGCTCACTTGCACTACCCCTGGAGAAATAAATGCCAGATCGAAATCGGCACCGCTTCCTCCTGCGGGATCCCCGAATGCCGCCAGAAATGCTTCGAACTTGGCATTATCAATACACCGAATTCCTGCATTTTTATCGGTAGCCTCTGCTCCTCCCGTAATATCAGCATCATCATCCGCAACACACAGCTCCTTTGCCAATATTTTTCCCTTCACGGATAAATCTGCAGACGCGTTCTCCGTTTTGATTCCCACATTTTTTACTCCGTCACTGAAATAAATTTCTTCTGTTCCGTCTGTCCAAAAATCTGTCGGTGCATCCTGGATACAGTCCACTTTTCCACCTGCAGCGATACACCATTTTCCCTCTGTCAGCGTTCCCACCTCTGGATCCTCCTCCGTCAGTGTCATGGCCGCACAGGACCAGGCACCTCCACTAAACTGGGCAATCTGCGTATCCATACAATCGGGAGAAAGTTTCGCCAGCGTGTCACTGTTCGTGTCGATATTGTCTGCACATACCCACACCGAACCGGTGTTGTTCCATTTCAAAATCTGTCCGTCGGCACACGCCGCCCCTCCATCCGCTTGCAACGAAATCACCCCTCCTGCAATGGCAATGCCGGTACCAGCCGTGTACGTGGTGTCGGTGTCCGCGTCTGCCGCACAAGTCCAGACCCCACCAATGTATTTTGCAATTTCATCTGCGGCACAGGTCAGATCTGCCAGCGTGTCTGTTCCGGGGGTAGCTGAATCGTCATCCCCACATTCCCACGCTGATCCTGTGTTATTCCATTTCAATACCTGGCCATCGGCACAGGTCGTCGTCGTGGCGATGGTGTCGTCGTCTGCCGCACATGCCCAGTCATCGACTCCATTCCATTTCAAAATCTGATCGGCAACACATCCTGTGTCATCGATTGAAATCGCATCTCCTGTCAGATCAATCCCCACGCCAGCGGTATAGGTGGTGCCTCCCGTGGGCCAAGAAGTATCAATACAATCGGCACCGATACAAAATTGCGATGCTTTTATTGTTCCAGACATTTCAAACGTGGAGCCATCATTGCTGATGGCATCGAGCGCGCTAGTGATGGCATTAAATTCAAGATGAGAAACCGAACTGTCGGATTCCTTTTCGGGAATGCTTGTGCTGTTGATGGAATACGCTCCCCAGGCCGTCCCCACCAAAAAGAGTGCGCTGAAAAGCAACAGATATTTTTTCATTTTTGTGTGTGTGTTAGAAAAGCGGAAAAAACGCACTCTCAATGGTAAGAATGTTCCCAGAAAATTGCAAAATTTTTTTACTTTTGTATGGTATGGATGAGCAAAAAAATAACCTTTCTCTCATGAGTTTTGCCGTGCACACCTTCGAGACCAAGGCCACTGAGGCCAATACTGCATTTGCCTTTCACGAGACAATCGGCGAAGGCCAAGAGGTTTATTTCCTCGGTCAATTTGACGAAGAGGACAAAGATCCGCGTACCGTCGCCGAGTCCCTGTTTGGATCCATTGTCGAAACCTTTCAGCTGGTTCAAAACATTGACGACCCCTACCAGCGATTTGAGGAGGCGCTCAAAGCCGCCAACACCGATGCCCGAAAAAATCGTCAAAAACTCAAAAAGACTCCCAACATTATTGTGGCATTTTTTGACTTTCAGAATCTCTATCTGACTCAAAGTGGTGAAGCCGAAGCCTACATGGTGCGCCAATCCTCCGTCTCGCAAATTTCGGAAACAGTGGAGCCGGGAGAAGATTTGTTTGTGAATATTTTGAGCGGTCAGGTGTCGGTGGAGGACACGCTGCTTTTTGCCAATAAACGCCTGCTGCACTCGATCACGAGTACCCAGCTGGTGGATATTTTTTCGCGCAGTGATTTCGATGAATCGTGCAAAAATCTTCGGAACGAGCTCATGCTCAAGGCAGAAGAGAGCCTCCTCGTGACAGCCATTGGGGTCGGAAAAAAGAGCTCGATGAGCACGAGCGGATTTTTGTCCAAAATGGTTCCCAAAGTTTCGGCAAAAAAAGCTACGGCAAAAGCCCCCGAGCCCGTCGAAGAAACACCGGAAGAAGCCCCCGAAGAAACATCAGCTCCTGCAGAAAAAACGTCTCCTCCAAAAGAAGTGGCGACCGAATCCTCTGCCGAACCCCTGTTTGAAGAGGAAGAACTCGAGACAGAGAAAGAACCAGCGGCCCAAAAGCCTCCGCGCGAAAAAGGCGGTGATCCGTTTTCGTTTCGCATCCGTTTGCCGGAGTTTTCCGGAGTGAACCTCCCCCCACGGAAAAAATTGCTGACGATTGCCGGAGCGGTGCTGGGTCTGTTTGTCCTGGTGATGATCGTCCGCGGTGTCAGCGGGTACGAATCCGCCGAAACTGCCGCCATGCGCGAGCAACTCTCGATTGCACGGGAGGCATTGCAAGAAGCCGACAGTTTTTTGATTCAAGGAGATCGTAGCTCTGCCAGTGAACGTTTGGAATTGGCACAAGATGCTGTGCAGGACGTGATGAATGCCAAAAGCAGCAGCTTTCGCTCGGATGCCCAATTTTTGCTGGCCGACATCCAGGACAAGCTCCTGCAGGTCGAAAATGCACGCAAAACCCAGGCCCAACTCCTGGCAGATCTGGGAACCAAAAATGACAATCTCGATGCGCTGGGCATGCTAGAGCTGCGCGGCAATCTTTTTGTGTACGATGTCAAAAATGTCTACAAAACCGTACGAAACATTGTCGAGACGGGACTCCCGATCACGGACAAAGAGACCGTCCTCTCCGCGGCTGCCCGAGAGGATCAAAACACGCTGCTCTTCCTCACGGATGCGCCGCGGATCGTCGAATATCGAAACAGTGTCCTCACCCCGATGAACACCGCCGACACCACTTGGAAACAGGGCATTGAGCTCGATACATACGGACGGTATGTGTACTTCCTCGATCCTGTGGAAAATCAGATCTGGAAATACGAACGCCAGCGAGACCGGTACTCCGGTGCCACCCCGTACAACCAAGGCGCCGATCTCTCGCGCGCCGTGAGTTTTGCGATCGACGGAGCGATCTACATTCTCTCGGATGATGGGACGATTCAGAAGCTCTTTCGTGGGGAAAAGCAAGACTTCTCCTTTCGGGAGCTGCCCAGCCAGCCCTTTTCGGGGAAAAATCTGAAACTCTACACCACACCAGAATTGGATTTCCTGTACGTGCTCGATCCGGAAAATTCTCGCATCCTGGTCTTTACCAAGGGTGACCGATTTGCCACGTACAAAAAACAAGTCCTCTTTGACCTCCCCAATGCGAAAGACTTTGTGGTGGATGACGCCGGACAAAAAGTGAATGTCGTCACGGATGACAAAATCTATGAATTCTCCCTCTGATGGCGGGAAAAACGTTCCTCCGGGTCTGTCGGGGAAAGGCCTGTCGTGATCGGTTTTCAGATCTGTCTTTTGCCCGTGCCGAGCAGGAGCTCAAAGGCAAAAAAAATATTTCGCTCGAACGCTGTGGCTGTCAGGGACACTGTGCCAAGGGTCCTGCGGTAGTCGTCGAGCAGGCGGCAAGCCGAAAAGTCCATGATTTCATGACTCCCGTGGAAGTGGGAAAACTCTGTAAATCGCTGTCGAAATCATGAACATCACCGAAGGAGAGCTGGTGCTGGAAGCGGTGGAAATCGTCGCCCGCGACACAAAGCGCTTTCGATTTACACGGCCGGAAGATTTTGAGTTTGTTGCCGGACAGTTTGTCTCGATGGAGTTTGGAAAAAAAGCCTGGCGGGCGTACTCGATTGCCTCGAGCCCGGAGGAAAATTTTTTGGAATTCATCGTGCGGATCCTTCCGGGCGGGCTCGCGTCGGGGGTGTTTGACGCGGCAAAGCCGGGAGAGACGTTTTTCTTTCGCGGCCCATTTGGGCAGTTTGTGCGGTCGGAGAGGAAAAATACCGAACTGGTTTTTTGTGCCACGGGCACGGGCATCGCACCCATCCGGTCGATGATCCTGGCGGAGCGAGCGGAAAAAAATCCTCGCCCCATGACCCTGCTGTACGGGGGGCGAGAGCCCGGAGATCTGGCGTACTTGGAGGAGCTGACAGCAATGGAAAATGTGAATGTGCAGCTCGGATTTTCGCGGACAAAAAACTTTGACGATTGGAAAAAATGGGGTCGAAACTGTCGGATCACCCAGTTTTTGGAAGAAAGTGAGTGGACGAAAAATGCGGAATTTTATGTCTGTGGCAATGGCGACATGGTCACCCAGACGGTACAACTTCTCAAAAAACGCTGCCCCCACAATGCCGTGTTTCATGAGCGGTTTAGCTGAGGGAGAGAACCCCCGTCTCGTCAAAAGCGAAAACACGCTCCCCCGCTTGCATTGGCTGGGATTTTGTGGTACACTTTTGCGATCATTGTCCCATGAAAAAACTCCTCGCGCTCTCACTCCTCCTGCTCGGGCTCACGCTCGGGGGATCGGCGTGGGCTCAGGAGACACCCGATTTTGAAAAGCTTGCCAAAAACATCGAAGGCGAAGAAATGAAATCGGTGTACAAAAATACCCAGGACGGATCGTTTGAAACCCTGAAAAAAAGTGAATACGAAAAGAAAACAGAAGAAGAACAAAAAAAACTCCGGTTTATTTTGGCGACGCTCCCAAGTTTAGACGGCTGGAAAGATGGAAATTTTGGCTCTGATGCAGACATCACCGTCGACCCAGACAAACCCAACTGCCCCAACCCCGAAATCCACCGCCTCCTCCTCGACCCCGATGATGAGATCACAGTCAATCCCTACGACACAAAGGCGGACAGCATTTATCAGGGCTTGTCGGACACAGACAAGAAAAACACTTCCGTCACCCAAGAACGCACCACCCTGTACAAAAACTGCGCAAAAAATATCCAGGGGGTTATTCCCAAGCTGGAAAAACTCCAGCAAGACGATGCCCGAGACAATGTCCTCCCCCTCCAAAATTTCAAACGTCAGTTTGGCGAGCTGGAGGAGGCCGCAAAAAAGCTCAAAGAAGCCCTCGCCCGTGAAGGCACCGACACCTACCCAGAGCTGTCCCAGGCCGCCGACTGTATCGTGCTCGAAACCAAAGAAGAAGTTGACGGGGAAGAAAAAACACTCACCCTCGCTGACCGAGAATTTGAAAAGCTCAAAAACTATCTCCCAATAATCTCTGGAGAAAAGGGAAATCTTGACTCAAGGTTTACCAACGGAACAAACTGCTCCGCCATCGACATCCCTGGGATCATCTCCGGCTGGACGGCCGTCGGTCCAAAGGATGAAAACGGAGACCCTACCACTCCTTCAGACAAAGAAATAGAACGCGTCGAAGCCGCAAAAAAAACGCTACAAAATCTGCGAAAAAAGGTGGAGGATATGCGAGAAGTCGTCATAACCTCCGGTGGAAGTGCTGCGTGCGATCCTGCCGCAGACTGTCTCAAAAAATTAACCGACGCTCGTGAAAAAAACGTCAACACCTACGGCAAAAAAATCCAATTCCTCAATAATCGCTTCATGGAGATCCGACTGCACGAGATGATGATTGCCTCGGGCAAGTTTGATGTCACGGGGACTCTCCGCGCCACAGAAAATTCTCGTGAGGGCGAGCTGACCCTGATCGGCGGCGACAGCCAAACAAACCTTTTTGACAAAGTCATCCGCCTGTTTGCCCAAATCATCGGAACCTTTGCGATTTTGATGCTGGTGGTCTCCGCCATCTACTTCATCATCGCCCAGGGCAACGAACAACAGCTCCAGCGCGGCAAACAGATTTTTCTCTACACCGTGTTTGGCCTGGTGATCGCCTTTGCGGCGTACGCACTGGTGCAGCTTTTCCTCGACCTTCTCCTCTGGTAACATGAAAAAACTCTTTCTCATCCTGCTGCTCGCACTCCTGCTCTTGCCCTCCTGGGCGAGTGTCTCAGCACAAGCTACCGCAGAGGGAGGACATATCTCCACCGGTGGCTGCATCCTCGGGCAAGGGGAAGATGGGGAAGATGACGGGTATGGATTTACACTTAAAGATGGGAAAAAGGTGAAATACTGTGTCGAATTTGAAGAGCCCATCCCCATCGGGGACGGACGACAGATCCGCAGTGTCGCCGGCAACTCGGGCGTCGATGTTTTCGCCGCGTATGTGAGTCTGATCTACAAATTTGGTGCGATCGCGATTGGGCTGGTCTGTGTCCTGATCATCGTGGTCTCCGGGATCCAGATCATTGCCGGCGGCGCCAGCCCCGATGCCGTTTCACAAGCCAAAACCCGCATCACCCAGGCTCTCTTTAGCTTGATCCTGCTCTTTTCTGCGGCGATGATCCTGCGGACGATCAATCCAAACTTTTTTGGCTGAGACCAGGAAGAAAGCGTTCTTCATCGGCGCGCCAGTCTCCCGCCGTAATTTTTCTGTCGCAAAAAACTTCAATCCCTCCCACCCAGGTCTGAGACACGCAGGGCAGTGAGAAATCTCCGTACGGCGTCCACCCGCAGCGGGAAAAAAGCGTTTGATCAGAAACTTTTTGCGGAGCAGTCAGATCAAAAAGGGCCAGATCCGCCGGAACCCCCGGTGCAATCTGTCCCCGTGGCGAAAGATGAAATATTTCGGCCGCCCGCTGGGAGGTAAAACGAACAAGATTTTGGAGATCCCATCCCCGCTCCAGCCACGCAGAGAACAAAAGTGGAAAAATGTGCTGCACCCCCGGCACCCCAAACGCCGGTGTGTTTGTTTTTTTGGCGGAAACCGGATGCGGCGCGTGATCCGATCCCGCGCAGTCGATTGTGCCGTCAGCAATTCCCTGCCACAGCGCCTCTTGATCCGATTTCAAGCCGAGTTCGGGCTTCATCCGGAGGAAACCGTCGGTCACATCCTCTGCCGTAAAAAAGAGGTGATGAGGAGCCACTTCGGCAGAAATCCGGTCGGTCTTTTTTTTCAAATCTCGCAGAGCAGAAACCTCGATCGCCCGAGCCGTGTGTGCCAGATGCAGCGGGCAGGGAAACCCTATTTCCGCCCACACGCGTGCCAGATGGACAAAGGTTTCTCCTTCGGCATGGACCACCACTCGTCGCCCGAGGGAAAAAATATCTCGCCAGGTTTTTTCTTGAGAGACCCGCAAATGCCCGGTCGTGTCGTTGGCGTACAGCTTGATCCCGGGGACATTTTTGACCGCGGAAATTTCGGGCAAATTGTGCTCCCCCGCCCCAAAAAAGAGTCCCCACCGCACGAGGGATTTGGCAGAAACGATGGTTCTTTTTTGTGCCAAGTTTTCTGCGGAAAACACAGGCGGCTGCGTGTTGGGCATGTCAAAAACCGTCGTCACGCCCCCCGCCGCTGCCGCGGCTGAGCCGGAGGCAAAGTCTTCTGCTGTTTGAAACCCGGCCGCACCCGGATCGCGAAAATGCACGTGCGGATCCACCATCCCCGGGAGGAGGAGTTTTTTGGGGGGGGTGGAAACAGGCTCCTCCTGCACGGAGGCAATCTTTCCATTTTCGACCGAAACGGTGCCAAAAATATCCCGATCCGAGTCGACGATGCGGACAGAGGAAATGGAAAATTTCATGGGATCAGAGCAGATCGAGGAGCTGGGCGATCAACGTCATTCGCACGGGGACGCCGTTGTGAGCTTGTTCGAAATATGTGGCCTGTGGGAGCGCGTCCACAGCCGGATCAATCTCTCCCACCCGCGGCAGCGGATGGAGAAGAATCGAATTTTTCGGCATTATTTTGATTTTCTCCGCGGTGAAATGAAATTTGTTTTTGAGTTTTTCGTACTGAGCGCGGTCGGCAAAACGTTCTTCTTGGATGCGTGTGACATACAGTACGTCCGTGTTTTTCAAAATATTCTCAGAAATCTCGGTGAGATGTTCGTCGCCATCTGCCTGATATTTTTTCGGGAGTGCCAATTCTTTGGGAGAAACAAACCGCAGCTGCACCTCGGGAAAATTTCGCAGCAGTGGTGCCAGCGAATGCACCGTCCGTCCATACTTCATGTCTCCGACAAACGTCACCCGCAGGGGGGTTTCCAGAGAAAAATATCGAGAAATGGTAAAGAGATCGAGCAGTGACTGCGTCGGATGCTCCCCATCGCCGCCGTCGCCGGCATTGATGATGGGAACGGTCGAAACCGCTGCCGCCCGCTCAAGAAATCCGGTCGTATCTGATCGCATCGCGATCACGTCGGCAAACCCCGAGAGAACCCGCACCGTGTCCTCCACGGATTCGCCTTTTTTGACGGAAGACACGCTTTTGTCGGGAACAGAAATGACGTGTCCCCCCAGCCGCAGCATCGCCGTCTCAAAGGAAAGTCGTGTGCGGGTGGAGGGCTCGTAAAAAAACGTCGCCAAAACTTTTCCATCCGCTATCCGCGCCCCGTCGCACTTCACGCACTCGGCCATGCGACTGGCCGCCGCGAGAAATTTTTCCAGACGCTCGCGGTCAAACTGGGCGGCGGAAAGAATGTGCTGCATCAGGACCAGTGTACGATGCGAAGAAAAATTGTTCAAGATTTTCTCACGTCCACGACACGCAGCTGACACCGGCGCTCTCCGTTCCAGGTGTTTTCAGACACCGTCACCGCTAGATCCACGGTGTCTCCTGGAGAAAGATTTTCTCGCAGATGATCGGCGAAAAAAGCCACCGCCTCCAGGGATTCGCCCTCCACCACTCCCGTCAATCGTAGGTGATTTTTTGCTTCCCCCATCGGCACCAGCTGCAACAGTCGAACGCCGCAAACGCCAAACACCGGCTGGGGATTTCCTGCCCCAAACGGGGCCAAAAAGGAGAGAAAATCGATGAGCGCAAAATTGAGCAGGGTCGGAGAAACAAATGCATCAACTTTGAGGGCCAGATCGGCTTTTTTTTGAAGAGAAAAATGGGACTGCAAATGGCAGCGGATCTGCTCCAGCTGCTCGGGGTCGGTGACAAATCCGGCCGCTCCATCGTGCCCCCCAAAGACGGAAAACAGCCCCGCTTGTTCTTGGAGCGCGGCGATGATCGATGCCCCCTCTGGCGCACGAGCACTGGCAGTCAATTTTCCATCAGATCGAAGCGTGCACGCCACCACCGGCACTCCCAACTGTTCGGCATGACGAGAGGCAAGCAACCCCAGAATCCCCGGCGTCCACTCACCAGAAAACACCTGACAGTGTGCTGTGGTTTCGATCTGCAAACGAGACTCGGCGATCGCCTGCTCGGTGGCGATTTTGCGTTCTTCATTCCATCGATCCAGTCGGGCGATTCGCGCAGCATTGGAGGAAGCAGCTCCGAGAAAAAGCTGCACCGCCACCAGCACATCCCCGACGCGACTGGCGGCATTGAGCCGCGGCGCAATGGAAAAGGCAATGGTTTCTTCGGTCGGAGTGGGGACCTCAGCCAGCAGTCGCCGAAGTCCATCCCAGGAGGAATTCTGCATTTTTTCCAGCCCAAATTTTGCCAGAATTCGATTTTCGCCCTGCAGCGGCACACAATCGGAAATCGTGCCGATGGCGGCCAGCTCCAGCAGCGGCCAGAGGAGCTCGGATATTTTTTCGGGAGTTTGGCAAAAGACCTTTTGAGCAAGCGCCGCAACTACTTTCCACGCGACACCGGCTCCGGATAAATTATGCCACGGGGCGGAAGGAGCATCGCGATGAGGATTGACCACTGCCATGGCAGCGGAGGGAAAGCGGCCTTTTTCCAGTGCGTGATGGTCCGTCACGATCACGTCCAGCCCTTTTGAAACCGCAAAGTCAATTTCGGCTTGATTGTTGGTCGCGCAATCGACCGTGATCACGAGTGAGACTTTTTTGGCAGCGATCTCTGCCAGGATTTCTTTTTTGAGTCCATGGCTGTCGGTATTGCGCTCAGGGATGCGGTAGGAAACCTTTGCCCCCAGCTGCTGCAGCGCCCACACCAAAATCACCGTCGCGGTGATCCCGTCCGTGTCAAAGTCGCCAAACACGACGATCCGTTCGTTTTGTTGAAGAGCTGAAAAAATACGGTCCACTGCCGCCTCCATGTCCGTCATTTCAAACGGGTCACTCAGCTGCCCGAGCGAGGGAGAGAGAAACTGATCAATCGCCTCGTGATCCCCCAGTCCCCGATTTTGGAGTAAAATTTCCTGCAGAGATTCGAGCGATTTCGGCAACCCAATCGATTCTTTTGTGTCAAACGCCACCCAGTGCTTCTGGGAAAAGGAGCGTTGCTTTTTCATCGCGATGATGGTACAACTTGCCGCGAAAAATGAAAGTGCTCCTGTACGATTTCCGCTGGAATGATCCCGAGACGTGCCAGTTTGAGGGGGCAGGCGTGACGGACAATTTTGCCAATAAATTTGGCGTCAAACCGATCCAGATCGGAAATCCCCTTTCGCTGGAAATCTGCTCAGAGGTCCGCTGTGCAGGAAGCCGTGAACATGGCCGCTGGAAACCCTGCCCCAAACAGGCTACGGGAAAACCAAAATGCGATTATTGCCGCGCAATCGAAGGCAACTTTGTGTACACGGCGTTTGATGGATTTGACCAGAGCCAACTCCAGCCGGGGGATCTGGAAAAAATCGCAGGGAAACATTTGGTGTACCTGGCCTTGTTTGAAAAAGACCTGATCAAGGTGGGTGTCTGCAAATCTGAACGAAAAGAACTTCGGCAGCTCGAGCAAGGCAGTCATGCGACCCTGTTTGTCGCGGAAGCGCCTGACGGGATTGCCGCACGGCAGATCGAGTCCTTGCTCCGAAAGACCGGACTCGGGGACAAAATCAAATCCAGCGAAAAAAAAGATCTTCTGCTGCCCTCCGTGTCGTGCAGTGAGGCAGAAAAAATTTTACGGACACTTTTGGCAGAAAAAAAAGAGCTCATTTCGACGGAAGAACATCTCAAAAGTTTCTGGAAATCCGAGCCGGAATTCTGTTGCTGGGAGCCGCTGTACCAGACAGGAAAATTACCCACTTCTCCTCTAATGATTCAGCTAGAAAAAGGCGACTGGCTCAGTGGAACCCTCGTCGCCAAAAAAGGACCGTTTCTTGTGCTGGAGGCAGCAAGTGATCTGGTCGCCCTGGACACGAAATATTTACGCGGACGAGAAGTTGACTTTACCCCGCGCCCTGCCGGACTCCAGACGAGTCGTGTGCTCCAAAACGCCCTCTTTTAATTTTTTTCATGCGCATCCTTGAAATCGATATCCGAGGAAATCAGGCAGAAAAATCGCTGAGCAAGCGGGAACTCGTGGCAGAGTTTTCCATGCACAGTCGTGATCTGCGTCCGATTTTGTCTCTGCGACAGATGCCGACCATCGCCCGCCGCGGAAAAGCTATTGTCTTAAACTTTCGGTCAGTGAAACTCCTGATCGGCAAAAATCATGTCCTGGTGTTTAATCTCGAAAGTGACAGGATTGCCAATAAATTTGTCCCCAAACTGGTGGAAAAAATTCAGTCGCGGGAGAAATCACTTTTTGAGCACATCGTGCTGGAGACCGCGCTCAACTACATTCTTGAAAAAACAAAAAGCAAGTACGATCGTCTGCTGCAGCTCTCGGAAAATTTGCTGGAATCGCTCCAACAAAAACTGCTGGATGAAAAGCTGAAAAAACTGTTGGCGATCAAAAAACAAATCTCAAAGCTGGGAAAAAATGCGCGGGAGCTCAATGAGATTTTGGACGAAATCGTAGAGGACGACGAAGAAATGCTGGAGCTGTATCTGAGCAAGGAGCCGACCGACACCGTCGAAATCGAGTCGGTGCTGGACGATGCGGTCGAGCAGATTGAGGATGTGTCCAACCGGATTCAGGAGCTTGATGAAAACATCGACGACACCCAGGAAATCATCACGCTGCAGCTCTCCAGCCGCCGAAACGTGATCATTCAGCTGGACCTGCTGCTGACCTCTGTCACCGCAATTTTTTCATTTCTCGCCGTGATCGTGGGACTGTTTGGGATGAATATTCTCAACACCCTAGAAACCGACCACTCTGCCTTTGTCGGGGTGGTAACGTTTCTGGTGATCTTCACCGTGATCGCCACGCTCTCGCTCTGGCGCTGGCTCAAGCGGAAACGGATTTTGTAATTTCGTGATATAGGACGTAGAATGATTATATCCGAAAAGTTTTCTGTTATCAGGGAGTTAGGTGAAATTTTATTGTTGTGTATATTAACTTCCTTTAACAATTAATTAAAACATGGAAAGTAACAGCTTATTCAAAGAGAGTGTTGCGCTCACACCTGAAGCACTGAAAGATAAGCAACTAATTCTGGGATATAATTCGCTCGCTCCGCTTCTCTCGCCACATTCTCAAGACCCAAACCTAGTTTTGAAATGGCTTGATGAAGATGTTATCGGCAATCCCTATTTTGACCAACTAAGAGCTACTGCTCTAAGAACAGCAGTAGCTACATTCTATGAAGTTAATCGAGAACCTATCGAGGGACTTGCTGGCGATGAGCAGATTTCGCTTACAGAAGCATTTAAACATCCCGGCATCCAAGCAAAAAAAGCAAAGCTTGCGAAAATATTTGAAAAAATAGGCCCAGTTGTTCGCGCAACACAAAAAGCAGTTTTAGAGCAGTACAACAAGAAAACATCACACAACAGAGACTAGGCGACTTCTGATACGAATGGTACGACTCTTTTTGTCTCCCTTTACTCTAAATAATACACCACAACAGGAAAAAAATAGGCGAGCAAGAAAAAACAAAGAATGGTTGCAATTACAGAAAGGAGCAGGAAGAAAAAGAACGGGACTTTTATTTTTCGCTTTCTTTTGAGAAAGAAAAAAATCGCAAAGAAAATACATCCGAGAAGAATGGAAATCAGGATGTGTTTCGTCAAAAATCTGAGTTCTGTTCCAAATACTGTGTAATAATCTCCAGCCGGCCCCCAACAGTTTGGAAGTTCGAGATTTGAACTACTTTTCCCAAGTTCTGGACAGCCTTGATGTTTTTCAATGATTTTCATGAGAAGAATGTTGAATTAATTCTGCAACAGAAAATATTCCATACTAATCTCGTGGCCGCTCAAAGAAAAAACTTGTAACGAGAAATCCAATCGCCGGGAGAGAGAACCAGACCTGGTAGTGCCCGAGCAAAAGCCGTGCAATGGAAGACTGCTCGTACAGAGGAATTTCAGTAGCGTGCTGCAGTCCGTCGACAAAAGAATTGCCCGAAAGATAGATCAAAATAGTCGCAAGAAAGAGTGTCGCCGACAGCACAGAAAACACCGCATGAATCACGGTCCGTGCCGCCCAGTGGTCGTGCTTTTCGAGACGGATGTGAAATCCGCCCTTCACGACGAAAATGATGATCGCGAGTAAAAAGAAACCCAGACGCAGAAAGAGAAACCAGTCCTCCCCCGCTCCGTCCGCCCACGCGGTCAGTGCCGGCGACGGCTTGATGAGAAAAGATTCAACCATGTGCGCAATTCCATCTGCCGTCAGCGTGGCGATGTAGATCGAGAGCACGAGCTTGAGCGTGGCATCCTGCCCGAGGAGAAAGTTGTAGGCAAAAAGCAAAATCGCCGCTGCCACAAGAACCAGATCCCAGCTGAGTGCGATATCCATCGACTGCCAGTGTACGCTTTTTTGGAGAGGAAAAAAAGAAAACCTTTTGCAGTGACATGAAAGATTGAACGTTTTACCTCCCCCCAATTCTTCCTTCCGTCCCTGCGCAGGAGCGATTTCACAGAGCAAAAAAAATGCGTTGTGGAGCGACGTGTTTGCGTCCCGCTCTGGCAGGAGACAAAACAATCCCTCTCTTTTTTCAAGCCCCCTCCGTCATTGCGAGATTCCTGCGAAGCGGGAAACGAAGCAATCTTTCCCTCCTTTTTTATGGGTCAAAATGTTTTTCTGTACGGGCAAGATATATCTTGCCCCTACAATTCTTTTCTTTTTCTTCAAAACTCCACCCCCTTTTTCAAAGGGGGACGGGGGGATTTCCCCATCTGGAATTCGGAATTGAAAATTGTTCTTTGTTCTTTGCAATCTCACCCCCTCGCTCGCTCGACGTACTCTCCTGAATCCGTGTTGATGACAATTTTTTCTCCTTTTTCGACAAAAAGCGGCACTGATACCATGTAGCCGGTATCAATTTTGGCTGGCTTGGTTCCACTTTGTGCCCGATCTCCTTTGACGCCGGGATCGGTCTCCGTGACAGTAAAGGTCATTTTTGGAGGCAACTGTACATTGATGGGACGGGCATTGAAATACTGCAGATCCACATCCATTCCGTCCGTGAGAAAAGAGGCTGTCTCCCCCAACGATTCGCGCGAGAGCGTAACCGTTTCAAACGATTCCTGATCCATAAATTCAAACTCGTCGCCGGTGGAATAAAGAAACTGTGCCCGGCGAAACCCCACATCCGCTTCTTCGATCTTATCACTTCCCTGAAAGGTTTTTTCCATGACACGTCCATTGAGCAGATTACGAAGTTTGGTCTTCATCACGCCGCCCTGACGAGCAGTTTTGCCAAACTGATTCCAGGTGACGATGTACGGTTCGCCATCGAGAATGAGTTTGGCGCCAGTTTTGAGATCGGTGATGCCCAGCATGAGAAATGGGAAAAATTCCCGCGGAGTGTGCCCGAAAAAAGAGTCGCTGTCAAAAAATTATAGACCACCCATTTGCGCTTGCATCGCTGCTTCTTGGTACCCAGAAATAGCTCCCAAGACAATGGTCCAAAGAATGGGAAACAGCATCGGCAGTGCCACTGCCAACACCACCCAAATTCCGAGAATGCGACGAGTAGAAACGTACCGCGTATCAGACAAGCTGTCATGCCACGCGTTTTTTTCTTCACGCCATCCTGCCGGCCAGTACCCAATGCCGAGAGCGAGTTTGGAAAATATTTTTGCCACCGGGCGGAGAAACAATCGACCGACGCTTGCCGTAACGGTTTGATTTTCTTTGTTGACCAATTTCGCTCCAAAAATTTTGTCCCCCAGTGTCTGTCCGTCCCGAAAATAAAGATACAGGTTGAAGAAAATCGGCACGATCAGAAAAGAAAGAAACATATCGATCATCATGATCGCCACCCGTTTCCAAAATCCACAGTATCCCCTTATCTGTACCGGTTTTTTTTCTTGTCGCCAGTTTGCTCGGGAGGCAAGGACCGTCAGCAACGGAATCAAAAGAAAGATCGAAATCCAAAAGAAAAACACCAGGATCCCTGCAAAAATTGCAAGAAATGGGGGGAACGCGCCGGACAGCATTACGGGAGAGGCTTCCATGAGAAGAAAAATTAAAAAAAGAAAAAATCAGACTTTTTTGAGATGCCAAAAATTCATCCCAAAAAGCAAAAAGAGGAGCACAGCCGTCGATCCCCAAAAGTTGATCCCGCCCGTCTCAAGTAAGACCCAAAAAATCATCGTCAGCATCAGGTAGTGCAGCATCGCCCGGAAACTTTTTTCAAACGTCCATCCCTTGATCCCCAGCAGTGTCCCCGCCATCCACGCCAAGAGCGCCCAAAAAAGTGCACTGATCAGTCGGACCGCCGCCAGCCAGATCCAGAAGAGGACAAACAAAGCAATCCACACCACGGTTTCAATTTTCCAGCCATTGTCCGCGAGCCACTGCTTGACTTCGGCTCCCGTCAGGCGAAAATCCTCGACCTCTGCCCAGGAAAAGTCTTGAATTTTTGCGCCGTAGTTTTCAGAGACTTGCGCCATTTGTGGACCGATCAGGACAACGGTTTCTTGGACCGGGTTTTCGGGAAGCGTGAGCGTTCCCTGGGTGTCGATCGCCAAGAGAAACTCTTGTTTTGGATCTTCCCAAAAAATTGGCTCGGGAATGTTTTCGGTCGAAAGCGTCCCCTCAGAAAGCACCACGGCTGCCTCAGAAGGCACTTGCTGCACGAGGTCTCGCCTGGCGCCTTGCCATCCGATGGAAAAGACTGTCCCCAGTACCAGCGTCGCCAGGATCGTAAAAAGAGTTGTGTGAAGAAACCAAAACTTCCAAGCCTTTCCCATTCCCGGATCTCGATCCAGCTGGGAGAGGAAATGCGCCTGCCACACGGCAGAAAAACGCTGCCAGAGACTGAGCGGCTTGTGTTTGTGACCGAGATGAAAATGAAGATTCATGGAAACTGTGTATTTTTGTTCCCCTAAATTTTTGACGTTTTGGGGAAATTTGTCAAAATCAGAGCCGAAAACTTGCTGTTCAAACTTATTTCTCTCATGGCACAAAAACAGAAAAAAGACCCCCTCCTCAAAAAAATCGAAACCCTGGAGGCGGAAATTGACACCCTCGAGGAAAGACGAGAAAAAGCTGAAGACGCCCGCAAACGGGCGCTGGCGGATTTGGAAAACTTTCGTCGCCGGGAGACGGAGGGAAGAAAAAGCTGGTCCTCTCTCGCGGTGGCGGAATTTCTCCAGAAACTCTTGCCGAATTTTTTGGAACTGTCTCTCGGCGCAGAGCACTCCGCGGACAAAGATGTGAAAGAGGTCGTCGAAAAATTTTGGGGCAAACTGCACACACTCGGCGTGGAAAAAATTGACCCCGCTCCCGGTACCCCGCTGGATCCGGAGAAGCATGAGGTCCTGATGACCGCTGAGGGAGAGGCGGGAAAGGTCGTACAAGTCCTCGAGCCCGGCTGGCAGTTTGGGGGGAAGCCCATTCTTCCGGCAAAGGTTTCGGCCGCGCCAGAATCCTAATTTTTTTAACAAATCATGGGAAAAAAGAAGAAAAATCTCGGTCTCAAAATCGTCGTCTGGGTGACGGTCATCGCGCTGATTGGCGCTTTGATCCTGCCGTTCTTGCCTTTCGCATACGGATGAGAGTCGTCGTGGGACTCTCGGGCGGCGTGGACTCAGCCGTGGCGGCGTGGCTTTTGAAAAAGCAAGGTCATGAGGTGATCGGCGCCTTCATGCGCAACTGGAAATCCACCGATCCCGAGTGCACCGCACCGGAAGATTTGGCAGAGGCCGAGCGCGTGGCAGAGAAGCTAGAGATTCCACTGGAAACCGTGGATTTTTCGGACGTGTACTGGCAGGAGGTGTTTGAATATTTTTTGGAGGAAAATCGTGCCGGCCGCACTCCAAACCCCGACATCCTCTGCAACAGCCGGGTAAAGTTTGGACCGTTTCTAGAGTGGGCACAAAAAAAGGGCGCCGACAAGATTGCCACGGGACACTACGCTCAGGTGGAGGAAGTGAATGGAAAATTTGAACTAAAAATTCCGACCGACCGGGGCAAAGACCAAACGTATTTTCTCCATCGGCTGAATCAAACGCAGCTCGGGATGACACTTTTTCCGCTGGCAGAGATGAAAAAAAATGAAGTGCGAAAAATTGCCCGCCAGGCGCAGCTGACAAACGCAGAGCGCAAAGACTCCACCGGGATCTGTTTTATTGGAGAACGGAATTATTCTGAATTTTTGCAGAAATACCTGAAAAAATCGCCCGGAAAAATTATTGAGAAAACGTCTGGAAAAGTCCTGGGCGAGCACCAGGGACTGGCATTTTATACCCTCGGCCAGCGGCGGGAGCTGCACATCGGCGGGGTCAAAGACTTTGCAGAAGCCCCCTGGTTTGTGGTGGAAAAAGATTTTGGGAGAAACGAGCTCGTCGTGAGCCAGGACGAGTCGTTTTTGATGGAGAAAAATTTGAAAGCGAAAAAGATGCACTGGATCGCCGGTGATCCGCCGTCAGAGAAATTTGAAGCACTGGGGAAAATCCGGTACCGCGACCAGGGGACCCCCTGCACCGTGCGCGTGGAGGGAGAAGAAATTTCCGTGGAATTCAAAACCCCCGTCCGCGCAATCACTCCCGGGCAGTCGCTCGTCTTGTATGATCAGGATGTGTGCCTGGGCGGAGGGGAGATTCTGTAAAGCGAGCTTTTTCATCGCAAGCCGAACGTTCCCGCAGCTCTCTTCTGTTTTTAACTTCCTCCCCCTTTTTCAAAGGGGGCCGGGGGGATTTCCTCATCTGTCATCTGTAATTCGTAATTGAAAATTGTTCTTTGTTCTCTGTTATTTGTCATTTGCAATCGTCCCTCGCAGTTTCATCGCTGTCGCGATTCGTTGCACCCCCAGGACAAACGCTGCCTGACGGAGCGAGGTATCATTTTCGTCTCGAACTTTCATCAGGTCATCGAAGGCGTGTTCCATAATTTTCCGCAGCTTCGCGATCACATAATCCTCCTCCCAGACATCGCCGGATCGATTTTGGACCCACTCGAAGTACGAGACCGTCACCCCACCGGCATTGGCCAAAATGTCAGGGATCACTGCGCCGTTGTTTTTTTCCAAGATCACATCCCCCTCTGGCGTCACCGGTCCGTTTGCCAGTTCCAGAATAATTGGGGCTTTGATCCGGTCGGCGTTTTCCTCGTGCACCACGCCATCCAGTGCCGCGAGAACCAGCACATCGACATCCATTTCCAAGAGTTCTTCATTGGAAACTATTTTGACGTGTTCCTTTTTCATCATTTCCATGTCACAGCTTTTGCCCTCACAGAAATTCCCGCGGAGAGATCCCGCGGCTTTTTTCCATTCAGAGAGTTTGCGCACGTCAAAGGAATCACTGTCCACGTCGCAGGCCACCCCGCCTTTTGAGTCCGATGCGGCCACCACTCGAAATCCGGCCTTGTGCGCGATCTCGGCGAAGTACGCGCCGGCGTTTCCAAATCCCTGGATAGCCACCGTCGTCTCGCCGGGGACTTTGTTGAGTTTTTCGAGATATTTCATCAGGACAAAAAATCCACCCTGACTGGTTGCGTACGAGCGCCCCAGCGATCCGCCGAGTTCCAAGGGTTTTCCGGTGATCACGCCCGGCGATTTGTAGCCGAGGACTTTTTCGTGCTCGTCCAGCATCCATGCCATCACCTGCGGCGTGGTGTACACATCCGGTGCAGGCACATCGCGATTGACGCCGAAGATGCCTTCTTCGGTGCCCCAGCGGAAATACGCCCGACTCATCCGTTCGATTTCGGACTCGGACAATTCTTTTGGGTTGACCTGGATCCCGCCTTTTCCACCGCCCATCGGGATATTGACCACGGCACATTTCAGAGACATCAGTGCGGCGAGTGCTTTGACTTCATCCAGATCGGCCTCGTGATGGTACCGGATGCCGCCTTTGTATGGGCCGCGGGCAGAATTGTGCTCCACACGGTAGCCGGGCACTTTTTTCTTTTCCCCCGAGTCGAGCGCAAACTCGACCTCGGTCTGGTGGATATGTTCGGGGGTCTCCAGAGCCGCAAGTCCTTCGGGCGAGAGTCCAGCGACATCGGCCGCGCCACGGAGATTTTTGAGAAAATGTTCGAACGGTTTTTTGGCAGTCATGGGAAGAAAAGGTGAAAGATTTCTGTGCGATTTTAGGGAGCCAAAATCGGGGCGTCAAACGTTAATTTTTGTGCGCAGTGCAAAAAAACCCTGGCATTTTGCAGGGGAAAAGAATTGACATTTTTCGAAAAATTTTTTATTGAAAACATGTGATCGACCACTCATTCCAAAAATGAGCTCTCGATCCGTTCTTTCACGTTTTGGCAACGACTATGTTTTTCGGCATTGTTTTCTTCATGCAACACCTGTGAAGAAAAGAATGTCGAAAAATAAATTATGAACCAATTAAAATCTAGAACTTATGAAAAAAAAGGAATCTTACAAAATTCCCAATAATTTATGGGGATTAATTGAAAAAATCCCCCAGGGAAAAGCTGGGAAATCAAAAAAATTTCCCCTAAAGTCGAAGGGGGATTGCGATTCAAAAGCCGATGAATCGGCTTTGAAATATTTTGAGGAAAATGAACGAACAAGGAATGGCGTCCCTTCCCACTGGGAGGGCTGCTTATTTTGGCACACAGCCAAAACAAAAAAAGACAGCTGGGCTGATGGAGATTTTGTTTTTACACTCCGGAAAGGCTACTTGTACCTAGGGACTGTTTTTGTTTCTTCTGAATGGGAAGCAACACCGGTCACAGAAGAGTCCTCGAGCCTGTCTCCCGGCAGAGCATGGGAACTCTTTTTGGAGTTCCTTGAAAGCTTTGAAGAGTAACCGCCAAAACGTACTGACTGGCATCTCGAACATTCGGGATGCCATTTTTATTTTGCAGGGACAAAAATTGCTATTTTTCTTGAGGATCCAGGGAACTCCGAACGAAAATAATTTCCCCTGTTTTTGTTTTTATTTCGGGGAGTCCTCCCTCTCCATACGCCCCAAGAATTACTTGGTCTTTCAAATCTTCAGGGATTTCGGGCCTGTCAAAAAAGGCATATCCGAGTGCGTTTCCTAGCTTTTTTTTGAGCGCTCGAGAAAGTTCCTTTTTGGACCTTTTTTCTCTGGATAGAGGTATTTCTTGTGGTCTCATTTATTTCATTATAAAAATTGTTTTTCGTTTTACAAAGAAAATTTGACAATTTTCCGCCACTCCCCTACATTCCGCCCGCATTTGATTTGAATTGAACGTATGCTGTCAAAAATCCGCTGGCGAAAACGACTTCGAACTCACGGTTTCCGTGCGCGCATGCGCTCAGTCGGAGGCCGCCGCGCCCTGGCTGCCCGTCGGGCAAAAGGACGCAAGCTCCTTTCGGTCGAGCCCAAAAAAACTCCCTGGTCGTAGACCCACTCTATGCTTCCCCGCAGCCTTCGGTTTTCGCGTCGCCTGTTTCAGCGGGCTTTTTCGCGTGCCAAAAAAGAACGAATTGAGGGACAGCTCTTCTTGCTGTCAAAAACAAATCGGGAACCCCGTTTTGCCGTAGTGGTGGGCAAAAAGGTGAGCCGCTCTGCGGTCAAGCGAAATCGCCTGCGCCGGCAACTGTATGAAATTCTGCGAGCGGGGCTCGTGGGGAAAATGGTGGACAAGAATGTGATCTTTTTGTACCGTGGCGCAGAAATTTTGGAGGCACCCACGCGAGAAAAAATCATCCGGGCGTGTCGCATCCTGACAAAAAAATCATGAACAAAAAAGTCACCTCGTTTCTCAAAAGTTTCATCATCTGGTTTTTGGTGTTTTATCTTGTCGCCTGGGGATTTCAGAAATTTTTCGGCGGCGAAGAAGAAAAGGCCCCTGATACCATTGGCCCGGTGACCTTTGAACTCAAAGATGACAGCATTGTCCGGGGAAATTTGGCTGTTTTTGAAATAGAAAATCAGAGCAATCAGGCTCTCAAATTTACTTCTCCCTGTGAGAGTGAAAAAAACACCCTCAGGATTTTCCGTGTCGTCAATGGACAAAAAGTCGCCGTGTCTGATTTTGAAAATTGTGATCCAGAAAACGTACCCGGATTTACGGTACAGCCGGAAGGGAAAATGCCGTTTTCTCTCCGCGAGTACAATGACGAACTCTTTTCGGAAGAGGGCGTGTACACAGCAGAAATCATCCTCGATCGACCAGAAACCGATGCACTGACACTGGAGAGTGAGCCGTTTGAATTCAATGATCCCGGAATGTTTCGTCAGCTTTTTCGCGCCATTATCTCGCGACCGCTGTTTAATCTGCTCGTCTTTTTTACGCAGACCCTCCCCGGGCATCCTTTCGGCTGGTCGATTGTAATTTTGACGCTGCTGGTGCGAGCACTCTTGTTTATGCCCAATCAAAAAGCCATGCGCTCACAGCGACGACTCCAAAAATTGCAGCCCAAAATTGCGGAACTCCGAGAAAAGCACAAGGGAGATCAGCAGGCCATTGCCATGAAAACGATGGAATTGTACAAATCGCAAAAGGTCAGCCCCATGAGCTCATGCCTTCCAATGCTCTTGCAACTCCCCATACTGCTGGGGCTGTACTACATCGTGCGAGATGGCCTCTCGCCCCATCTCTCGTACCTGCTGTACTCGTTTCAGCAGGGAGTAGACCTCTCCGTGGTCAACACCCAGTTTTTGGGGCTCAATCTCAACGAACGCAATATGATCCTCCTTCCTATTATTGTGGGAGTCGCACAGTGGATTGCTATTCGGATGTCGCTGATTTCTGCAAAAAAACGCACGAAAAAAGAGGCAAAAAAATCCGAAAAAAAGGTGGACAAAAAACCAGCCACATCGCCCATGCAGATGGAGTCAATGAACAAGGCCATGCAGTGGGTCATGCCACTGATGATTGGATTTTTTGCTGCCTCACTGCCCGCTGCCGTGGGGATCTACTGGTTGACGTCAACGATTTTTGGGATTGGCCAACAAAAGCTCGTCAACTGGCAGCTCGATCGCCCGCAGGTCGTGCGCAAAAAGGAAAGCTAGTCACAAAGAGCTCGCAGCAGAAAATAAGAGAGAACGCTTGCTTTTTTGGCAGTTTTGTGGTTTAATGATGGGTAACATTTCGACTCGCCACAAAATATATGTTTGACCTGAGTGTGTTTTCTCCGCTGACGATTCTCAAATTCGGACTGATCGGTCTGGCGCCCATCCTACTCTGGGTCTGGTTTTTTCAGCGTCAAAATCCGTTGCGAAATCGGTACGTAATCCTCACGTTTTTGGCGGGAATGCTCTCGGTGTTGCCGATTAAATTATATGAAAAATATTGGGGACACGCCATCTGGTACTTTGAGCATGTCAATCTCTTTGAACATCTGGCAGATCTGGTGGCCATGCCGGGCGCGCCGAAATTACTGGCTTTCGTAGTTGTCAGCGGCATTGTGGCCGCGGCACTGTTTCTCTTCTCCGCAGTGCTGATGGGAGTGATCGAAATGATCTCCGGCGACAACTCCTTTCGGGTGTTTCGCCGCAAAGTCGGCAAAATATTCGAAAGTCCATTTCTCTTCGTTTCGATGGGAGTGCTTTTTGGGGTGGCGGGATACGCACTCTCCTCTGTCTTTCCCTCCCGTGTCTGGTTCTTTGTGGTGGTGGGAATGCTCGAAGAATTTATCAAATATCTGATGCTCCGGTTTTCGAATGAGGAAAAAATCAAGAGCGTCTCAGACGCCATTTCGTATGCCATCATCATTGCCCTGGGATTTGCCTTTGTCGAAAACATTCTGTATTTGCAAAAATTCTGGGCCAGCTCCGGCGAAAACTCCTCGCAGTTTTTCCTGTTTTTTGTCCTGCGATCAAGCTTTTCTGTGGTAGCTCACGTCTGCTTTTCTGCTATCCTCGGGTACTTTTATGGCATGGCTCACTTTTCCGAGGAGATGTACCGGGACAAAGCTCAGCAGCGAAAACATCCCCTCTTGCGATTTATGCACAAGGTGCTCCATCTCAAGTCCGGTGTTTTGTTTCACGAGGAAAAGCTCATGGAAGGAATGCTCTGGGCCATGATCGCCCACGCGGTGTTCAATTCTCTGCTCGAATTTGGTCAGGTGGCAGCACTGGTTCCGTTTTTGCTCATCCTTTTCTTTTTTATCCTCCACCTGCTCCATCGAAAAGATACCCATCAGCAGTGGGGGCATGTTCTTTCTAAACCGTTTCTTTAGATGAAAAAAACCGTGCACAACATTTTCGATCTTTTCCCACAGTACCAGCCCACCATCGGGGTAATGGGATCTGCGAGCGGAAAAATCATGCGCAATTCCCAGGCCGTCGAAACCTGTCGAGAGGTGGGGCGAGAGATCGCCCGCCACAACTGCGTCCTGAGTAATGGTGCTTGTCCAGGCCTGCCTGACGAAGCAGCCAAGGGAGCCAAGGAGCTTGGTGGCTACACGATGGGGATCTCTCCGGCCATTTCGATTGTTTCACACATACAAAAATACAAATCGCCCATCGATCACTACGATCATTTTCTCTTTACGGGGATGGGACTCCTGATGCGAGACATCATCAATGTTCGCTCCTGTGATGGCGTCATTATTCTGCCTGGCGGCACTGGAACGCTGAATGAGTTTACCGCTGCATTTGACGAAGGGAAGCCCATCGGCGTGCTGGAGGGACAGGGCGGCATCGCAGACCATATTCGGGAAATTCTCAAACACTCTGAACGGGATATCAGTAAAAACATGGTCTTTTCTTCAAATCCCAAAAAGCTTGTCGCCAAAGTTCTCCAGTGTATCAAACGACAAGCAGCTCCGCTGGAAATAGATGAATATCTCATCGGCGAAAATGGCATCAACACGGAAAAAGACCGTCTCGCACAGCGAGACTTCTTCTCCTCTCTGCAGGCAAAGCCGATTTAACCGCTGTATTTTCGGCGACGATTTTTGTCGAGCGATCCATCATACTCATACACCGCACGACCGACGCGCTTAAAAAACGGATATTTCTGCAGACTCAGGGAAATGGTCCCCAAACGAACATCTCGTTTTTCGAGTACTTTTTTGATGATCTGCTGACGCTTCATCGGTCCTTTGTTTTCGAGGAGGACACTCCGAATCAGATCACAAACAGTTCCAGCTGCGTAGCCCCATTCTTTGAGTCCGTACAGCCCCCGTCCCACCAGCACAAATTCGTCGTGGCGGATCAGCTCATTGTGGCTCGCTTGCGGAGTGACCCGTTTTCGATTGGGAAAGTCACGCAAAATGCGTTCCATAATTTCACTGAAGTGCAGGGGTTTGCCGTGTTTCTTGAGAATGATCGTGATGCAATCTTTGATCGAGCGAGGATTGATAAACCGCCAAGATTTGAGCCCCCATCCCTTTTCGGTTTTGAGGAAATCCCAACTAATATAGAGCAAAGACTCTAGCATGGCTTCAGGATATTTGGTACCCAGGGTCTGAGCAATTTCCGAAAAAGACATCACGTCGTGCTTTTTTTCCAGCACTTTTTTGATGTCACGGATTCCCGCTTTAATTTCGGAAAGTTTGACGTCTGCCGTATACCAAAAAGGACGATAAAACTGATTTTTTTCGTGTTTTTCGAGTCGGTCTGAAACCCAGAGCGTAAACTTGACGGCATTGACACCGACATTTTTATTTTTGCCAATGTGCTTGATCATCTCTGACACAAGCAACGCCTCAGACATAACTTTTCCGTGCTCGTTGAGCACAGAAATAGCCAAGTCATGAACCACCCGAATGGATTTGTCCTGAGAGATTCGAGCGAGCTTTTGGATCGCGACTGCCTCGATCTGACGAACCCGTTCGCGCGTGATCGAATAGCTTTTCCCGATCTTATCGAGGGTTTCGCGTTTGTCTTTTCCAATCGCAAATCGACGCTCAATCACGTCCTGTTCTTTTTTGGTAAGCAATCCCAAAAGACGCTTCATCAAAGCATCAAAGTCAACTTGTGCCTGCGCCGATGTATCGGATGCTGTCATGTTATTTGAAAAATAAAAGCAAAGATTTTCAGAAACACAATACTGAGCAGGCCAAAAATTGTCAAATATTTTTTTTATTTTTTTGTTACCCGAAGTTACGCGAGTTTTTTGGACATTTTTTCGAGAATTTTCTCTCCAAAAATGAGCCTTTTGAAGCTTTCTCTTCTGGGATCACGGAGCTCAAAAAAAGATTTGACAACCTCCCTTTTTTATCTACAATCCGCGAGCTCTTTTTGAAAAAAAGCTGATGGCAACCACAAAAAAGACGCCTTCCAAAACCACCAAAACGGCAAAAGCCGCTCCGAAAAAATCTGCAAAAAAAGCAGCAGAAAAATCGGTCGCTCCAGCCAAAGTCCGCATCATTGTGAAATCCTTTGACTACACGATGATCGACGAGGCCGCCAGGTCGATTTTTGAGACCGCCGAACGCAGTGGCTCCATGGTGTCCGGTCCGGTGCCATTGCCCACAAAAATCAAAAAGTATACCGTCAATCGATCTTTCTTTGTCAATAAGGATGCGCGCGATCAATACGGGATCCGTATCCACAAACGGCTCATCGACATCAAAGAGCCGACCCCAAAGACGATTGAAAGTCTGCAAAATCTCTCACTCCCTGCAGGAGTGAATGTTGAAATTAAAATGCTTTCCTCATGAATGGCGTGCTCGCCCGAAAAATTGGCATGACTCGTGTGATCGATCCGCAAAGCGGAAAGGTCACCCCCGTCACGCTCCTCGAAGTCCCCGACATGAAAATACTTCAGGTCAAAACCCTGGAAAACGACGGCTATGATGCCGCCGTCCTGGGAAGCTTTGAACGAAAAAATTTCGGGAAAAATGAGAATAAAAAATATAAATTTATTCGAGAGCTGCTGGTGGAAGCCGGCACAGCCAAAAAAGGAGATTCTGTCTCTCTTGAGAGCCTCAAGGAGGTTCACACTATCAAAATCACCGGCACATCCAAAGGGCACGGATTTACTGGGGTAATCAAACGCTGGAACTTTGGACGCGGAAGAGAGACACACGGGTCACATCACCATCGTGAGCCCGGATCCGTGGGCATGTGTGCCAAACCTGGCCGAATTCTCAAAGGGAAAAAAATGCCCGGACATTCGGGGTTTCGTACGGTGACCCTCCGCACGGGAATCGTAGAACTAGATCCTGCACAAAACATTCTCGCCGTTCGCGGTGGGGTGCCAGGAGCCGTAAATTCTTTTGTTTTTGTCCGAGAATCCAAATGAAAGCTGATCTGTACAATTCCAGCGGCCAAAAAACGGGAGACATGACGCTTCCGGCCTCTCTTTTTGAAGCTAAAATCAATCCCGATCTCATGCATCGGGCAATTCTGCTGCGACTGGCAAACAAACGAACGCCTGTCGCGCACACACAGACACGAGCAGAAGTCACTCTGACCAAATCAAAAGCCTTTCGCCAAAAAGGAACCGGGCGTGCTCGACGAGGAGCCCTCTCGACCAATCTGATCCGCGGAGGCGGTGTCGCACACGGGCCAAGAAATACCCGAAACTTTCACAAATCTATGCCAAAGAAGGAACGCCGCGCAGCGCTTTTTTCGAGTCTCAGTGTCCAGGCAAAAGAAAAAAATGTATTGATCCTGGAGGCATTTGAAAAAAAAGAGCCCAAAACAAAAGCCGCCCTGGAAATGCTGAAACACTTTCCTCCGGCGAAAAAGTATTTATTTGTGTTGCCGGAAAAAAATGAAGTGTTTCAGAAATCCGTTGCCAACATCCCGGGCGTAAATACCATCGTGGCAAAATATCTCAATCCCTACGACGTCCTACATGCTGAAAAAATTTGCTTCCTCCGCGAAGCGCTTTCGGCCACTGAAGAAACCTTTTGTCCTGCTCCTTCCCAATGATTGCGCTCAAAGACGTTCTCGTGAAACCCATCCAAACGGAAAAATCTGTCGCCGCTGAGGCGAAGGGAAAATATAGTTTTCTCGTACACCCAGAGGCAACCAAGCCCTTGGTCAAAAAAGCGCTGAAAGAGTTTTATGGCATCACGGCTGAAAACGTAAATATTTCAACGCTTCCCGAAAAAACACGACTCATTGGTCGCGGACGCATTCTCAAAAGACGACGCGATCTCAAAAAAGCCGTGGTGACGCTGGGAGGCAAGAAGAAACTGGATTTTAACGCGTTTAAATAATGGGTATTCGAACGATCAAGGCCGTTTCCAATGCACAACGAGGGATGAACACACTCGACAATGAACAGCTGAGTGCCAAAAAACCCTCGGTTCGTCGCCTGCTGAGTGTCGGCAAAAAAACCGCCGGACGCAGTGGGGGGACCATTTCGATTCGCCACCGTGGTGGTGGCACTCGTCGGCAGTATCGAACAGTGGATTTCAACCGAACAGACAAACTGGATATCCCGGGAAAAATTGCAGCGCTCGAATACGATCCAAATCGCACAGCAAACATTGCACTGGTCAATTACCCTGACGGAGACAAACGATATATTTTGGCGTGGAAAGGCGCCAAGGTCGGCGATGAGGTTCTCTGTTCTCAAAAGGCAAAAGCCCGTCCCGGCACTCGACTGCCCCTGGAAAATATTCCGGTTGGATTTGAGATTTACAATCTGGAAGTCCAAAAGAACCAGGGCGGAAAATTTGTTCGCTCCGCCGGACAAAAAGCAAAGCTCGTTTCCCTGGAGGGAGCCAAGGCACAAGTCCAACTCCCCAGCGGAGAAATCCGACGAGTGGAAAAATCCTGTTTTGCGACGGTGGGCATATTGTCCAACGAAGAACGCGCTCTTTTGCAAATGGGAAAAGCCGGACGCACCCGAAAAAAAGGACGACGTCCACAGGTACGCGGAAAAGCCATGAATCCCTGCGACCATCCCCACGGAGGGGGTGAAGGCGGGAGCCCTATCGGAATGAAATATCCAAAAACCCCTTGGGGCGCTCACGCTCTGGGAGTCAAGACTCGCCGCAACAAGCAGTCGGACAAACACATTGTCCGTTCGCGCCATCGCGCAAAGAAAAAATAATATTTGTACTTTGTAATTTGTCCTCTCCATGACCCGATCTGCCAAAAAAGGTCCCTACGTCGATCCCCGACTCATCAAAAAGGTCAAAAAAGCCAATGAGTCTGGCAAAAAACAGGTGATCAAAACCTGGAGCCGCGACTGTGTAATTGCTCCAGAAATGGTCGGACACACCTTTGGCGTGCACAACGGCAAGGAATTTATTTCCGTGTTTTGCACTGAAGCTATGGTCGGACATCGTCTAGGAGAATTTTCTCCGACACGGAAGTTCCGTTCTCACGGTGGCCGTGAACGCTAATTTTTTTGATTCCTCTTCTCATGAAAGCGCATCTCCGAAAAGTCCGAATTGCACAAAAAAAGGTCAACATTGTGGCCGGACTCGTACGTGGAAAGCCCGTAAACGAGGCGATGGAGAAGCTTCGCTTTATGCCCCAAAAAGCAGCGAAACATCTGTACAAGGTGATTCAATCCGCCGTAGCAAATGCCGAACAAAACGAGAATGCAAAACGGGTCGAACTCGCTGTTTCGCAGATTGTCGTCAATCGAGGAGAATTTTGGCGGCGATTTTTGCCCTCGACACGCGGTCGAGCGCTTCCACTGATGAAGCCTACCTGCCACATCTCCGTTTTCTTGGAAAAGAGAAATCCCCCTGTCAAAACCGCTAAAAAAAATACCACCGAGACAGACACTGCCAAAAAAACCACCAAGAAACCAGCAGAAAAAACCGAGACAAAATCTGCACCTCAGAAATCAACGACCAAAACCGGCGTAAAAAAATCAACGCCAAAAAAGAGCCCTTCTTCAAAATCTTCTTCTTCCAAAAAATAACGGTATGGGTAAAAAAGTTTCACCGCATTCGCTTCGCATCGGCATCACACGTACGTGGGATTCAAACTGGTTTTCCTCTCTGAGGACTTTTAAGGATAAATTACTTCAGGACGTGCAGATCCGAAAACTTCTGGAAAAACGCTACGCTTCTGCGGGCGTGGCAAAAGTTGAAATTCAACGGAGGAGCGGAAAAACGATCGTGACACTCCACACGGCGAAGCCCGGCGTGATCATCGGTCGGAGCGGAGAAAACATTGAAAAGCTGAGCAAAGAACTCCGTGAGAAATTTGAAACCAAAGAGCTGGAAGTCAAAGTCCAGGAGGTTCGAAAACCCGATGCCGACGCCACGCTGATGGCCAAGTCGATTGCGGATCAGATTCAACGACGATTTCCCTACCGACGCGTCTGCAAAATGGCCGTTGACCGCGCCAAAGATTCTGGAGCCAAGGGAGTAAAAATTCAGGTCTCCGGGCGACTCAATGGAGTCGACATCGCGCGGAAAGAATCCTATGGATTTGGGACGGTCCCCCTCCACACCCTGCGAGCAAACATCGACTATGCCATGATCAAGGCTGACACCACCTACGGTGCCATCGGTATCAAGGTCTGGGTCTACCACGGGATGGTGTTTAAAAATCAGGAGCTGAACTGAGAAAAACACAAACGTGGAAAAAATTTTGAGCAAGCCGTTGAATGGTCCACTTGAATTTTTGGACGAAACCTGTCACAAAATAGGCGTCTTTTGGTTATCGGGAGTGTCAGATGTGCCCCAAAATTTTCTCCCGGCGGAGACCCCACAATGAGCGAAGAAACCAACGTTTCGGAACTGATGCTCTCCGCCAAACACGGAGATACTGACGCGTTTGCTCTTTTGTACCAGCAGTTTTTTACGCCCGTGTACCGGTACGTGCTGTCGAAACTCAACGACAAATCGGAAGCCGAAGATCTGGCACAGACGGTATTTGTCCGAGCGTTTGAGGCAAAAGAACGATACCAGGATCGCGGCAAGTCGCCGCTGGCATATTTCTTTACCATTGCCCGAAACCTGATCATCAACTATCAACAAAAAAAACGCGACATCACTCTGCGAAAAGAAGAATCCCTTTCTCTGTTTGAACAAATTCCAGACGAACGAAAAAACCCGCACGAGCAGATACAGGAAAAAGAAAAAAATACGGCCCTCAGTGCCCTGCTCAAAAAACTCAAACCGGCCCATCGTGAGATCATTGAACTGAAATTTCTCAAGGGGTACTCCAACGCAGACATTGCGAAAAAAACAAAAAAATCTGAAGCCAACGTGCGGCAAATCCAAGTCCGTGCCCTGCGAAAACTGCAATCTCATCTCTCCCTCTCTCAAAAATGACTCCCGCTGATCCGCTCCTCAAAATTCTCAACCAAGTGCTCCAACGTGCCGAAGACGGCGACGAGCTGGAGGTGATTTTGGATGAATTTCCTGAGCATGCTGAGGAAATCCGGGAATTTTTCGCCGTGCAAGATTTCCTGACGGCGCAGACTCGAAAAGAAGTGCCGAGCAAGAAAGCACTGAAGCAGGCGATCAAACAGTGTTTTGCACCACGGAAACGAGCGTGGGGTGGATGGGGAGCGCTCATTCTCTGGAGAAATTTTTCCTGGCAAAAGTCCCTGCAGACGGTGCTGCCGCTCTTGTTTGTGGCCGTCGTGGGAACGTTTTCCCTTGTCCCTGCTCCTGATCCGGTCCAGCAGGAAATCGCTCGGACCATTGAACAAAAACTCCAGCAAGATATTGAGGCGTTTTCTAGCGATCTCGAACAGATCGAAGAAATCCAGGAAACGGATCTTTTTGCGCTCTTGTCGGAAAAAAATATGGGCTCCCAACCATGAAAAAACTCCTCTTGATCGGTCTCGGGTGTCTCTTGTGGAGCGGGGTCGCTTCGGCGGCAAATGTATCGCTGACAGAAGCCGTGGAGCTCAAAATCCAGCAGTTTGAAACTCTCCAGCAGACGGTGGAGGGCATGGAAGACATTTCTCCAGAACAACAAGAACAAGTAGTGCAAAAGCTGGAACGAGATATCGAAATGCTTCAGGCACAGCAAGAAAACCCCGATCCCGACTTTTTGCGAGAATTTGAACAAAAAACGAAAGCAGAAAACCGAGCCCTTTTGGGAAAAATACTCCAGGAACGGAAAATGCGTCTCCAGCAGCAGATCGAAAGTTTTGAAAAGTCCCGAGAACTCAGGGGGATGGATAAAAGCTTTTTGAAAGCCGCCCAAAAAAAACTACAATCAACCCGTCTTCCTCTCACCGACAAATGAAAAAAATCCTGCTTGCCTTCGTGTGTTTGCTGATCACTACGCCGCTGAGCGCACGGGATTTTCCGGATGTGGCAGAAGCGTCTCGCCAGGGACGAGCCGCGGGGTTTCTCAAAGCCCAGAACGTCATGCACGGACGCCCGGATGGGCGGTTTGATGGCGCGGCTCCGGTCAATCGGGCCGAACTGGCGAAGATGCTGCTGTTGGGAAAGAAGCTCGATGTCTCCGATGAGAAAAAAAATAACGGACGGTTTTCGGATGTGACCACGGACGCATGGTATGAAAAATTTGTTGCTCGTGCCGCAGAAGAAAACATTCTGGACGGGTACGATGACGGCACCTTTCGACCCGGAAAAACCGTCAACACTGCTGAGTTTCTCAAGATGCTCGTCCGCACCTTTGATCTGGAGGAAAACCTCCCGCACGACTTTGACGATGTGGCCGAGGACTCTTGGTACGAACCCTTTGTCGGGGTGGTGAAAACCTATGATCTTTTCCCCGATCGGGAAAGTGAAAAACTGCTGCCGGCAGCGCTCCTCACCCGCAACGAAGTCGCGGTCGCCCTCTGGAAAGTCATGACCGCCCTGCAGACAGCGGAAGATGATGAATCCGGCGAAGAAGCGGAAGACCTCCCCGCTCCAGAGCAAGAAGAAACCACCCCCCCGACCACACCGGCAACCGATCCTCTCTCGCAGTTTTCGAGTGGGAGTCGGGTCGTGCCAAAAGACGACAGCGTCCTCAAGGTCACTCAACCCAGTGAAAAAAAACGACGCCAGACCACGGTCGATCCCGGGACGGCAGAGGTGGTGCTGATGCCGCTCCATTTCACCACAGAGGGGGGCACGGTGGAGATCGAAGAAATGCAGTTTCAGCGCCTGGGGCCCTCGGGTGTGTTTGAAGATTTTGACGCGCTCTGGCTGGAGGCTGGGGGACAAAAGATTTCGGAGGAAATCATCCCCGACAGCGACACCATCGTGATCCCCACCACGCTCACGCTGATGCGAAACAATCGTGCCCAGATCGAACTCCTGGCACGAATCTCCGAGCAAGCTGTCTCTGGCGGGAGTTCGCGGATGGTGCTCTTTTTTCCTGACTGGATTACCACCAATGCCCGCCCCCAAGGATTTTTCCCCTTTGGAGGCACTGATGTGCGGATCCGATAAGGTTGACAAAAGCAAAAATCTTTCCTAAAAGTGCTCGTTCGTTTCTTTTCCACGAGAAAAGAGATGACGTTCTTCTCGGCATCGTTGTTTTGGAGCTCTCGTGTTGGCTGTTTTTGCTGTTTGCGAAATGGCGGAAACAGCTAACACAAGTATAAATTTAAGTTCAGAAATTATGAAAAATGAACCAATGATCACAGAAAACCGATTCAGTGCAGTGGCAAAACATCACGAAGCCAGAGTGCCACTTCGGGAAAAACTAAATTATGAATTTCAAAGAGTTATTCCCATCACGCCCAAAATGCAAAAAGTTTTGGGAAAATCGAAGAAACAATCCTGCTTTTTTGTGGGATTAAACATCGACAGAAACCTGTGGGGAAGACGGCTCGGGAGTTTCAAAGTCTTTCTCGTTGGCAAGAAAAACGGCAGACGAATCCAAACGCAAATCTGGGACCCAAAAAAAGCAGAAGCGCTGCGCAAACTGTGCACGGCGTAAAAAACAACGATCCACATCCCCGACTGGCACAAAAATCAGTCGGGGACTTTCTTTTTTCCCTTTTGGAATCCCCAAAAAAACCTTGACACTTTTTTTTTTCTGCTTAGAATCCGACGGCTTTTTCGTACAGAATGCTTCAACCGAAACGCGTCAAACACCGAAAAGAATTTCGTCTGCGCTCCCAATCCAAGGGAGTAGCGACGCGCGGTGGAGAAATCGCATTTGGACGCATTGCGATCAAGTCGCTGGATGCAGGAGAAATCTCTGCACGTCAGATCGAAGCCGCCCGTCGAGTGATCACTCGTGCGGTCAAACGCGGGGGAAAGGTCTGGATTCGGGTCTTCCCCGACAAAATCCTGACAGCCAAAGGAGCGGAAGTTCCCATGGGATCAGGAAAAGGCGCTCCTGACAAATGGGTTGTCCAGGTCAAACCGGGCAAAATTCTGTTTGAAATGGGAGGCGCTGAAACCGAAGCCATGCGCCGAGCGCTCAAGCTCGCTACCTACAAGCTTCCCGTTCGTTGTAAAGTTATAACGCCTGATCTGTAATGAAAATCCAAGAACTCCGCCAGATGACGCTTGTCCAACTTCAGGAAAAACTGAAGAAGACAGAGCGCGAATTGGCACGCGTTCGATTTCACGTGCGAACCGGGCAAAATCAAAATACCGCGCAGATCAAGAAACTCCGTTTGCTCGTAGCTCAGATAAAAACCCTGCTCCGTGACGAGCAGTTTATCGCCGCTAAAACTGCTCAAAAATGATCACCAAAAAAGGAACCGTCGCCAAAATTTCTGGAGACAAGACGATCAAGGTCGAAGTGATCGAATACCAGCCGCATCCCAAGTACAAAAAAATGTACCCTACCAATGCCTATTTCTTGGCTCATGATGAAAAAGGGGTTGCAAAAGTAGGAGACAAGGTCGTCATCCAACAGTGCCGACCAATCTCAAGGAAAAAACACTGGAAACTTACCGAAACCGTAACTTCCGCTTCCTCCACATGATTCAGAATATGTCCTGGCTCAACGTCGCTGATAATACCGGCGCAAAAAAGGTCTGCTGCATCAAGGTGCTGGGCGGATCCAAACAGCGGTATGCGCAGGTAGGCGATGTGATCACCGTCAGTGTCAAGGAAGCCGCGCCCAAGGGAGTCGTCAAAAAACGATCCATCCAAAAGGCAGTTATCGTCCGACAAAAATCTCCCATCCGACGTCCAGATGGATCGGTCCTCCGATTTGATGAAAACGCTGTCGTGATCGTAAATGATGAAAAACTCCCCAAGGGCACGCGTGTCTTTGGCCCCATTGCTCGCGAACTCCGCGCCAAGGGCTTTCAAAAAATCATTTCCCTGGCCCCTGAAGTCCTTTGATCATGAAACTCAAAGTAAACGATCCCGTGGTAGTACTGACCGGAAAAGACCGAGGGAAGTCGGGAACCATTACGCGCGTCCTGCATAAAACCAATCAGGTCATCATCGAGGGAGCCAATAAACGCATCAAGCACGTCAAAGGCCGCGATGGAAACCCCGGAGAACGTGTTGAATTTTATGCACCGATCCATGCCTCCAATGTCGCCGTAGTGGATGCCAAGACCAACAAGCCCTCTCGGGTGGGCTATAAACTCGAGGGAACTACCAAGACACGGATCACCAAAAAATCCGGTGAACCCATTGTCTCTGGGAAAAAAACGGCGAAAAAAGCCGCCAAAAAACCTGATGCTGACAAAAAATGAAACGCACTTCTGAACTCTACGAACGCTACCGAAAGGATATTCGTCCCAAACTCCAAAAAGAGCTGGGAATCAAGAATCCTATGCAGATCCCACAGATCCAAAAAATCTGTGTAAATGTCGGGATGGGTTCGTATCTCCAAAAGCTAAATTCGAAAGATTTTTCTTTTGTGGAGGAAAATCTCACAAACATTACCGGGCAAAAACCCGTTTTGCGAAAATCAAAAATGTCTGTGTCCAACTTCAAGGTGCGAGAAGGACAGCCTATCGGCCTGTCGGTGACGCTTCGCAATCAAGAGGCCTACAACTTTTTGCACAAACTCATCAATGTCGCCTATCCCCGTGTGCGAGACTTTCGAGGGGTCGCACGAAACTGTTTTGACAAGGACGGAAACTGCTCTGTGGGATTCAAAGATCACACGGCATTTCCCGAAGGGAAAAAACCCGAAGACTCTCGAAAAATTCATGGAATGCAGGTATCGATCATTACTTCGACCAGCGACATCGAGCATTCTCGCAAACTTCTGGAATCCCTTGGGTTTCCGTTTAAAAAACCGGTGAAACCAGAAGCACACAAAGAATCTTAATTTTCCTTTATGGCCCGAAAAGCAATCGTTCACAAATCTCAAAAATTCATGGATCGGTATCTCCGTGCCAAAAAAGACGGACGCAAGATCGATCTGGCTACCCGTGCGTACAACCGCTGCAACCTCTGTGGACGCCCCCGTGGTTACATGCGTGATTTTGGAATTTGTCGATGTTGTTTTCGTGAACTCGCAGAAAAAGCCCAGATTCCGGGCGTCCGTAAATCTTCTTGGTAAACCATGAGTGTTGATCCTATCGCTGACTTCTTGACTCGCATCCGCAACGCGCAAACTGCGCGAAGTGAACGCACAGAAATCCCCTACTCCAAACTCAAACACGAGATGGCAAAAGTCATGCTCAAAAATGAGTTTTTGAAATCGGTCCATGTCGATGAATCGGGGAAATTCAAAGTACTCATCCTCGAACTGCCAGAGAAAAAACTGACGCTCAAGCGCGTGTCAAAATGCGGCCAGCGGATCTACACCTCGGCAGAAAAAATCCGAAAAGTCCTCAGTGGCTACGGCATTTCGATTGTCTCCACGTCAAAAGGGCTGATGACCGGCTACGAGGCGCGCAAACAGAATGTCGGTGGGGAAGTGCTGTGTGAGGTGAGCTAGGGATTTTAAAAGACCACTGAGCTGCTTTCTTTTTGCCACCTTTTTTCGTTGTGAAGCGTCTCCGTTTTTTCTTTTCTCTTATTTCTCATTTGTAATTTGTAATTGAGAATTGATTTTTCCCTTCTTCCTTGCTTCATAACTTCACAACTTTCTCCAAACGAGATCCCGACAAACCGAGTCGCAGGGTGTCATTCACTTTTGTAGCTTTTACGCTTTTCAACTTTTAAGCTTTTGAACTTTTGAGTTTTTTAACCCCTCCCTCATTTCTCATTTGTCATTTGTAATTTTTCACTGTTTCCTCACGTCAGCACAAACATAACGGCCCCTGCTACAAGGGGAACAAAGAGATTGTCGTCGACATAAAACTGCCGAAAGTGAAACGGAATTGTTTCGAGAAAGATCGCGATCGAAGAGGCGAGAAATGCCGCCCACACCGGCACAAAAAATTGTGCTGCAAAGGTGCCTGTCACCACGCCGACCAAGACCCCAACCATGTTTTTTCGTCGATTCCAGGGAAAGTTGACCAGTCGTGGTGTTCGCCCGGCAAAGAGATGATTGAAAGAGTCCCCCACGGAAAGAATCAAAATGGAAGCGTAGGCAATTTTGACGTCAAAGAAAAAGAAGGACAGCCCCACTCCGAGAAGGAAATAAAAGGCGCCCCGCCCCGGAAACTGACAATCTCGTGGTCGGTCAAAGAGGCGACACATCCGCGCTCCCAGTGGAAATTTTCCTTTGGCTGCCAGCCAAGACGCAATCAGTCCCAACAGCAGTAAAACGGCAATCTCCCGCAAGCGCAGATATCCTGCCCAGTGTGCAAAAACCGAGAGAAATCCGGCAAGAAAGTGAAAACTCTGTCGTCGAAATTCCCGCTCCTGCCATAAAATTCGAAGATATTGCTCGGTCGTCGGATGGGAAAAAATAGCGCCGGTAATGCCACCAACAAAAATTCCCCCAGCAATGTCCGAGGGAAAATGCACATGCTCGTATATTCGTGCCAGACCAATCAAAAGGGCAAAAAAGAGCCACCCTGCCCCGAGCCAACGAGCAATACGAAACATGGGAATCATCAGTGCGAAGACCACTGCCGTGTGAGAGGAGGGAAAACTGTGGGTTCGGACAGAAACAAGCGGGTCAAGCGAGGTAATTTCGTAAGGACGTGGCGCTTCGAAGATACTTTTGAAAATGAGAGCAAGGATAGCCGCTGCTCCCACAGCAAAAAACGCAGGCAGGAGTTTTGAACGATGATCGGGATTTTTCCAGAGGCGCCACGCCGTAGCAATGGCAAATGCCACCAGCACCCACCACACCAGTGTTTCGGTCAGAAAAATGACGGCCTCGTCGAGGGCGGGCGTGTGGAGAGAATGAAAAATATCAAAAATATACTGATCCAGGATCTTTCCCACAGAAAAAAGAAGCACACCCCCGCCGACCCACATCCAGAATTCCTGTTTGAGGGGTCGAAAATTGATTTCTGCTTTCCTTTTTGGCACAATCCTCACGCGCACGATTGTACAAATTCTTGGAAAATGGTCGAGCAAAAAATCATTGACGACATTCTCTCTCGCGGCACGGTCGACGTAATCGTCCGGGAAGATTTGGAGAAAAAACTAAAAGCTGGCAAAAAACTGCGGATCAAGCTCGGCATTGATCCCACTGGGTCTCGCCTGCACATTGGACGCGGGGTGGTGCTGCGGAAACTGAAACAGTTTCAGGAAGCCGGACACCAAATTGTGCTGATCATCGGCGACTTCACAGGAATTGTGGGAGATGCCAGTGACAAAGACAGTGAGCGCCCACGCCTCACCCTGGAAAAGGTCAAAGAAAACATGAAAACCTACCTGCCCCAAATCGCGCGGGTGCTGGACGTGGACAAATGTGAGGTTCGGTACAACTCTGAGTGGCTGGGGAAACTTAATTTTGCAGAAATTGCGGATCTCGCGCAGGAGTTTTCGGTGGCAGAGATGCTCGATCGGGAAAATTTTTCCAATCGTTTCAAAGCAGGAAAACGGATTTCGCTCCATGAGTTTTTGTACCCCCTGATGCAAGGACAGGACTCGGTGGCGATCCGGGCTGATGTAGAAATCGGAGGCACGGATCAGCTGTTTAACCTGCTGGCTGGACGAACCCTCCAAAAAGCCGCCGGTCAGGAGCCGCAAAACGTGATGACATTGAAACTGATCGAGGGCACAGACGGACGCAAAATGTCCACCTCTTGGGGCAACACCATTTATCTCGATGAAGAGCCCAAAGAGATTTTTGGGAAAGTCATGTCCCTCCCGGATGCGTTAATGCAAAAATATTTCGAGATGTTTACCGACGAGGATCTGGAGGAAATAAAAAAACAGATTGCCAAAAACCCCCGCGATGCAAAAGTCCGTCTGGCAAAAGACATTGTCACTTGGCTGCATGATAAAAAGTCTGCTGATGCGGCAGAACAAGACTTTGTACAGAAATTTGTAAAACGAGAGGTGCCAGACGAGATGTGTACGTTTTCCGTGAAAACAGATGAAATTGGGGTCCTTGATTTGATTGCCAAAACCTGCCAATTTTGTTCCTCCACTTCAGAAGCCCGTCGGCTGGTTCAGCAGGGAGCGGTCTCCATTGATGGAGAAAAAATAACGGATCCAAACGCACTTATTCAGATATCAGGAAAACACATTCTCAAGTGTGGAAAGCGAAACTGGGGGAAAATTGTTCGAGACTAAAGCTCTTCCATGTCTACGAGACAGGTTGGTTCCTTTTGGTCAGCAGGATCCCCTGGGCAATCTCGAAGCGTGCAGTGCCCAATTTTTCCGTGTTCGACAAAACATTTGTTACACCCATCAAACCACACTGCACAGCCAGGAGTGATGTCTTTTTCAATGTCTGTCCAACGCTGTCGGTTTGTTTGACTGCCACAACCAGCAAGAAGGAAGACGCTTACAATTGCAATTGCCAAAATCTTTTTCATATTTCTAGAAAAGTATACGATTGCCCGTTCAAAAAGGCAAAAGCATTTCTGTTTCTGGAAAAAATGAGCTTATTTTTGGTGGTGGTCCCAGCAAGAATTGAACTTGCGTCTCGGGTTCCGCAAACCCGCGTTCTTCCACTGAACTATGGGACCTCGTCGCGGCTCCTTCATCTCACACAGACAAAGCTTCGGGGCACACGAAAAAGAGCAAGCGCGGCGCAGTGTACGGGTTTGGGGAGAAAAGTCAACGACGGACAAAAAACTATTCCACTTCCTCTGCCGTGGGCGGTGGCGAGGCGATATCTGGCACACAGCTCCCTTCCGCTTCATGAAATCCCGGGAGGCACATCCAGCTGTCGGTTTTGCTGTGAACAAAGTACGCATGCTCGGGCAAGGCCACACACTCCGTGCCGTACCAATCGCGACCAAACCCCGCTTTGCAAAAACACTGTCCCTCCTGCAGGACGGAAACGGTTTCGTCACAGGTTCCACTTGTCGTGGAAACAAAGTTATAGCGTTCGTGTGCTCGGCGGAGAAAGGGAAATACCAGTGATTTGATGCGTTGATTGTCACTTTCGGCAATCAGCTCCCAACTGTCCTGATAGTGCAAGAGTGCCATTTCCATGTCTCCCTGTTTTTCAAAAATTTCTCCTCGAGTCAGCATGAGAAGTGCTGTCTGAAGCGGCAATTCTTGTGCGCGTGATTCCTGGAGCGCTGTATCAATGATATCGAGCGCTTCGTCATACTGTTTTTGCTGAATGAGCAGGTCCGCTTTGTTGTTTTGAGCGATGAAAACACTGGAGGAGGATGCTTCTTGATAGAGTTCGATCGCATGATCGTAATGAGAATGTGCCAAATCTGTCGCACCCTGTTCTTTGGCGATAATCCCCAAAATATTGTAGGCATCCCCAACGCCTTCTGTATTTTTGAGGAGTTGAAATTGTTCGATGGCCTGCATCAATTTGTCTTTTGCTTCGGGGAACTGCTGATTGAAACGATACACTTCCGCTGTCTCCAGCATCAATTGTGCTTGCTCCGATGGCATTTCCAGGGATTCGAGCATTTGCTCGGCGGTTTCCAAATGCGCAGAGGCCGTCTCTAAATTTTTTTGATAGATTGCCTCCACCGCCGCTTGTTTTTCGGCGATAGCGTCCTCAAGGGTCGGATCGGGGGTGCCACAGCCGGGAAAAAAAACCACACTGAGACAGAGAAAACCGATGGACAGAGGGGAGGCGAATGATTTCATGGAAAGGGGAAACAACAAGATGAGTCTAGCGCAACTGAGCAAAAACCGTCAAATACGGCGTTAGGAAATCGGAGCCTGCTCAAGCCGTTCAATGCGTTTTTGGAGGGAGGGATGGCTGGCAAATGCATGAGCCCAGCGGCGCGGACGATCGGAAATTTTGAACGCACGCAAGGACGATGGCTGTCGCGGATCTCGAGCTCGTGGCTGCATCGTTTGGAGCCGTCGAAGCGCCGAAAGCATTGACTGCTTGCCCACGGTTTGAGCCCCAGAAAAATCAGCTCGAAATTCTCGATGACGCGAAAAGGCCATCAAAATGAGCAGAGCAAGCATTCCAAAAACAATCTCGAGCGCGATCGACAGACCCCAGTACGCGAGCCCCCCAACTTCGCCTCGCCCGGAGCCGCGCTGCAAGGCGTACGCTCCTGCTCGGGCAAGAAAAATGACAAAGGTATTGAGCACTCCCTGTAAAAGGGTCATGGTCACCATGTCCCCGTTGGAGATGTGTGCCATCTCGTGGGCGAGCACTCCCTCCAGTTCTTGTGAAGAAAACTGATCCAGAAGTGCCGAAGAAACCGCCACCAGGGACCGATTTTTGGAGGGCCCCGTAGCAAAGGCATTGACCTCCGGCGACTGGTACACCCCAATCTGGGGCGTCCGTATATTTTTTTGGCGCGCGATACGCTCAATGATCTGGATCAAATTGGATTCCGCTGTGCTCTGCGGCGATTTTAAAATCCGAATTTTGAGTGTTTGCCGTACCAACCAACGTGAGAGCAAGAGGGAAATAAATGCACCGGAAAACCCAATAATCGCTGCGTAAATTGCGAGCGACTGGAGATTGAGACCATACGGTGTCAGGTATGGTTCAATTCCAAACACACTTGTAATCGTGATCAACAGCGCGATCACTGCCAGGTTGATCAGGAGAAAGAGAAAGATGCGTCGAAAAAATTTCATGGGAAAATGAAAGGGACAAAAGCGTACAAATTCAGGCAAAAATTTCAAGACCGTCCGGGGTCACGACCCCGCAATGCTCCCACTGACAGGCATCTTTTCCGTCTGCCGTCACCACCGTCCACCCGTCGGAAAGAATTCGACATTTGGGATTGCCCGAGGCAATGATCGGTTCAATGGCAATTGTCATTCCCTCGATCAACAGCATTCCCTGCCCTCGAGAGCCGTAGTTAAAGACATGTGGATCTTCGTGCATTTCATATCCCAGTCCATGCCCCGTATATTCTTTGCAGACCGAATACCCTCCACGACGGACGGCTTGCTCAATGGCATGCCCGATATCGCTGAGGTGATTTCCCACCCGTGCAGCATCACATCCGGCAAGAAGTGCCTGTCTCACTGTCTGCTGAAATTTTTCGCGCGCGGGGTGCGCCTCCCCTCCTCCGATGACGAGAGAAAACGCCGCATCGGAAAAAAGCTCTTTCCAGATAACGCCGCAATCAATGGAAACCAGATCTCCTCGTCGCAACTTTTGTCCCCCAGGAATGCCGTGCACAACCTCTGAATTGATCATTCCACAGATGCTGGCCGGAAACCCCTGATATCCCAAAAATCCGGGCTTCGCGCCGTGCGAGCGAATCGTGTCTTCTGCAATCGCATTTATTTCCTTGAGCGTTACCCCCGGATGCAGCTCGGCTTTCATGGCTTCCTGCGTCCGCTGCAAAATTTCACCCGCGCGACGCATGATCTGAAGTTCTTCGGGGGTTTTTGGAACCACGCCCATCGCGCAAACCCTACGCCTGCTGCCGAAAAAAGGCAACTACTCCTTGGCTTTTAATTTTTCGAACATTTCTTCTGTGACCTTTCCAATCTCCTGTTCTCCATTGACTGAAACCACTTTTCCCTCTTTTTCCCACACAGACAGCAGCGGCGCCGTGTAGCGATCAAAATTTTCGAGCCGCTTGGCGATGGATTCCGGATTGTCGTCCTCTCGGCGAAAAATATCGAAGGAGCCACATCGGGGACATTCATCCTCAACACTGCCAAAATCAAGCCCACAATCGTTACAACGAGCGCGCATCATCAAGCGTTCCATAGCTTCTTCATTGGAAAGACGAATCTCCAGAACGCGAAAATCGCGGCCGAGCACAGAAAAGAGATTTTCAAGAGTCTGGCGCTGCTCCTCTGATCGAGGAATGCCGTCAAAAATCACGGGCGTATCTCCCGGGATTTCCTGAAGAAAGTCGTGCACAATTTCCATCACAATTTCGTTGGGAACCAGGTCGCCACGAGTGGTGATAGCCTTCACTTTTTGTCCCAGCGGAGAGGGTTTTTGGGCAATTGCGCGCAGAGCAGCCCCTGTTTCAAAAATGTGGTATCCAAAGCGCTTGGCAAGAATTTTTGCCTGGGTGCCCTTGCCACTTCCCTGTTTGCCGACGAGAATGAGATCTTTCATGAAAGGGTTTTTCTGAGGGGCATTTTATTTTTGATGGAGCAATTTTTCAAATTCTTTTTTGAAGGTCTGCACATCTGGAAATCGCTGGTACACAGAGGCAAATCGGAGAAAGGCGATTTCATCCACTTCTCGCAACATCGCCATCACATCACGTCCAATTTCTTGAGAAGATACAAGCGGTCCTCGTCCCCATTTTTCTTCCAGCCCACAGACCTTCTCGTGAATTTCTTCTGGAGGAACCGGACGTTTGGCACAGGCGATGAGAATACTTTTTTCAAGCTTTTGACGATCGTAGGGTTCGGGAGTGCCGTCCCGCTTTTCGACCATGAGGTTTGCGGTTTGGACGCGCTCAAAAGTCGTAAACCGAAATTCACATTTCAGGCATTCCCGTCGACGACGGATCGATCTCCCATGCTCCGACATGCGGGAATCCACGACTTTGGAATCAGAATGGTGACAACTCGGACACTGCATCGACTCCGAGTGTAGCGAAAAAATTCTGCACGGCAACTGTGGATTTTTTGTTTTCAAAAGACTTAGCCATTGAAGTCCTTGAGCGCCTTCCGGGCTACTTTCTTCTCCGACCGCTCCTTCAGGACCTGTCGTTTTTCATATTTTTTGCGGCCCCGAGCCAGCGCAATACTGCATTTTAGATGTCCCTTTTGATCAAAAATTTTGAGAGGAATAATGGTGTGTCCGCTGTTGTTGGCTTTTTGAGAAAGACGCGAAATTTCTCGGGCGTGGAGCAGCAGTTTTCGGGATCGCCGCTCGTCCTGTGCTGTTTGTGCAGAAAATTTCCAGGGAGAAATCGAGCAGTTTTCGAGCCACACCTCTCCATCGCGAACCGTCACCCACGCCGAACGCAGATTGGCCGATCCCGCACGCAGAGACTTGACTTCCCACCCCTCCAGCACCATGCCCGCGGTAAACGTCTCCAGCAGGTCGTATTCAAATCGGGCACGGCGATTTTCAATGGCCATCTCGCGCGCGATTCTGGCGGATTTGACCGAAAAAATCAACTCAGGATTGCGGTAAATCCCCAGCCGATGAGAATGATCCCCAGCGTCACGAGAGAAAAGAAGAGTCCCAAAAGCTTCGGGCGCATCACCCGCCGCAGAATAAAGGCTTCGGGGAGGGACAGCCCCACCACCGCCATCATAAACGCCAACCCCGTCCCCAACGGCACTCCTTTGGCGACAAACGACTCTACCACGGGGATCGCTCCAGCGGCATTGATGTAGAGCGGGACGGCCAGAATGGTTGCCAGTGGCACACTCCACCACCCTGCTCCCTGAAGGCGTTCAGCAAAAAATCCCTCCGGCACATATCCGTGCACCACCGCCCCGATCGCCACACCGATCAAGACGTACAGCGCGAGATTTTTCCAGATGCTGCGTGCTTCGGCAGAAACTTTTTTCCAAATGTGGGAAAGCGGCAATTTCTTTGTATTTTGAGAAGCATTTTCTGCACTCGCTCTCAGCTTTTGGACAAAGGGCTCCAGCCACCCTTCCAGCGGGAACCGGCTGAGAATCATGCCCCCCACCATACCGATTACAATCCCCGCGAGGAGATAAAAGAGCGTCACCTTCCAGCCAAACAGTCCCCAAAAAAGTGCCAGAGCGACTTCATTGATCAGGGGCGATGTGATAAGAAACGAAAACGTCACCCCCAGGGGCACCCGTGCCTGGACAAATCCGATAAACATCGGGGTACTGGAGCACGAACAAAACGGCGTCACCGCCCCAAACAATGTGGCCAAAAAATAATCCGCTCCGTACCAGCGTCGGGACACCAAAAGATGCCGCACCCGATCCACCGGCAAATACCACCGAAGCAAGCTCATAAAATGCGTGATTACCAGCAACAGGAGCAAAATCCAGATTGTATCCGCGAGAAAAAACTGCAGTGCATCTGCCCCCCACCCAGAGAGGGAAAGGATGTCTGTGACCAGCCATGCTGCAAAGGAAGAAAACATGATTTGAGGGGCAAAAGGGTGCTCTGTTGTACCAGAGACATGGAAAGACCGTCAACCGAAAATCAGGACTGCACCATTTTTTTGACCTGTCCCGACCCGTGCTTCAAAACCCGATTTCCACGGACAACCGTCGCACTCGCGACGTCGAGTGTCTGGCAAACGTTTTGAACGGTTTTGCCGGCGGCCAACTCTCGACAGATGAGGAATCGATCAATCAAATCTTCGTACTCGCCGGGAGTGAGAAGGTCAGAAAAAAAACGGTCAAAATCTTTCGGTGTTTTTAGGTGGTCTGAAAGCGCGGTGAGAAATTGCTGTTTTTTGGAAGCCATCAAGAAAAGAATACCCAAAAAAAGATTTGACACAACTTGATGGCGTGATATCATGCTGACACAAAGATGCACTTTCCAAAAAACAATTTCTGGTGGGTCCCTCCTCTCCACTGCTGGTGAAATCCTCGCTGGCCGTGGAATATATTGGGAAATCCCTTCAGGGATTTTTCTTTTTTTATTTTTAAATTCTTTCAAATCATGAACCCCCTTTCATCTGAGCTCGTCACAAACCCCGCCCTCCCGGAAGAAACGCCTTCGCTCGAGCAGGCACGATTTTTTCTGCGGGACCCGCGGGAGGAGATTCGCGAAAAATTTACCAACGTCGACATCTCACTCGTCCGCGGAAATGGGATGGTTTAATTTTTTTAAAAAAATTTGACACACAAAATGAATTTTTTATTCTCACAGCACATGCATACCCTCTTTTTCTCGTTTTTGTATTGGCAAAGCCGGTTTCGCCGGTAGGGATTTGTGCATAAAATAACCGTTCGTGCCCAATTCTGACCGGCGAAGCTGGTCATTTTGTTTTTTGGGTCTTTTTTGAGATCCCGAAAAACTTTTTCTGTTGCGTTCTTTTACAATTCGATGTTTCACCAAAAATCTATTTTAAAAATGAAAAAACTTCACGTAGATGTCCGCGGGGACAAAGAAAAAGTCTTTTTAAGCCTGCAATCACTGATGGCAAAACTTGAAAAGCAAAAACCTATTATCAAATCTGAAAATGGATTTGAACTGCAAAAATCCAATCAAGAAGTGGCCGCTGAAAAATTCAACGAGCTTTTTGGAAAAGGAGAAAACTACCAATACGCAGAATTTTCAGAAAATTTTTCTGCCGCAGAAACTCTGATTTTTTTGGAAAACATGATTCCGCTTTTAGATAAAAATTTGAAATCGTATTTTTCCCCACTGAACTTAAAATTGGGAATATTAGGCGAAATAAAATTTGATAAAAATGGTATCATCACACATGCAGACTGCGCAGATGCGATCGGAAAAAATGTACTTCATTTTTTTCTGTGCCACATCCAGCAGGATGCCAGCGGCGTTCTTTTTCGAGGAAAAAAACTAGAGTACGTTTTTGACGTTTCGGTTTTTGAAAAAACTCCAAAAGATGCTGCCGGAAAAAATCAATTTCTGGGAAAAGATCTGGTCGGTTTTCATGGAAAAAGCTCAAATTTTGGATCCATGCTTGGCGGCTTGATCCAAAGCCTTTTTGAAAGTTTTTCCAGAGGAAAACTCGACCTGCTTACGATTGATCTGCTGGGAAATCCACATGAAATTTCGGCAAACAAAAAAATTCATCGATTCGAACGAGACTTCATTTTGCCATTGCGGAAAAATAGAAAAGTCGTCGGATTGATGGCGTTTGCGAATGTTTTTTTTCAAGAAACAACGCAGACAAACAGTCCGTACGAGGGCGGAAATTTTCTGCCAGAAATTCGAACACAAAAAGATGTTTTAAAAATCAAAAAAAACAAATGACATGGAAAAAAAATTAATTTCTCAGCTCGTCGCAGCATCCGGAGAAAAAAAACTGGAAATAGCGAAAACGATTCTTCAAAATCGGCCACAATTTTTTGATGCCGTGTGTCAGGCCGCGCAGGAAGAAAATCTCCGCTTGTTTGGTCCAAAACTTGAATTGTTTGGGATCAGTTACATTTCGGATCGTTGTGTGAATCACTGCAAATATTGTGGACATAGCGCAGAAAATAAAAAAAAACGATCGACGCTCTCGCCTGAAGAGATGGAAGAGGATTTTTCTGTCGTTCTCCAATTCCGCCCACAAGAATTTTGTGTGTTGGCTGGAGAACATCCCGGTTCCACGCACGCTGTCATCGCGGCCATTCAAATCCTGAACAAACTCAATCCAGTATTTGGAAATCCGTTGCGACAAATCAGTCTCAACGTCGCTCCTCTGGAGGAAGCTGGGTTTCGAAAAATTATCGAAAATTCAAACTCTAACGTTCCACTGCAGTTCCGTGTTTTTCAGGAAACGTACGATCGAGAATCGTACACGGAAAATCACCCGACCGGACCAAAGTCTGACTTTCGGTTTCGGTATCATGCTCAGACACGGGCGATGAATGCTGGATTTGCAAGTGTCGGGATCGGCGCACTGCTGGGAATAAATTTGAAAGGAAAAAGGGGAAACGATGTTGAAATTTTATCGCTCATTCAGCACGCGTGTGTTCTCCAAGAACTCACCGGAAAGCTTCCGGCGAGTGTGGCGATCCCTCGAGTGCAACACATGCCCGACAAAACAATCGAACACGGAACACGCGTGGATGACGAAACCTACATTTTTTATCTCAGCCTGCTCCGACTCGCTCTCCCAGAAACAAAAATTTACATTACCGCCCGAGAAACAGAATCGTTTATTCTGTCGGTAGAGAATATTGTGAATGTGAGAGATCTGGCACCACGACCAGCTGTCGGAGGGAATCTCTCGGGATGCAATCCGAATCGTTTCCAAAATATTTTGGGCGACCAGCGATCGGCCACAGCGATCCTGGACGATTTACAAATTCGTGGAAAATACTAAAGAACGCAACAGGACCCCCGTTTCATTTGAGACGGGGGTTTTTAATTCACCGTCTCCACAAAACAGGCATCACACAGCACTTTTTCCGGGCGATCCGGTGCAAATGTACTCTGCATCTCGACACTACATTTTCCACAGGTGCGGGAAAAGAGCTGTCGCGGCTGCCGCACCGCCATCCGTGCCTCATGCCGTGCGTCCGGGCAGAGTCGTGGGAGGGCGACATTCATTTTTCGGTAAAACTTCAATTCTTGGGGAATGATTTTGAAATTTTTGCCCGTCTTTGCACACGCCAACGTTTCGTTGCAGACAGAATCCTCTGTGTCCTCCAGTAGATCTGGGAGCTGAAATGTTTGCGGAGCAAAGTCGCGTTTGTCTGGCTCTTTCCAGCGGAGCCCTCGCGATTCCACTTCGGATTTTGAAAGAGGAAAGTACTCGTGTGCAACCGTCTCATTGTACGCATGCGGGGAAATAGCGGCCGGAAAAAATTCCCCCCATTCGCCGGTTTCTTTCATGTGCGCCACAATTTTTTCGCGCAGAGCAAAATACGCTTCTTTCGAATATTTTTTGTTGAGAATGCAGTACTCACCGTGATTCAGCCCAATGCAACCGAAGCAGTCGTGTGAATTTTCGCAGTGATCGCAGTACGCCAACTCGTGTGAAAAATGGGTGCCCATGCAGGCGAAGCAGAATTTCATGTTGAGCGTACTGATCAGCTCTACACTCCCCTCCGGTTTGTAGAGGGAATAATTGAGATCACGGCAGTCGGTCGCCTCCAGCACGTCGGAGAGAAACGACGAATCCCAGCAGTCGGAGACGTTAAATGCAAAATGCGTATTTTTGGAGTTTTTGATGTTATTGCCGTCGCAATTTTCGCCGTTGAGAATCTGCATCGTCTTGTGTGTGGCGGAGTCTCGGAGCATTTCAGCAAATTTCTGGCGGTACATCTCTAAATGTTTGTGGGAATCCGTTCGAAGTTCGGCTTTTCGTTTTTCAAATTCCTCCTTGCTCAGTTGTTCGTTAAAAATGCAGTACTTTTTGCGTCGCAAATTCCAGCAAAAAATGCAGTCACTGCATCCCTTGCAGTCGTAGCAGAAGTCACATGCAGAACAATTCTCGAGCAGCATCGACCACCGGCAGTCAAAGCATTCGTAGCAACTGATCGACTCGTACACCAGCTCTGAGCGGTACACAAATGTGTTGTCGGCGCAATTTTTAGAGTATTTGGTAAAAAGGTTGTAGTAGCAGTCCTCGTTTGCCTCTCCGGCGATGTCGAGGTAGCAATTTTTATCGTCACCGCAGTAGTTGCAGTAGTCAGAGTTTTCGCAGTTGACCGTGTCCAGACTTCTTCGTGGAACTGAGTGCATCAATTCCTTCCACTGATCAAAGAACGGGCGATGGAAATCAAAATCGCGGCCAAAGGCGAGCGGATCCCAGTTTTCTTTCCACCAGGCGTTGTGCTCGTAGACGGGAAAGGGCGTTTTTTCGGGGTAAATGGAAATAATCGGCTTGCCCGTCAGATCGCATTTCCGACGATAAAATACCCGGTCATTTCGCCAAGCCATCCGGCGACGATTGCGCTCGTCCGGGCACAGGGTCGGCGCCGGGAGCCCCAGTCGCTCGTACACTTTCAAGTCTGCTTCAGAAATTTCGAAGGGCTGGCCGGAGACTGCACAGATTTTTTGCATGGTTTCAATGTCATTCCGGACTTGATCCAGAATCGAAAGATCCTGAAACAAGCGCAGGATAACAATATAATTTTCTCTCTTTTTTTCAATGCCCCCCTTTGCTGTTTTCCCGAACATCAAAACTTCAAGTTTTTCGCCGCCTCTCGTCGATCACATTTTTGTTTTTCTCGCTGCAAAATCTGAGCAAAGGACTCAAACGTCTGTTTGAGCAGATCCTCCCCCACATGCTCGTCATATAAATTTGCTTGCGAGAGCTCCCATCCTGCCAGACGCACCCGCTCCTCATCAGACAAATCTTGATTCAAAATCTTCTTGCCCAACAGATCTCGTGCGTCGCCGTCTGGGAAAATGTCCAAAATCTTGGGATCCAGCTTTGACGAGAAAAAATCCCAAAACGCTGAGAGAAACCCGACAAAAGATTCCGGGCGTGAGATTTTTTGACGTGAAGAATCGACCAGTTTTTCTTTTTGGTACCCGGCATCCCGCACGGAAAACTTTTTGAATTCGTCCTCGATCACCTGCCGTGAGCGATTTAACTTTTCAGAAAGCCGACGGATCCACTCGTCCACTTCTACTGGACGGGACACGAGCGCGAGGAAAAAGAAAAAGGTATCCAGAAACTTTTTTTCTCCCGCAATCGAACCATCCAGAAGTTTTTCGGCAATTTTTTCGAAGAGAAACTCCAGCGCCGGCTGGGCTTCTTTGATTGATTTTGAAGCGGCTTTGGCATCCTGATGAAACAGGTCATCAAGATCTTTTCCGGCTGAAATTTCGACGATTCGTGGCTCCAACTCTATCCGTAAACACAATTCAACGGCACGAAGCGTGGCTTTTTTGCCGGCGGCATCGGTATCAAATGCGAGCAAAATATTTTTGGTCAGACGCCGCAGTACGCGCAAATGGTCCTCGGTCAGCGCCGTCCCGCAGGTCGCCACGCAGTGGTCAAACCCCGCCGCGTGTGCGGAAATCACATCAAAATTTCCTTCCACCAAAATCGCGGCATCTCGATCTCGAATTTTTTTTCGCGCGCGGTGCAGACCAAAGAGCGTCGCACTCTTGTGGTACACAGGGTTTTCGGGGGAATTCACATACTTCCCGCCGTGCTGATCTTCTCGCAATTTTCGACCGGTAAAAGCAATAATTTCCCCGTTGCGTGGCTCATGAATCGGAATCATGATACGTCCATCAAACCGGTCACGCATGGTCTTTTGGCCAAACTCCCGCTCAAACGCCACCCCAGACTCCGCAATCTGCGAGGGCGAGTACCCGTCCGCCAGGAGAAATTTGGTCAGCCCGTCCGCCGTGTCTCCGCCGTATCCCAGGTTCCAGTCGGAAATCTCTGTGTCGGAAATTCCGCGATCGGCCAGATATTTTTGGGCGATGGGAGACGCCTGAAGCTGTTGGGAAAAGTACTCGGCGGCTTTTCGATGCAGAGCAAAGAGGTCCGTTTTTTTTTCTTGGGAAACACTCCCCCCGCCGAAGTTTTTGGGGACATCCACTCCCGCGACTTGTGCCAAATGATCGACGGCTTCTGGGAAACTCAAGTTTTCAATCCGCTCGATAAAGGAGATCACGTCTCCTCCCTCACTGGAACCGAAGTCGTACCAAAACTGTTTGTCCGGCGAAACGCAAAAACTCGGCGTGCGCTCATTGCGAAACGGTGATTTACACATGAAATTTTTCCCCGACTTTTTGAGCTCGGCGTACTTCCGCACGATTTCGACGATGTCGAGACGATTTTTGAGATCCTCCGTAAACCGATCATTCATCGGGCGAAACCTAGCAGGACGGCGGGAAAAATACAATCAAAAAATTCTCGAGAATTCGCTTGACTTTGTCCACTTTGTCAATAAAAGCAACTCAAACGTAATTGTGTCAAAAATGGCGAAAGAAAAAATTGATTGGGACCTCGGAATTGGCTCTGACGGAATCGTGGGAAACAATGAGTTCAGAAGTGAGCGAGGAACCTATTCATCCAAAGCCCCCGAACAAAAAGGGATCGTTTTCAACATTGGCTTTGCGGGACAGGTAAATGAGGAAGAACTGAAAAGGGCAATCAATCATCAAGGCGGGGTAAACCTCGAAAACTAATTCCGCTTGCATTTTTTGGAGAGTCGACTAAAACCAAGACGCTCTTTTGGGAGATCGTCGCCCCGCCTTGGCGGGGAGGAAAGTCCGAGCCACACGAAAAACACGGGAACCGCTCACGGCGGATCCATGCATCGGTGACGGTGCATGAGGGAAAGTGCCACAGAAACAAAACGTCCCCGCCTCGGCGGGGGAACGGTGAAAAGTCTGAAGTGCACCGTGCTTCAGTTTGGTGCCGCGCAAGCGGCACTGATGGTAAACCCTCCCGGTGGAGAAGCGGATGGCCCGACCCTGGCAAGTGGTGTTTTTCCCACGATGGAGCCAGACGCCGGTCCCGCCGATGACACCCCGCCCTGGCGGGGGATCAGAGAAATGACGGTCCACGACAGAACTCGGCTTATCCCCAAAAGACATCCTCAACGCACCGGCTTGATCTAGTCTGTGTTTTGGGGTACAAGAAAATCGATGAAATTGCTGTTACTCGGACGGACAGGGCTCCTGGGAAGTGCGATAGAAAAACGGCTCACAAAAGAGAAAATTGACTTCCTCGCTCCCAGACACGACACACTTGATCTGGCGAGTGCCGACTCAATGGCACTCTTTTTTCGCAAACATCCCCCGGAAGGATTTGAAAAGATTCTCCACTGCGCCGCCTGGACGGACGTCGACCGCGCCGAAACGGAAAAGCAAAAATGTGAAGCCGTCAATGTCGTTGCGCTCGAGCGACTCCTCCAGTACAAAATTCCGATACTCCATTTTTCAACTGATTATGTGTTTGGGGCTCCTTCGCGGATTGAAATACCAGAAAATTTCCCGCGAGATCCACAAAACCAGTACGGTCAGAGCAAAGCCAAAGCGGAAATCCTGCTGGAACGGAACCGCACTCCCTGGTGGAATGTGCGCACGACGTGGCTGGTGGGGATGGCCGGGGCCAATTTTGTCAGCAAAATCCTTCACCGGGCAGAACGACAGTCCGTGATCCAGGTGGTGAGTGATGAGATCGGACGCCCGACATTTACCGATGATCTTGCTCGCCACACGATTGAGCATTTTGTGAAACAGACACCCGAAAAAGGCCACTACCATTTACAAAATTCTGGTCCCCCTGTCAGTCGGGCAGAACTCGCCGAAAAAATTCTCCACCTCCACGGATGGCTGGGGACGGTCACGCATATTTCGGGAAAAGAACTTTCGCGACCCGCAAAACGGCCGATTAATTCGGTACTCAAAAATACAAAACTTCCCGAGATGCCAGACTGGCGTGAGAGCCTAGAAAGGTATCTCGAAGAACTCAACGGCTGAGTGCCCCCAGCGCGCGAGAAAAATTGGCGCGGGCCTGCTCGGCCTGAACCGCAGAAACCTGTATGCCGGTTTCATGAGCAATGCGATTGCGCAATCGATGAGACACCCACACGTGTTTGGCATTGGGAAACCGAGCCTGAAAACGCCGCACGCGTTCGGCTGCCATTAGTTTTGTGCCACGATCCCCCAAAAGCTGACCCAACGCTGTGATAAAAATCTTGTGAGATTCCAACACAGAATGCGCTGGATCCAACGAAGCTGTCGCGGCGATTTGTTGCTGAAAATGCTGTCGATCTCCTGCCGAAAGTTTTGGTTTGCGACGAGAAATCATCACTGCCGCCCCCAAAAGGACAATGAGGACAACAATTCCCAGAAAAATCTCGCCTTCCATCGCCAGTATTGTAGTGATTTTAGGGGAAAAAACAACTGTCAGTGCCTTGTTCCAAAATTCTGAGGAAAAAAATTTGACAGGTCCCCTTCTCTCCCTATAATCGCCCAGCCGTTTCGTCGGATACACAGAAGAAAACGTGAGACAGACGGTCAAAAGTTCTTTTTCATTTCGGACGCAGTAAAAAATCAATGTTTATTCTTTAGTGATAAAATCTTTTTCAGTCGCGCTTTGCGTGTATTGGAAAAGTATCAACTCTTTGAGAAAGAGTTTGATCCCGCTGAGATGGGAAATGCTGGCATCGCCAGTAGACACCATTCTTGGCACAACTATTTTCAAGCTTTTTCTTTTTTTAAGGAGAGTTTGATCCTAGCTCAGGATGAACGCTGGCGGTGCGTTTAATACATGCAAGTCGAGCGTGATCACATTTGTTTTTAATAAGTGTGTGAAAGCGGCGGACGAGCGAGTAACACGTAAGAAGTTGCCCCGAACTCAGGGATAACCCCGCGAAAGCGGGGCTAATACCGGATAGTCTCGTAAGAGTAAAGCTTTTGCGGTTCGGGAGACGCTTGCGGCCTATCAGCTTGTTGGTGAGGTAATGGCTCACCAAGGCTCTGACGGGTACCTGGTGTGAGAGCACGACCAGGCGCGAGGGAACTGAGACACGGTCCCTACTCCTACGGGAGGCAGCAGTAGAGAATCTTCCGCAATGGACGAAAGTCTGACGGAGCGACACCGCGTGGTGGATGACGGCCTTCGGGTTGTAAACACCTTTTCTGAGGGAAGAAGATCTGACGGTACCTCAGGAATAAGCCCCGGCTAATTACGTGCCAGCAGCCGCGGTAATACGTAAGGGGCAAGCGTTATCCGGAATTATTGGGCGTAAAGCGTCCGCAGGCGGTGTACCAAGTGGATTATAAAATACCGGTGCTCAACATCGGTGCCGTAGTCCAAACTGGTACGCTAGAGGAATGGAGAGGTGCGTGGAATGGTGCAAGTAGGGGTAAAATCCGTAGATATGCACTGGAACACCAAAAGCGAAGGCAGCGCACTGGCCATTTCCTGACGCTCAGGGACGAAAGTGTGGGGAGCGAAAGGGATTAGATACCCCTGTAGTCCACACTGTAAACGATGCGTGCTCGGTGTAGGGACCCTCGACCTGGTCTCTGTGCCTTAGGTAACCCGATAAGCACGCCGCCTGTGCAGTACGGCCGCAAGGCTAAAACACAAAGGAATAGACGGGGACCCACACAAGCGGTGGATCGCGGGGTTTAATTCGTTAATAAGCGAGTAACCTCACCCAGGCTTGACATCCTGATCGTACCTTTTAGAAATAATTGGGTCAGTTCGGCTGGATCAGTGACAGGCGCTGCATGGTTGTCGTCAGCTCGTGCCTTGAGGTGTGCGGTTAAGTCCGTGAACGAGCGCAACCCTTGTCCTGTGTTGTACTTTCACAGGAGACTGCCCCGCATAACGGGGAGGAAGGTGAGGATGACGTCAAATCAGCATGGCCCTTATGCCTGGGGCTACACCCACGATACAATGGCCCGTACAGACCGAAGCAAAGCAGCAATGCCCAGCCAATCGGACAAAACGGGTCTCAGTTCGGATCGAAGTCTGCAACTCGACTTCGTGAAGCCGGAATCGCTAGTAACCGTATATCAGTCATGGTACGGTGAATATGTTCCTGGGTCTTGTACTCACCGCCCGTCAAGGCATGGAAGCTGGGGGCACCCAAAGTCTGCTCAGGAAGAGTGGCCTAAGGTGAAACCAGTAACTGGGCTTAAGTCGTAACAAGGTATCCGTACGGGAATGTGCGGATGGAATACCGCCTTTACAGAGGCTCTCAGGGTATGTTTCATTTCGAAACGAAAACGGTTTGGTTCTTCATTGATTCCCAAGCCCGTAAATCCCGAGGTCGACATGCGTCCGAAGTGTGAGAGAGCTTTTTTCGTACAAAAAGAGAGCAAGCTCTCTTTTTTATGAAAACGCGAACGAAACACTTACGAAGTAAGTGAAAGAGAATTTTTCGTGTGAAAAAAGCGCTTGTGCTTTTTTTCATAAAAAATGACCTGCACACTTGCCCCTGCAAGTGAAAGAGAATTTTTTGGTTCTTAAATTTTGCTATTCCGGCTTGCTCCGCCAGAGCCTTTGAAGAAGACAAGACTTGATCCGGAATCCAGAAAATTTATTTTCTCAATTCATTTGACTTTTGGATAAAAATAATGCAAAAAGCAGCAGACAAAAAATGAAAAACTTTCTTTCTCGGCCCTCGGTACAAACAGAAATCGAAAGAACGGTTTCCAAAATAGGACCCGAAAATGCCGCTCCCAAAATTCAACAGGCAGTAGGAATTTTTACGCAAAAAGTTGAAACAGCAATGAATGGAGTCGCCTGGGGAACCTTTCGGCCAAACACCGAAAACTGGTGGCAAGAATTGCGCCGAGAAAATGTGGAATTTTTTAAGGAACAGAACCTCGAGCAATCAGCTGCAGAATTTGGGGAAAAAATAGATGTGTTTTTGGAAAAAGAATCCTCCTCCTCGACAAAACTTCTTTTGATGGCGCTTGCAAGCCAGGTCATGCTGGAATACCGTTTGCAACTTCACAAAATTTCGCAGCCACCACAGCCGCAGAAAAAACCAAACAACATTTCCCCTCCCACGGAACTCCATTTCGACGGGATCCAGTAAAAATAAAACCCCGCTTGAGCGAGGTTTCTTTGTGATATTCCACCAGAATGCCGTGGCTTCCGCAGGACATTTTTTCCTGCGAGGTTTCAGGTGGGTGCCCGTACGTCTGCCCGCAGACAGACTGATCGTGGCTCCCTTGTCGTGGTGATTAGGAGAAAAAGTTCTCAGAAGCCCACGCACATTCCAGTCACAGAGAATGTATTCCGAACACAAAAGTTGGTCAAGAAAAATCTCTTTCGCGAATTGAAAAAATATTTTCATTTCGTACACTCTCTTCGATGAATCTAAAAATTGGAATCGTCGGTCTGCCAAATGTCGGGAAGTCAACACTGTTTAACGCGTTGACGGGGGCGAAAAATGCCGCTGCCGAAAACTTCCCTTTTTGTACGATTGACCCAAATGTCGGCATCGTGAGCGTCCCCGATGATCGGCTGGGAAAGCTCGCGGAGATTGCAAACCCGGAGAGGGTCCTCCCTGCAGTGATTGAATTTGTCGACATCGCGGGGCTGGTGGCTGGAGCGAGTCAGGGCGAAGGACTCGGGAATAAGTTCCTCTCTCACATCCGCGAATGTCAGGCGATTGCGCACGTACTGCGGGATTTTGAAGATGAAAATGTCCACCACGTTTCGGCACGAGTAAGCCCGGCAGAAGATCTGGAAGTGATCCTCACCGAACTCATCCTGGCAGATCTGGAATCAGTCGATCGACAGATCGAGCGCGTGGGAAAAAAGGCAAAATCCGGTGACAAAACCGCCAAAGCAGAATTGAAAATTCTGGAGCAAGTAAAAGAGCTTTTGGAGGCGGGGAACCTCGCGAGCGAGCTTCGAGGAAGCCTCAGTGAAGAAGAATACAAAATTTTCAAAACAATCCATTTGCTCACAGCAAAGCCCTTTTTGATCGTGGCAAATACCAGTGAAGCGCGTTTTGTGGACTGGGATGAGGCCGCGTTCCGAGAAAAACTGGGAGGGAAATTTGAATCCATTCCCATCATCCCCATCTGCGCCCGCACGGAAGCGGAGCTAAGTGAGCTTGACCCGGAGGAACGGAAAGAATTCCTCGCAGAGCTCGGAGCGAAAAAATCCGGACTCGAGGCGCTCGCACAAAAAAGTTTCACTCTGCTCGGGTTGCAAACGTATTTCACCGCAGGGCCAAAAGAAGTCCGCGCCTGGACTATTCGTCAGGGAGAGACTGCGCCTCAAGCCGCAGGAGCCATTCACACGGATTTTGAAAAAGGATTTATCAAGGCCGATGTCATCGCATACGAAGATTTTGTAAAAAACCGCGGAGAATCAGGCGCACGTGATGCAGGCAAGCTGCGGACCGAGGGAAAAGAGTACGTGGTCCGAGATGGCGACGTGATGCATTTTAAATTTAATGTGTGATCACTCCCATCCCGTTCGAAAAAGTCGTTGTCCCTGTGGAGCAAAAAGTCTTTTTTCAGCAATCATCCGATCAATCAAATTGGTAATGAGTCGTACCTTTGTTCGCTCTCCTTTGAGCAAGGGGCGGTCTTTTCCCCAAGAATCGACCTGTTCTGGTGCCACAACTGTCAATTCCACATAAAAATTAAAAAGTTTTTCGATTTCCTTAGCGAGAGTGGAAATATTATGGTTTTCAGGGGAAAAATTAAGTTGCTCAATGGCATCAAAGCTCGCTGGAGTGGGATACCAGACATGTTCTGGAAAATCAATATCGTCATGATACAGCTTTGAAAAATCAAGGCTCTTGTTGCTGCGAGCAACGTATTCTGCAAACTTGTCTGGGGCTTTTCCAAAATGAAATTTAAAATATTTTTTTATCTCATCTCTCTTAAAAAATGCCTCAAGAAACTTTTTATACTGATGAACAATTGATTTCGTACTGATCCCTAATGCATCACAAGGATATTCAATTTTTTTATTGTTTCCGTGGGACATGATTGAAAGAAAACTGAGCATTTCTTGTCCGGTTCCAACACCCCCCTCTTCGATCCGCCCTCGATGATTTGCAGCGATAAAAGCAATAATTCGTTTGGAAATATCTGGAAAAATAAAGAGCTCATCAATTCGGGCATTTGGACGTTCTGCCGTGATGATGCCTGGTTCTGAAAATCCGATTGCATTTCTTTCGTGAGTGATCCCCCGATCTAGGTACGCCGGAATAGATCCGGAAAAAGGAGCCTTCATGATTCCAGGACCAGAGCCCGTCGTAAATTCTGTTTGATTCACTACGGCATCCCAGTACCCAAGTGTTTTTGAATATTTGTACACGAGTGGCTGTGTTCGATGCCCCCCCCAGACAAACGTACGCGGCCGTGGATTTCGATCTAAAATGTGTCCCCGTTCCAAAATGGCCTTCACTTGCTCCGGGACACTTTTTCCATTTCCGATCTCCAAACACAGGTCCCGAAGTGCCTGATTGATTTGCTTCTCTCGGAGTGGACTGATGAATCTTTTCCCGGTTGTTGGATCTGGGATGAGGGGAGCACTCGGAACGTTTGAAAGGTGCAGCGAAGGGAGTTTTTCATCTCCAATGACTTGCAAGGCCATGTCATGAAAATTTTGACGCAGGAGCTTATGATCTTCTTCAATATCAATTTCTGATCTTTCTCCTTTAAAATCCGGAATCGGCTCCCTTTCGAGGATGGACGCCACCGTGTTTCGCAATCGAGCAGGATGCAGAGCAATTGATCGAGAAATTTGCTCCAAAATAGAACGATCCACTCCTTCCACTCCCAACTCTGTCGCCGAAAGCGGAATGCTCAAATCCGATGTTCCTGTTCGCATCTTTCCCCTCCTTTCTACCTTGTTTTACAGAATTGTCAATTTATTTTATTGACATCTCCACCGGACAATGGTCACTCCCCATCTGTTCGGTCAAATATCGAACTTTTTTTACCTGCGGAGCAAGTTTTTGATCGACAAAAAAATAATCAATCCGCCAGCCAACATTCCGATCTCGCGCGCGGGTGATCACGTGCCACCACGAGTACACGTCAGAAACGGTGGGGTTGCGATCGCGCCAGACATCCACCCAGCCATCAGCAATCCATTTGGAAATCCACGCCCGCTCGTCGGGGTGAAACCCAATTGCCCCGTCATTTTCGTCCGGACGCGCCAGATCAATCGGCTCGTGCGCACAGTTTATGTCTCCAGCAAAAATGACTTTTTTGCCAGCGGAGCGGAGCGAGTTCACAAAATCAAGAAACTGCTCATAAAATTTCAGCTTTCCTTTCCAGGCTTCGGGGGATTTGCCACCGTTTGGGAAATACACCCCGAGGATTTCGAAGTCCTCAAAACTGACGCGGGAAATGCGTCCCTCGGTGTCATCAAATCCGGGCATCCCCGTGTGAAACTGCACGTCCGGCATGGGACTGAAGTCTCGATGCCCCCAAATCGCTGTCCCTGCGTACCCGGGCTTCTCAGCAGAGTGGTACCACTGCTGGTAGTTTCCATATTTTCCAGCCAATGTTCGAACCTGATCCTCACGCGATTTAATTTCTTGGAGAAGCAAAATATCGGGTCGATGTGTGTCGAGAAGATTCTCCAGCTCCCCTTTTCGCTCCACGGCACGCAGCCCGTTGACATTCCAGCTGAGGATTTTCATCGATTGCGCATGTCAGTGATGTAGTGCGTCAAAATCTCACAAAACTCTTCCACCGCCGCATCATCAAGAAATTTGTGGAGGGATATCCGGATCGGAAACTGGAATGCCGGATCGTCTTCGATGTGCGCGATCGTGGCCGTGGGGACCAGGATGTCGCTGGTGCACGCAGAACCCGTCGAGACACAGATCTGTTCCTTTTCGGACAAAACAGACATCAGTGCCGCTCCCCGCACTCCACGAAAGGCGGCTGAAATCGTTCCGGGGACTCGAGGATGATCTGCGGCGTGAATTTTGGAATCGGGGATTTGGGCAATCGTTTTTTCAATTTTCTCCGTCCATTTCTTCAGTTTGGCAAGTGTCTCGTCCTGCTCTGAGAAAGCAATCTCAAAGGCCTTGGCCATGCCGGCGATCAGCCAACAGTTTTTGGTGTGGGAGTCTTTGGAAAGCTCGGGGAAATCTTGGGGGTGACGCAGCCACAGGAGTCCAATGGTTTTGGGACCGTAGATTTTTTGGGGCGCGAAACTCACTGCGTCGGCGACGGTTTGGAAGGGAATCCCTTTCGCAGTCGCCTGCGCCCAGTCCTCCAGGATGACGGCGTCAGGAAAGCGCTCCCGCAGGGGCTGCGCGTCAAAGATCTCTCCCGTCTCAGCATTGGCTTTCATCTGGGCGATCACCGCTGGTTTTTTCTTTTTGAAATCCACACCGCCGGAACGGGGATCAAACTGATTTTCGGGCATAATTTCATCGCGCACCGACGAATGCTCCACGGCAGAGCAAAACATATTTTCCCACCCCCACCGCCGAGCACACGCCCAGAGAAATCGACGGTTGGCGTCGGTTCCCGCGTACGTCAGTGCCAGCTCCGCCGGAGCCACACCGAGACAGTCGGCGATGAGCAAAAGCGAATCGTCGATAACTTTTTGTGCCTCAAAGCCGCGCACGTGGTGCGAGTTGTTGTTACCAAATTTGTCGAAATGCGATTGCATTTCTGTGACCACTCGCGGATCGAGGGGGGACGAAGCCGCTGCATCAAAGTATCGCTTCATTTTTTTTGGGCAATGAGGACAAAGTTACGATCGCGCTCCAATGTGCAAGATTGTATCACAAAGCCGTGTTTTTTTGCCAGAGATCGAAGCAACCGCGCCGAAGTTTTGCGATACGTACGAGGCCGTTTTTCCGAGCCAAATGGAATGGTCCAGTTTCGGCGACCAAGGTTGCGCCAGCGAAATTTTTTGGGCAGTTTCCAGGTGGTGAGAAAGAGCATTCCGTCCGGTTTTAAGACGCGAGACACTTCCGAGAAAAATTGATGCTGTTCCGATGTTGAAAGCAGATGATGAAAGCTCGCCACCGCCGTCACGATTTCGAAATTGTCCGCACCAAAGGGGAATTCTTTGCCAAAATCCCCACGAAAAAAGTGATCGTTCGGGAAGGCAGCCTTGGCGTGCTGCAAAAGCTCCTGGGAAAGATCGAAGCCAAAATAATTGCCCGCCGGGATCATCGTCTCCGGCAGGGAGTGTCGCAGTCGCGCATTGCCGCAGCCCAAATCCAACACCCGATCCCCTCGCCGCAGGAGCGGAAACAGCAGATCAAACTCCGGCCAGGGGTTTTTGCGCGTGGCAGAGAAGTCATCGGCAAAGGCATCGTATTCAGACATCGTTTTGAGTGTGCACGGAAGCAGAGATCGCGTCAAAAATTTCTGTAAGCTCAGGAAATGTCTCCACCCGAATGAGCCGCTCGCGAAACTGTGCCGCCCCCGGCATTCCGCGAACCAGATGGGCAAAATGTTTTCGCAGTTCCATCATCGCCCATTTTTCTCCCTTCTGCTCAATCGAGAGCTCCGCATGCCGGCGAAAAAACTGCAAGAGTGCGGAGAGCTCCGGCGTGGGGGGAATGGGCTTGCCTGCAAACGCCGCCCGACACTGCACAAAAATCCAGGGATTGCGGATCGCCGCCCGGCCGATCATCACTCCATCTAAATTTTGGAGACGAGCAACTGCCGTCTCCGCCGAATCGATGTCTCCGTTGCCGATCACGGGGATGTTTAAATGTTCTTTGGCTTCATAAATTTTTTCCCAATCCGCCTGCCCAGAGAATTTTTGCTTCGTCGTCCGGCCGTGGACAGCGAGTGCCGAAATGCCAGCCGATTCGAAGTTTTGGCAGGTGGTCAAAAAATCGTCGTCCGAATAAAATCCCAGTCGCATCTTGACCGTGACTGGGAGGGAGGTCGAGGCAACGAGTGTCTCGATCATCCGCGCGCTGGCACTGGAATCTTGAAGCAGCGCCGAACCATTGCCGGAGTTGATAATTTTGGGCGAAGGACAGCCAAAATTGAGGTCGATGAAGTCCGCCCCCAAATCCTCAATGATAGAAGATGCCGCCACAAACGCCTCGGCCGATGCCCCAAAAAGCTGGATACCGAAATACTGTTTTTCGCTCGGATGAAACTGGGCCATTCGAAGCGTTTTTTCCGATCCCCGCCGCAGCGCTTCGGCGGAGAGAAGCTCCGAGACTAAAATCGTGCTTGACTCGATCTCCCGCACCATCCGTCGAAACGGACTCTCGGTGTAGCCCGCCATCGGGGCGAGGGCAAGAAGGGGGCGCGGAAGGTCGGCAAAGAGTTTTCCCACGCGCGATTTGTAGCGAAAAACTCAGTCAAAATCAAATTCCACCCGGTCCCCGATCTGCCCGGAAAACTGCCCCGCTCCCACTTCCAGCACCCACTGCGCCGGCGCAGAAGGGGCAAAAGACGGACACTCGCGTGCCGTCAGCGGACAGGGCTCCAGCGTTTGAGCCTCCACAACTTCCTTTTCTGAAGAAATCCAGATCACATCCAGCGGAATCAGCGTGTTTTTCATCCAAAAACTGTACGTGTCAGGGGTATCAAACACAAAGAGCATCCCCGCGTCAGGAGCTAAATCTGCCCGATGCATCAGCCCGGCTGAGCGAAGTGCGGGCGTGTCTGCTACTTCCGCAACGAAGGTCTGATCTCCCACCTGCACAGGGATTGTGGAGAGAATATTTTCCGGCGACGCCGGCTCGCATCCGGTAAGAAAAAATGCCACAATACAAAAGAGAAAAAATTTCTGCACGTTTTCATTCTATTGCAACTCTTCCAAATGGTAAATCTCATCCTGTTTCTGATCATCCTCGTGCTGCTGGCACTGAGTATTTTTGCAGTATTTTATCTATTGTATCTTTTTCGCACGGGTATCCCGTTTGTCCCCACCTCAAAACCGGTGGCCCAAAAAATGGTCGAGCTGGCCGAACTTGATGCGGAGAAAAAATTTGTGGATCTGGGGTGCGGGGAGGGGACGCTCGTGCGGATGGCAGGGAAATCAGGCGCCCACGGCGTCGGGTACGAACTCATCCTGCCGCTGGTGTGGCTCTGCCGCGGAGCAAACCGCCTACAAAAACGCCCGATCGAGTTTCGAACAGAGGATTTTTTCCAGGCAGAGCTCAAAGAATTCGACGTGATTTTTTGCTACCTCTGGCCCAACGCAATGAAAAAATTCTGGACCACTTTTGAGGGCAAACTCAAGCCGGGAGCAAGAATTATTTCGCACCAGTTTCCAATTGAAAATCTCACCCCAGAAAAAACCGAAATCGTCGGGAAATCGAAAATATTTGTATACCGAGTGCCCGCAACTTCACCGTAAAAACGGAAGCCGCTCCTCCAATTTTTTCCAGTGCTTTTGGGTCTGTTTGGCAGAGAGAGGAACCTCAATCCCGGGGACAAAAATCGCCTGGAGAAACGCCCGGAGCAGTTTTTCTGATGCGGAAAAATCGGAGAGATCGATTTCAAATTGCTCCGCCAAAAGCGCAAAAATCTCACACGCCACCCACGCATGGGTGTTGGGAAGAAAGTTTTGAGACGGAGCGATACCCAAATACTGTTCCCACAGGGCATCGGCCTCTGCCAGCATCGCCGCCTCTGGAGAAACCTGTGGAGACACTTTTTCTGGCGCGAGCGTGAGGTCGAGAAATTCTTCTGCGAACATTCCTCGCAAAAATTCGGGCGGATCGTCCGTGTGAAATGCCGTGCCCAAACGCAGTCCCTCGAGCGTGCGAAACTCTTGCAAAACCTCGGAAATCGAAGATACTGCGCCAATCATCTTTCCCGCACGAAAGTTGCGCGATCCCGCGGCTCCCGGAAAAATATCAAGACAGAGCAGCAGATCTCCCAGCCCTGAGAGACCAAAAAATTCTGCGCGATCCTCCGCCGGCGGCGCCCACTTGTCGATGGAGGCAAACGCCAGTTTCAGCGCAGAAATTGTTGCTTCAAATCGCGCCATCGGTGTCCCCAGCACGTCCCAGATTTTTCCGAGTTCAAAGACACAGAAATTCTTGAGCATACCGCCGCGCTGGACGACTTCGAGCGAACTCGAGGGCGTGACATGCAGGGACGTTCCGTCAAGAATCTGTGCCAACGACTCCGTTGCAGAAAAATCCGTCCCCGCCAAAACCGTGGCCGCGGGGGATCGTCCAATTTCGTCGGCGATGTTGGGCCCCGAGAGAGAAAAACATCTTTTTGTGTCTGTGTTTTCTATTTTTTTGCGAAATATTTGCAGTGCCATCTCTCCCTTGGAGGTGACGATCACCTGCGCCTGGGGGAATTGCTCGATGTAGTCCAAAATAGCCAATCGATCGCCATTCCGGGCGACAGATGGGATCGCCAAAACCAGGATATCGGGCGTCCAGTCCGGGCGATTTTTATGTCCCTCCCAGGCGGCCAGATCAGAAATTTGTGTGGGAACGAGTGCCAAAAACGCCCGCTCCAGGGCAGAACCAAAACTCCCCTTCCCGATAATTCCCACTCGTTTTTTCATGATTCGACCGAAAAATCAGGAAATGCCGAATGCAAAATTTCTCGCCCCCAGGAGGCATTTTCTCTCGAGTCAAGAAAGAGAATTTTTTCACGATGAGGAAAAAGAGAATCCCGACGCGAAATATTTGCAGAAACCCGTGGAATCGTCCACAGATCCCACAGCTTTAGTCTTGACTCTTCCAGCGCCTTTTCGACTGCTTCAAACAAAGGATGGGGCGGGTCAAAGGGAAATTTCTGAAAAATCAACGTGCGAAAAGGAAATTGTTCCAACTCAGCGGTCATCATTTTTTGGAAAAAAAGCACGAGTTTTTTGGGCTGCTGTGCCAGCTGCAAAAGCTTGCCATCTCCCCCAGACACTTTTTCGCCAAAGGCAGAAACGTCTGCATCCTTGAGTTGGTCAGAGAGAAAATGAGAAAACTCCAAAAACACATTTTTGAGGGTTTCAAGACTAGAAAAATTGACGGCCACCGCATGGTCTGGTGCAATTTTTTGAGAAACAATTTCTTGAATTTTATGAAGGGAAAAGCGGTTAAATTCTGGAGATTTGGCAGAAACCAAGTGCCCGGGAATTTCAAGCTTTTTGCGTGGAGGTCCTTGGGGAAAAAGTCCGGGAAAGAAAAATCGAACGCCTTCAAAGGTGCCCACAAAGATGCGAAAAAAGAGATTGGCCTCTCCCAGTACATGACGATAAAAATAGACCACTGAAAACTGCCCAAGCTCTTTTTTGAGATCCCGCCAATCATCCGGGTGCCAAGCCCCAAAAGACAGGTTTCCACTTTGGGGCGAGTACGTCGTCCATCGAACCAATCGTTCTCGAGGCGTCGAAAGTGCCTCAGTCAGTGTGGCAAACGTGGAATCCCCCCATGCCGAAATTGCCTCCGAAAAAGAGGACATGTCCTGCGACGAGTCGAGCAAAATACGCTCGGGAAAAGTGGAAAGCGTACGATTTAGTTTTTTTTCAATTACTTCGCGACAAAAATTTCGGATAAAAAACTGCGTTGCCGCTGAAATATCTTCATCCGAGCTCCGAAGCCGGGTGGCCAAGGACCACTGCGTCGACGGGAAAAAAAGCAGATCTTCCGCAAAAAGCTCTGCCTCATCGACCAAGATTTTTCGTCCAGCAAACCAATCCAGGTTTCGAAAACGCAAAAAAGCTCGCGGGGAAAGTACAAGGATTTTTTCCGATTTTTTTTCTTGCAATACAGTCGCAAAAACATTGCTTTTTTCCGACGCACAAACCTCTGGCCAAAAATTTCTCTGGCCAGCAAAGAGGTCAAAAAAATCCTTGCCACGATAGCCGAGAAAGTGTCGAAATTTTGCCTGGAGAAAAAAGGTGCACTCGGCATTTGAAAGGGTTTCTCGCGAAGAAGCAAACTGCTCTAGTCGCACCGGATCCAAAAGGACTTCTGGTACGGGAAACCACGGTAGATCGGCAAAAAAATCGAGTTTCGGTGTGACGATCAGTGCCCCGGGGCCCTCCTCTGCAGCACGAAACGCAAGGGACTTTTGGAGGTTCGCCGTAGCGTGTGAATCTCCCGCCCGAATAAACGCTGTTTTGGGCTCAAGAACTTTTTTCTGATCCGCATCGGACACGCTTTCCGGGGGGGCTGTGCGATAGGAAGCCGGCTCTCGTTTGGGAGCAAATTCTCCCGTTGCGGCGGCGTGGAGAAACAGCTCTTTGGCAATCCAGTCTGTTTTTTCTTCCAGAATAACCTGAATAGTTTTCAAAAAATCTGGGGACAGGGCCTCTATTTTTTGCTGAAGAAACCGAAAGAGCTCCCGAGAGGCCCGCGCGTCAGACAGAGCGCGATGGGCATCTTTGTGTTCAAAGTCGTATTTCTTTGACAGCACCTCAAGGGAAAAGCTTTCCTCTCCCACGAGCAAAATACGCGCTAACTCATGGGTATCGATACGCTGATTTTGGGAAACTTCCACTCCGTTTTCCTGCAAAAACTGCAGATCGAAATCAATGTTGTGTCCTACGATCACGGAGTTCTTAAGTTTTTCTGAGAGCACTGTCCGCAGGGTCGCGAGTCTTTTTCCTTTCCGAGAAATTTCCGATTCGGTGATGCCTGTCAGATGTGTGACAAACGGGGTCAGGGGCGATTTATCCGGATGAAACACTTCGTCAAAGGTTTCAATTTGTTGCCCGGTTTCGTCTTCGAGGACCCAGGAAATCTCAAGAATTGAATCCCGTTGTGGATCCAACCCCGTCGTCTCCAGATCGAGAAAGCAATACTGCATCCCGTCTAGTCTACTGCGGGAAGCCCCAACTTGCAAATCTGGAAAAATACGGCACAATCGCCCTACATGAAATCCTCTCCTCGGAGTCAAAAGGTCGGCGGCATGCTGGCAGAAATCCTGCCCCCATTGATTGAAAAACACCAGACGCCCAATCAAGTGGGACTTTGTTCGGTGACGGCGGTAGAAGTATCGGGGGATCTCGGGGTGGCAGATGTGTATGTCGACAGCCTGGGCGCCCCCGCCAATTTTGTAGAAGCGCTCCAAAAAATCAGTCCCAAATTGGAACACGAAGTGGCAAAAATGCTCAAACTCCGACGCAAAATGACCCTCCGCTGGAAGCGGGACACGGCTCCACTGCACGTAAAAAAAATGGAGGAACTGATGAAAGACTCATGAAAACACTCCTCCTGGCCACGGGAAACCCGGGAAAAAAACAAGAGTTGCTCGAGGCGTTTGAAATCCACGGCAGGCTCCCAGGGTGGGAGTTTGTGGGGTTGGAAACATTTCCACAGATCACGGAAGATGTCGAGGAAACCGGTAAAACATTTGAAGAAAATGCGCGTCTCAAGGCAGAATTTTTTGGGAAGAAGGCGGGCATCCCAACGCTGGGAGAAGACTCCGGGATCGTGCTCGAAGCGTTTCCCGAAAAATTTGGGGTTCGGACGCGACGAGAAATCGATGGGGCGTTGGACGAACAATGGCTCGATCTTTTTTTGAAAATGCTCACAAATGCCCCGACACGGCAGGCTGCTTTTTTTTCAGCCACGGCTTTTTTTGATCCGAAAACTGGACAAACTCGCACCTTTTTGGGACAAACCCCCGGCGTGATTACTCAAACTCCAGAAGCCCCCATCGAGCCGGGCATTCCTGTGTCAGCAGTCTTTCGCGCAGCAGGACAAGAAAAAGTATATTCGGCTCTGTCAAAATCTGAAAAAAATAAAATTTCTCATCGTGGAAAATCCGTCCAGCAATTGATTGCTTTTTTGAAAAACGAAGAAAAAAGTTGAAAATATTCCCCGTCGTGGGACAATTTCAAAGATGAAAAAACCCAAACGCATCCTCCTCAAGCTCTCCGGCGAAGCCCTCCTGGGAGAGAAACACTTTGGCATTGATTATTCGATCCTGGACATGATCTGTAATGAGATCGCAGAGGTCCACGAAATGGGAGTGGAAATCGTTCTCGTGATCGGCGCCGGAAATATTTGGCGGGGCGGGGAAAATTCGGACTCTGGCATTGATCGAGTGGCTTCAGACTACATCGGCATGCTGGGGACTGTGATGAATTCCGTTGCGCTCCAGGCAAATCTCGAAAAAAAACACGGCATCCAAACGCGTGTCTGCTCTGCGCTGGATATTCCCGCTGTGGCCGAACCCTACATCACACGACGGGTTCTGCGACATTTGGACAAAAATCGAATCGTTATCTGTGCCGCGGGCACGGGGAATCCGTTTTTTACGACCGATTCTGCTGCAGCGCTCCGAGCACTCGAGCTCAAGTGTGACATCTTGATGAAGGCGACCAACGTCGATGGTGTCTACGATGCCGATCCGGAAAAGGTCTCCACCGCTCAGAAATTTGAAACCATCACCTTCAACGAAATACTCGAGAAGGAGCTTCGGGTCATGGATGCCACCGCCATCGCCCAGTGCCGAGATCATCACATGCCGATTCAGGTGTTTCGGCTGATGGGAAAGGGAAACCTCAAAAAAGCTGTCACCGGCAAAACGATCGGAACCAAAATCGTGCCCTAATCAAAGATCACGGAATCAAAGACGCCCATCACTGCTCGCTCGGGAATGGTCACGGCAATTGTTTTTTGAAAATCTCCTGTCGAGACACGGGCTTTTGCCTGATATTCGGGAAGCGGCAGATCCCCCTGTGCCGTCACGGTATCGACAGAAAAATGAAGCGACTGAATTTTGTCTACTCCCGAGGCCGCATCAAGCCCCCCAACGGATCGAAGGGTGAGTACATACTCATATCCAGAGATCGCATCATAAAAATCCAAAAGATCGGTTTCCACTTCTCCTGGAAGTACTTTTCCGGGGAGCGCATCTGTAGACTGAAAACTCTTATTCCCCGCATTGAGATCACTCGCACAGAAAAAAGAATGCCCCACCGGAAATGATCCCTCACAGGGATCTTCCACTGCCGTTGATGTCGGCACAAATGTTGTAATTTCTTTGATATTTTCTCCTGCATCTTTTTCTATTTTTTTGAGTTCCCAGGTTACCATGACCCGATCCACTCCTCCCGGAAGCAAAATATCGGTACTGGGAGTATCAAACATAACCTCAAGGTGGTTATTTTCGATATCAATGAGATTTATTTCCTCTGTGGGATCGGCCGCTCCATCCCAAAACAGGGGGATCTGTACGGTTTCGTATTCGTGCAAGACGCCCGTAGAAGGATCGCTACTCGCCGAGCGTCCGTCGACGGTCCACTCCACCGAGATTGTGTCATCCAACACGGAAATCATCTGAGCATTGCCGGCGTCATCGAGAGAGCCAAAGTCCACTCCTTGACCCCGAGCATTGTGATGAAAAAAAGCTGCCTCCAGCCCCGATTCCGCGGCGTAAAACACCTGGTTTCCTCGCGTGAGAAACTGTGCCCGCTCCAGAGAAACCCCTGCCAGCCGAAGCACTTCCAGTGTCACCCCCAACAGAAAGAAGGAGGTCACAAGCGCAATAATGAGGGAAATGCCAGCGTTTTTGGGTTTCATTTTTTTTCATTCTACCCCACAATGGACGCGATGAAAAAGTTTTGTTTGATTGTCCTCGATGGATTTGGAATGGGAGATCATGGAAGGGGGGATGCCATTGCCGCAGCAAAAAAACCCTTTCTCGATCAGCTCTTTCAAAATTTTGATCCCCAAAAAATTACCCAGCTCAAAACCCACGGCCGCAGCGTCGGCCTCCCAGAGCAGCAGACGGGGGGATCTGAAGCAGGACACCTCACCCTCGGAGCCGGACGACCAATCAAGCAACTGCTCACAGTCATCGACGATGAAATCAAAGCCGGCGATTTTGAAAAAAATCCCGTACTGGTCAAGCTCTTTGAGGCCGCGAAACAAAAAAAACGAATTCATTTTCTCGGACTGGTTTCCGACGGCGGCATTCACAGCTACCTCTCCCACCTGCAGGGATTACAAAAGTTGGCGAAAAAATATGGCATTCCCAAAACCTACATTCACGCACTGACCGACGGAAGAGATGTCGGCGAGCGCAGTGCCATTCCGTTTTTGGAAACGGCGGAAAAAGGCCCTGCTGGAAAAATCGCAAGCATCGGCGGTCGTTTCTTTGCGATGGATCGGGACGCAAACTGGGATCGGGAAAAAGACGCCTACGATGTGTTTTGCCACCCAGAGACGGAGCCGATCGATCAGTCTTGGAAAGAATACCTCGAAGATTTTTATCAACATTCTGACAAATCAGACTACTACCTGCCGCCTGCGCTGCTGGAAAAAGAGGGGCAGATCCAACCAGATGACGTGGTGATTTTCTTCAATTTCCGCTCCGATCGGATGCGGCAGATTGTCCAAATCATGCTCGATCCAGGATTTCAAAGCTTTGAAACTCCTGTAAAACTGCAGGCACAAAATGTCGGCATTTTTGGGGACTACTCCGACCAAGCCCAAAAAGTCTACGACCTCACTGCTGATGGAGTGCAAAAAACGCTGGGAGAAGTGGTGTCTGATGCCGGCCTCCGGCAGCTCCGGATCAGCGAAACGGAGAAATTTAATCACGTGACCTTTTTCTTTTCGGGGGAACGAAAAAATGAATTTCCGGGAGAGGAGCGGATCCTCATTCCTTCACCAAAATGCCCCTCCTACGCCGAGAAACCCGAGATGTCCGCGCGCGAGCAGACCGACGCACTGGTGAAAAAACTAGAAACCGAAAACAACATTTCACTGATCGTCCAAAACTTTGCCAACCCAGACTTGGTGGGGCATTCTGGAAATCTTGAGGCGGCAAAAAAAGCCATCGAAGTCGTGGATGCCTGCTTGGCACAAGAACTGCCCGTCCTTCAAAAATCGGGATATCATGTCCTGATCTGTGCCGACCACGGCAATGCCGATAACATGGTCGAGCGAGACGGAAAACCCGCCGCCAACCATACCCAAAACCCGGTTCCCTGTGTTTTGCGTGATCCCCAAGGAAACCAGATCAAAACACGGCCAAAGGGAACCCTCGCCGACATTGCCCCCACAGCACTGGAAATTTTGGAGCTGAAAAAACCGGATGTGATGACCGGTGAATCCCTTACGGCTTGATTTCCTCAATTTCGACGGAAAAATATTCTTCGGAAAGAATTTTTCCAATTTTTTCATGAGTGTGGCTGATGACCACCTCTGACAATCGAAACCACTGTGCTTCTCGGATATCGCGTTCATGTTGTTTTCGCCGAAAATACAGTTTTTGCTGGTCGGGCTCCCAGTAGGCAGTGGTTTCGTGTGCGGATCCTTCAGGCTCTGCGTCTCCTCCTCCATTTTCTCCTGGAAAAACATAGTGAATCTTCAAAAAAGTTCGTACCGCAGGCGGAGGGATTTCTCCAGCAGAAACAAAAGTATTTTCCGCTTCAAAGTGTTGGGCCATTTCTTGGATATCCCAAAAGGCAGCTTGAGGGTTCGTAATTTTTCTCCAAGCAGGGAGATAGGAAAAAATACTGTCTTCGCTCTCCCGATTTTTTTTCTTCCATTGTTAGAATAAATACTTCTTTTTTATAGAAAGTCAAATCTTGCCCGATTCTCATTTCACAGTACACTCGCGGTTGTGAGAATTCATTTCAGCGGCATCGGTGGGATTGGAATTTCTGCCCTCGCACAACTCTGCCTCTCGCGGGGGGATGTGGTATCGGGGTCAGAAAAAGTGCGATCGGAAGTTTTTCCCGTGCTGGAGCGCCTGGGGATTCCAGTAATAATGCAGCAAAGAACCGACAACATCACGGAAGATTTGGATCTCCTGGTGTACTCTGAAGCCGTCCCCGAGACAAACCCGGAACGAAAAGCTGCCAAAAAACGGGGCATCCGACAGGCCTCGTATTTTGAGTATCTGGGAGAGGTGTCGAAACAATTTCGCACCATCGCTTTCGCGGGAACGCATGGAAAAACAAGCTCTCTCGCCCTTTTTGCAACGGCTTCGCAGAAAGGAAAATTTGATCCCACTGTCGTGATCGGCACACAACTCCAGGAGTTTGAAAACTCCAATTTTCACCGCGGAACCAATGACTGGTTTGCCGTGGAAGCCTGTGAATATCGGCGAAATTTCCGATTTCTGGAACCAGAAATTGTCGTTCTCACCAGCGTCGAACACGATCATTTTGATGCATTCCCCACGGAGGAATCCTATTTTTCGGCATTTGAAAATCTCGTCGAAAAAGCCGACATTGTCATTTTTCACGCTGACGACGGCAATGCGCGTCGGGTTCTGGAAAATTTTTTGGGAAAAAAGGTACCGGTCTCGAGAGAGGAAGTCCCCAAAATGGATCTCAAAGTCCCCGGAGAATTCAATCAAAAAAATGCCGCACTCGCGTGGGCTGTCGCGCGGGAGCTGAATCTCGATCTCAAAAAATTTCAGGCGGGGCTGGAAATGTTTAAAGGCTCTGGGCGGAGACAGGAAGTCCTGGGAGAGCACGAGGGGGTCAAGATTTACGATGACTACGCGCACCACCCAACGGAAATCCGAGCCCTGATCGACGGCATTCGGGAGCGAGAAAAGCACGGCAAACTCGGCATTATTTTTGAGCCCCACCAGCACTCGCGAACCGCCGCACTACTGCCGGAGTTCCTTTCTGCCTTGAGGACGGCAGATGTGATCGGACTTTTTCCCATTTATACAGCACGGGATTCGGCGGAAGACAAAAAAAGAATGCCCAACGCCAAACTCCGTGCCGCCCTCCCCGAAGCCATGCCGGTGGAAAACTGGGAGGACGTCGATCAATTTTGGAAGCAATTTTCATCCGGCGACACCGTCATTTTTTGCGGCGCAGGAAATATTTCCCAGTTTGCACGTGACTGGCTGCATCCAAAAAAATAACCCCCTCGCTCCGGGAGCACAGAGCGAGCGTGTTTTTTTGTGTGGCAAAAAGAAAACTATTTTTTGGACCACATCCCCAGCTGCACCAAGGCGGACACCCCGACCAAGATGTAGATCACCTGTGTCACCACCCCCGCGCCAAAGAGCCAGGTGACCAGATTGAAATCAAAAACACCTACCAGACCCCAATTGACCGCACCAATGATCACCAGCAAAAAGGTAACGATGCCGAGAAACGTGCTTTTCATGAGAAAAAGGAAGAAAGGATAAAGAAGCATCCCTCACTCTAGAAATTTTCAAAAAAAAACGCAAGTTTCTCAGAAGCCCTCGGTGGAAGTAATCTCTGGATCTTCCCCCCACCGCGCAATAGCTCCCTTTACTGCCTTTTGGTACTGATCAAAATCAATCTCTGGTTCTTTCGATTTCAAAGCAGCCTCTTTCGCCTTTTCCATGTTTAACTCGTGTGCCGGGACTATTCTGCTGACATTTTCTGGCTGCATTCGGAGAAATTATTTCTTCATTTTTACTGTGGAAGAAAAAATCTGTCAAATTGACTTTTGTCCCCTCTCGTGCCACACTCACCGCACTTCTTAACCCCCATTCACAATGGAAACGACCACCGTCCGCTCCGTCTTTCGTACCCCACAGAAATTTTTGAATGGGAATATCAATCTCGCCGGATGGGTCCTCACTGTCCGCGCGAGCAAGAATCTCGCTTTTATCTCGCTCCGAGACGGCACGTTTTTTGGGCCGATCCAAATCGTGGTGCCGAGTGAGATTTCAAATTTTGAGGAGGTGGAAAAACTTCCCGTCGGGTCGTCTGTAAAGGTTTCGGGGAAACTCGTCGAGTCGCAGGGAGGCGGCCAAAAATATGAAGTCCAAGCCAAATCTGTGGAAATCATTCAGGCGGCTGAGGCCGATTTTCCGCTGCAAAAAAAACGACACACCCTGGAGTACCTCCGCACGATCGCGCACCTGCGCCCGCGGACAAACACCTTTCAGGCGGTCTTTCGTCTGCGGAGCGTGCTGGCAGGCGCGGTACACGAGTTTTTTCAGAAACGAAATTTTGTGTACTGCCACAGCCCGATCATCACCGGCTCTGACTGCGAGGGTGCCGGAGAGATGTTTCGCGTGAGCACACTGGATGCCCAGAATCCCCCACTGACAGAAGCGGGAACCGTCGATTTTTCCAAAGATTTTTTTCACAAAGAAACCAACCTCACCGTCTCCGGGCAACTCAACGCCGAGGCCTTCGCGATGGCATTCCGCGACACGTACACCTTCGGGCCCACCTTCCGTGCCGAAAACTCAAACACCCCCCGGCACGCGTCGGAGTTTTGGATGATCGAACCGGAAATGGCGTTTTGCGATCTCTCTGGCGACATGGATCTGGCGGAGGAAATGGTCAAATTTCTTTTCAAGACAGCCCTCGAAAAGCTCCCCGAGGAAATGGAATTTTTTGAGAAATTTTTGCAGGAAGGGCTGATTGACCGGCTGGAAAAAATCATCGCGGCGGATTTTGTGCGGATGCCGTACACCGAGGCGATCAAGATTTTGGAAAAAGCCGACCAAAAATTTGAATTCCCCGTCAAGTGGGGCGCGGACCTGCAGGCCGAACACGAGCAGTTTTTGTGCAAAAAAGCCGGCAAGCCGGTCTTTGTCACTGATTACCCCAAGGACATCAAGGCGTTTTACATGCGGATGAATGACGACCAAAAAACCGTCGCTGCGGTCGATCTGCTGGTGCCGGGGGTGGGGGAAATCATCGGCGGCTCCCAACGTGAAGAGCGACTCGACGTACTGGACGCGCGAATCAAAGAGATGGGGCTCGATCCAAAAGATTACTGGTGGTACCGCGACCTGCGCCGATTTGGCGGGGTCCCCCACGCCGGGTTTGGACTCGGGTTTGAGCGACTGGTGCAGTACGTCTCGGGCGTGGCAAACATCCGCGACGTGATCCCCTTCCCGCGCACGCCGCGGAATGCGGAATTTTGAACGCGCCTTGTCATTCCGGACTTGATCCGGAATCCAGAGATCCCAAATCAAGTTTGGGATGACAAAAGAAAAAAAAAGCGACCTTCGGTACGAGGGTCGCTTTTTATTTACTAGATCGTTTTTTAGTTCGCCGCAATTACCTCAATTTCGACGAGTGCCCCCAAGGCAATCTCCGCCTGTCCGTACGCTGCACGTGCGGGGCAAACATCGCCCATAAATTCTGTGTAAATTTGGTTGAATTTTTGGAAGTCTCCCATGGATTTGAGCATGACATTGACTTTGACAATGTCTTCCAGCCTAAATCCCACATCCCTGAGAATTTTTTCCATATTTTCCAAAGCCTGCTTAGTCTGAGCTTCGATTCCACGAGCAAGCTGACCTTTTTCCCCGAGCGGCAAAATTCCTGATGGGAAAACCCATTCTGCAGGATGCAATACCTTAGCTGCTGTACAGTAGTGAGCCACGGGGGATGGAACGCCTGCTACTTTTTTTACGTAATAAACTCTTTTCATACTTTTTAAGATTTTGTGAAAGATCGATCTGGCGTTCCAATGGAAGCCAGACCAGACCTTTCTGGTTTAACTTCACTTTTTAGAACTGATGGAAAAATACATTTTCAAAAAAATTTGTCAACTTTGACTCTCCCCCGCATTTCCGGCACACTGCGAGCGATTTTTTGAGTCAAAAAAACATGCTTCGCACTCACACCTGTGGCGAACTCACCGCCAAACAGATCGGCCAAAAAGTCACCCTGTGCGGCTGGGTCCACGACCGCCGCGACCTGGGCGGACTGATCTTCCTCACGCTGCGCGATCGGTACGGCCGGACGCAGATCATTCTGGATCCCGAGCAGTGCCCCCACGCGCATACAATCGCCGAAAAAGTGCGAGCAGAGTTTGTGCTAAAAGTCACCGGAGAGGTAAAAAAACGAGCCCCCGGACAGGAGAAGCCCGAGCAGACCACGGGAGAAATCGAGATTGCGCCGGAGAAGCTGGAAATTCTCAACCAAGCAAAAACGCCACCGTTTGAGACCGATGCAGAGGTGCGAAATGAAGACCTGCGGCTCGAGTACCGGTACCTCGATCTGCGACGAGAACGAATGCAAGAAAATCTGAAACTCCGCCACGACCTGGTGCTGACGATTCGGAATTTTTTCAATCAGGAAAACTTCTGGGACGTCGAGACCCCGATCATGGTCAAGGGCACGCCGGAGGGCTCGCGCGAGTACCTGGTGCCGTCGCGGATTCATCCCGGGAAATTTTATGTGCTCCCCCAATCCCCGCAGCAGCTCAAGCAACTCTTGATGCTGTCGGGCGTGGACAAATATTTTCAGGTGGCACGATGCTTTCGCGATGAGGACCTGCGCGGTGATCGCCAGCCGGAGTTTACCCAGTTTGAGATCGAGATGTCGTTTTGTGAGCAGGACGACGTGATCGACGTGATTGAAAAATGTTTTCGCGAGCTCACGGAAAAACATGCTGCTGAAAAAAACTGGCAAAAGTTTTTGGAAAATAACCGATTTGTAAAACTGACCTGGCAGGAGGCGATGGAGCGTTTTGGATCGGACAAACCCGATCTGCGGTTTGGATTGGAGTTGAAAGACTTAACCAAAATTTCACGGAACTGCGGATTTGGGGTGTTTGAGAAATCAGAGCGCGTCTTCGGGCTCTGCGTGCCACGAGCCAAGGGAGAATTCAGTCGAAAACAAATCGAAGAGCTGGAAGCCGTCGCCAAACAAAACGGTGCGGGCGGCCTGGCCTGGTACCGGATTGGGGAAGAATCCGGAGCCGTGGGAAAAAATGCGAGCGAGGAATTTCGCACAGAACTGAAGAAAATTTTTGAGGCACAAGACGGCGATCTGATTCTGTTTGGCGCGGGAGACTTCTTGCACGCCACCGAGCCGCTCGGTGCGGTGAGATTAAAGATTGGCGATGCGCTCAATCTCCGCAATCCCGACGACTGGGCGTACCTCTGGGTGACCGAGTTTCCGATGTTTGAGGTCAAAGATGACGGTACCGTACAAGCCCAGCACCACCCCTTCACCGCCCCGCATCCCGATGACCGCGAAAAACTCGACTCCGACCCGATGTCCTGCCGGGCACTGGCGTACGACATTGTTTTGAACGGCGTCGAGCTCGGCGGCGGATCCATTCGAATCCACGATCCAAAACTGCAGCGCAAAATTTTCGATATTTTTGGGATGAGCGAAGAAGAGACGCAGGCAAAATTTGGACATCTGCTGAAAGCGTTTGAGTACGGCTGTCCCCCACATGGCGGCTGCGCGATGGGACTGGATCGTGTGGTGATGCTGTTTGCCGACGAGCCAAACATCCGCGAAGTCATTGCCTTCCCCAAAAATCAAGTCGCCGCGGACCTCATGCTGGGTGCTCCATCCGAGATGCCGGAAAAAGAGCTGTCGGAGCAGAATATTTCGGTGAAATTAAGTGAAAAGGATGAGTGAAATATTTGGTGGTCTGATCGTTTTATCTTTCTATTCTTACTTATACAGTGTTATTTGGGAGAGTGTATTTAATTATATACTTAATTTTGTTTATTATAGTCCACTATTTTTTACAGATGTGAAAACAGCTAAACAAAATGTGATTGGTCGTTTAATTAGTATTGAGAGGCTAAGTTATTTTTCGGCAATTTTATCAATGTCTTTGTTTTGTTTTTTTGTTTTTAATTCTTTTTGGGGCTTACTTATGCATTTGTCTTTGTGGCTTATTCTTATTACCAATCTCTTAATAGTTTGCATGTTTTTTACTATGATGAATGGGCGTTTGAGTTACTGTTTGAAATTGCTGAAATTATGCGCAAGTTGGATATTGAAAAAAGATGAAGAAAGGGGGTGTGAAATACTTAACCATTGGAGTTCTTTTTCTAAACATTGGTCATATTTAAAGGGGAATGTATTTGCAGTATTTTTTTCTTTAATATTTTTTATAGTTAAAATAAGTTTTTTGTCAGAGAAAGAATTGTGGGATATTCCAATGTTTTTCTTGGATGAATATTTTCCTGAATGGATATTATACGTGATAGGCGTTTTGTGGGGATTCTTTTCCCTGTTAGGGGCAATAAGATTTAAAACGAGGTATGAAGAGGTTAGACATGTTTTAAAGGAAGATAGGGGTTATATTAAAGAAGAAATGGGTAAGTTTGTCGGAAATCAATTTCTGCGAAACTCGATTCCGGATCAAGTCCGGAATGACAAAAAATAAAATCCCCTCATTCCCAACTTGATTGGGAATCCATTCTTTTATGAAACATGCTGGATTCCCTTTTTCAAGGGAATGAGGAAGCCGGTTATTTCTTCAGTTTCCTCTCCAACTCCTCGATCTGATCCCGCAGAATCGCCGCGCGCTCGAAGTCCAAATTCTTCGTCGCGATGTCCATCTCCATCTCCAGCTCCACGATCATCTGCCCGATCTGATCTTTTTTGGTCAGTTTTTCGAAGTTTCGTGGCTTGCCTCCGGACAAATCGCGAGAAATGTCGACGATTTTTTTCACGATCGTCCGGGGAGTGATTCCGTGTTTTTTGTTGTGCGCGACCTGCTTTTCGCGCCGACGATCGGTCTCGTCGATGGCGGCTTTCATGGCCGCGGTCATCTTGTCAGCGTACATGATCACGCGGCCTTTGTCATTGCGTGCGGCGCGGCCGATGACCTGCAGCAGGGCATCACGAGAGCGGAGAAATCCTTCCTTGTCCGCATCAAGAATCGCGATCAGCTCGACCTCCGGGAGATCCAGCCCCTCTCGCAGCAGGTTGATCCCCACCACCACTTCAATCTTGCCCTCGCGGAGCTCACGCAAAATTTCGATGCGTTCGATCGTTTCGATCTCAGAATGTAAATATTTTGCCTTGATCCCCGCCTCGATCAAATATTCGGCCAAATCCTCTGCTGATTTTTTGGTCACCGTGGTGATCAAAATCCGGTTTTTGCGAGCAATCGTTTCGCGCACTTCTTCGAGGAGATTATCAATCTGGTGCTGGGTCGAACGAATTTCGATCGTGGGGTCCAGGAGGCCTGTGGGGCGAATGATCTGCTCCACAATCTCCCCGCGCGGGCTGTGGGCGTACTCGTACTTTCCGGGGGTCGCCGAGACGTACACGGCTTGGGTCACGCGGGATTCAAATTCCTCAAATTTGAGTGGTCGATTGTCCAGCGCCGACGGCAGGCGAAATCCGTGTTCGATCAGGGTCTGCTTGCGGGAGAGGTTGCCATTGTACATGCCCCCAATCTGCGGAATCGTGATGTGCGATTCGTCGACAAACGTGACAAAGTTTTTGGGGAAATAGTCGAGAAGCGTCGTCGGGGGATCACCCGGTTTCCCTCCGGAAAGATAGCGTGTGTAGTTTTCGATGCCGGAGACATAGCCCACCTCTCGCAGCATTTCCATGTCGTATTTGGTGCGCTGTTGGAGCCGATGAGCGGCCAAAGGGTTTCCGGCTTTTTGGAGTTGGGCAATGCGGATTTCCAGGTCTTGTTCGATCTGGGGAATGATGGTTTCTATTTTGTCGCGGGTGGTGACGTTGTGTTTGGCCGGAAAAATGAGGACCTCATCGAGCTCTTGAAATGCTTCAGAGGTAAAAGCGTCAATTTCCGTAATTTTATCCAGCGTGTCCCCCCAAAATTCCAGCTGGTAGGCAATATCCCCACTGGGGGGGAAAATGGTAACAACGTCCCCCAGTACCTCAAATGACCCCCGCTCGAAATCTGCTTTGACTCGCTGGTACTGAATATCGACCAGAGAGGTGAGCAGTTCTTTGCGCGGATAGTCCTGTCCTTTTTTCAGCGGAAATGCCAGTTTTTTGTAGTCCTCCACATCTCCAATGCCATAAATACAGGACACAGAGCTGACGATGATGCTGTCGGGGCGCGTGAGAAGATTGGCCGTCGCCGCATGCCGAAATTTGGCGATCTCGTCATTGATCGTAGCTTCTTTTTCGATGTAGGTGTCCGTGCGCGGCATGTAGGCTTCCGGCTGGTAGTAGTCGTAGTACGAAACGAAATAATTGACAGCATTTTCCGGAAAAAACTGCTGAAACTCCGCACAGAGCTGTGCGGCCAAAGTTTTATTGTGCGCCAAAATCAGCGTCGGTCGCTGGACCGCTTCAATAATCTTGGCCATGGTAAATGTCTTGCCGGTCCCAGTCGCTCCCAGCAGCGTCTGATGTCGGAGACCGTTCTCGAGTCCCCCAATCAACTTCTTAATCGCCCGAGGCTGATCGCCCGTGGGCTCAAATTCCGCAACCAATTTAAATTTCGAGGAGCTCATTGTTTTCTGTGTGGTGAAAACCCGTGACAAATTTTGTTTCGCCCAAAAAACTGCATCATTGCTCTTTGATATTTGCCAATTGTAAATGCTCCGCCGAGTGTTTCAGAAAATCACCGATCGTGCAAGGTTATTTTTTGGACTCCTTCGCTTTTTTGATTGCCTTTTTGATCAACCGAAACCCGGCCTTTCCTACTGTTTTTCCAAATGCCCGGGTGCGGGTTCGGTTTTTTTCAGAGGACAAGAGCATCGATGCCACCCCCGCAATCGCGCCACCGACAATAAGTCCAGCCAGCAGTCCTCCTTTTTTTTCTTTCTTGGGTTTGGGTGCTTTCATGAGAGAAAAATTACGGAAAAATCCTACGTTTTTTTGCGAGAAAAGTCCAGTCGAAGTGTGGCATCATGCTTTTTCCCGAGCGCCGTTACAATTGCCTGAAACTGCGACTCGACCTCCGCTTCGGTGAGGGTTTTTTGAGCAGAACGAAAGGTCAGATGAAAAGCCACATTTTTCTTGCCCGCCCCAAATTTATTTTCATCGGAAAAATCGTCAAACAGTTCCATTTTCTGAAGATTCGGGGCTGCTCCAAAAGCGGCCTTCTGAAGCTCTCCAGACAATGTGCGCTCTGACACGATCAACGATAGATCGCGCCGTACGGCCGGATACGATGAGGGCGGCAGGTACTGGCTCCCCGTGGAGTCTAAATGCGAGAGCAACGGCACCAAATCAAGCTCAGCAAACACTGCCACCGAACGATTGACCGGGTTCTTGGGCGGGAGGAGCTGCGCCATCTCTCCGATGCGTTTGCCGGCGAGTAGAATGTCCGCACTCCGCGTCGGATGGGCCAGAGAAGAGGGCTTCTCTGCCGGACGAAATTCGAGCAAGTCTGGGGCGATTGAAAGATGGTCAAACAGCAATTCAAGCTGCTTTTTCAACCAGAAAAAATGAAACTCTTTCGCACTTCCCATTTCTGCAAAAAAGAGACAGAGTCTTGCCTCTTCGTTCACTGGCGGCAGATACACTTTTCCGATTTCGAAGAACGACACTTTTCCGTGGGAACGGAGTTCGGATTCGAGGGATCGAACAAAGTTGGACACCAGTCGCTGGCGCAAAAACAGATATTCCTCGCTGTGCGCATTGATCGTCTGAACATACTTTTCTGGAGAAACTTCAAGCCATTCCGGATCCTGTGGCCCGACGAAGGACGAATGATACACCTCACGAAACCCGTGATGAGCGAGCAAATGCCGAATTCCCCATTCCATCGAACGGAATTTGTTGCGGCCGGGCGGGGTGATCGGCAAGGTCGGAAGCTGAGCGGGGATATTTTCAAAGCCGTGCAATCGCACCACTTCTTCGATCAAGTCTTCGGGAATTTCTACGTCTTTGGTCCGCCGCCAGGAGGGGACCTCTACTGAAAATCCTTTTTTGGCAGCAGAGACAGTGAAACCGATTGACTCCAGGTGTTTTTTGATCTGCGCATCCGTGATGGAAATGCCAGCGCGAGCACGAACCAACTCGGGATCAAGATCAATCGTCAGGGGGGGGAAGGGATGCGGATACTCGTCCGTGATCGGGGCCGAAACTTGTGCCTTTTGACACAGCGAGAGAACGCGGGCACAGGCCGATTGCAGCGCCGGAATGCACTGCTCGGGATCGAGCGATTTTTCAAACCGCATCGAGCTCTCCGATCGAAGCCCGAGTCGTGCCGAGGTATGTCGCACCCTCGCTCCGTCAAAGTTGGCTGATTCGAAAATGATGCGGGTCGTTTTTTCGGTAACAGAGGATGCTTCTCCGCCCATGATCCCCGCGATGGACAAAACCTTCTTTTCATCCGCAATCACGATGTCGTCCGGACAGAGCGTGTACTCCTCCCCATCGAGGGCAAGCAAGGTCTCTCCTTTTTTGGCCTGACGAACGATGATCTTCCCGGAAATCTTGTCTGCGTCAAAAGCATGCATCGGCTGTCCGTACTCGAGCAGGACCAAATTTGTCACGTCAACAATATTGGAAATCGCCCGGATCCCAAGATTTTCAAGCAACATCTGTTCCTCCAGTGGAGAGGGTCCCACCGAAATTCCAGACATTTCCACTGCACAAAACCGACGACCGTTTTTTGTCTGAATCTCGACATCCACTTTTTTGCCGGAGGAGGGAAAAGAAATCTTTGGCTCTTGTTTTAAGAGTTTTCGGTCAAAAATCGCTCCCAGTTCTCGTGCAAACCCACGGTGCCCCAGCAAATCCGGTCGATGAGTAAGGCTTTTATTGTCGATGTCGAGAATATGATCCGACAGCGCCGCCAGGATTTCGGAAATCGGTTTCCCCGCATCGACCGGGGAAAAAGAAAGCAGCCCCTCGTTTTTCATTCCGAGTTCGGGGTTGTCACAGACCATACCCTCGGAAACTTCGCCGCGAAGTGTGGTTTTGCGGATGGCAATGCCACTGGGAAGCCGGGCTCCCTCGAGTGCCACAGGGTACACGGTGCCCGCCGTCAGCTCGTGCACTTGGCCAAAAATGATCTGTTTTTTGCCACGTGTTTTTCCCAGATCAAACTGTGCAACAAAGAGGTTGTCGGCTTTTGGATGGGGATGAAATTCAAGCAATTTTCCAGCATACACTTCGGCAAAATCTTTTTTTCGATCGAGAATTTCCTCGAGCTCTGCCGTGTGCAGCGTCAGAGACTGGCCTATTTTTTCCGGCGGAAGATTTTTGAGATCAACCCACTGCCGCAACCAATGAAGCGAAAGTTTCATTCCGCGCCGGAGTCTAAAAAAAAACGGGCAGAAAAGCAATCTGTGTATCTGGTTTTCGGGAGAAACAATGTGGGAGATACGGTTGCGTGTTTGGAAAAATCTGCGACAATCAGGGACGATGAAATGGTGGCTTCGCTGGTGGATTTGGCTGATCATCCTCATCGTTGGATTTCTGACGGTGACGCTGTGGCCACTCCGATCTTTTTTGTATCCACAGGTAGTGACCGACAAGCATCTCCTCCTCCTGACCAATGAAGCCGAGGCTCGCCCGTGCGGGGGCTTTTTGTCCGCATACGCCTTGTTTCAGGCGATCCCGCCAAAGCTATCGTTTCACAATGCCTACGCTCTCTCGGATTATAGTTTTGGCCCGGCACCTTTTCCGCTGGATCAGGTCTCCGGCGACCTCAAGTTTTGGGATCTTGGATTTTCCCCCAATCTCCCAGACTGCGCCGAATTGTTTCGAAAGCGGTTTCCTGATGAGGGCATTGATCGGGCGGTATTGGTCAATTTTGGCTCACTGGAGGCCCTGCTGGAGCTGGTAGAACCGGTCAATGGATTTACGAGCAAAAATCTCTTTGCGCAGCTCACGCGCTCAGTCGCCAATGTCGATCGACACGATGAAGAATCGCTCGCTCAGCGAAAATCTCCCGTGGCACAGCTCGGAAAAGATGTCGCCCGAAAGCTCATTGCCGCTCCCTGGCTCTGGCCAGCCGCTGCCAGGCTTCAATCACAAGCACTGAAACGGGGAGAAATTTTTATCGAAGAAGTTTCCCCGGAGCTGGGCCTGGGAGAACATGATTTTGGGGTGATTGAGTGGAACCTGGGCGGAGCCAAAAGTTCCCGATTCCTCAAAAAAATGCTCCAGCTCTCTCTCCGAGAACAAACACCGGGAAATTGGCGAGTACAAGGAACCCTCTCGGTCGAGCATGTCGGGGGCTGGGATGAGCCTCTCAGCCAGATGTGGAAAGGGGGATTTACGATCGTCCTCCCCGCGATGCTCGGACGCGAAGCCCGATTTTTTCCCGCAGAAATTCCGCCGGGAGAAACCTGGGAGCAGGCCTTTGAGTTTTATTTTACCGAAGCGGAGTTTGTGGGAAAAGATGCGCTGGCTGAAGACCCAGATGCGGCATTTCATGCGTTTGGGATTTTTCGTCCGAGAAGTCAGGAGCTCTTTGCCGATGTTCGCATTTCGCTGTACCCCCAACAGTCTTTTGCCGATGCTACGTTTGAAACGCATGAAAATGTCGGTACGTTTCTGGGGGAAATCCCCGCCATGCGAAAAACGTTTTCGTGGGAAACGATCCCCGACAAAACCCCTCCTTTTGTAACGCTGCACGAATGGCTGGATCTTGAAAACATTCCTCGAACATTTGAAACAAAATGGGGGGCAAACTTTCTCGTTTCTTCTCGTCGGTTTTCGGTCGCAGAAATTCATTTCAGTGAGCCCGTATTTTTTGATGCCTCCGAACGAGAGACGGTTTCGGTCACTCTCACGGACAAAAATGTCACCGATCCGCAGACGGCTCATCCAGAAGTCGACAGCTGGGTGCTGCTAGAGGATCGACGAACCCTGCTGCTGGGCTTTTGGCAGTCAGTGATCCAGCCAAATGAACGCTTTTCCATTCAATTTTCAGGCCTCAAAGATAATTGGGGAAATTCGATAACGGACAAGGAATACACAATCATCGATCGAAGTGACACGCAGTAAAAAAAGTTTTTAGTGCAAAAATCAAGGGGAAACGATTTGATTTTTGCCGCTTCTGTGCTACAATTCTCCGACCCAAATCCCTTGTTTCATGAGTTCTCATTTTGACTCCTTCACGCAGTTTGCCAAAAATACTCTCATCCTGGCGCAAGAAGAAATGCGCCTCCTGGGTGAATCACAGGTCCAGACACAGCATCTTTTACTCGGGATCCTGCGTCAGCCGAAATCTATGGCTGGCGAAGTGCTTCGGAATTTTGGAGTGACGTACGAAAATGCCTTCCGCATTTCGCAGGACATTCGCACCAAACCCGCAGAAAAAAAGAAACCTGCCGATACCGAGAAGGAAAAAAGCCCAGAGGAAAAATCTGAAAAAAATATTTTTTCGCCTTTCGCTCAAAAATCCATCGAGGCGGCTGCACAGGCAACGCTGGATTTTGGACATCCGATGGTCGACAGCGAGCATATTCTGTATGCGCTCCTGCGACAGAAAAATTCGGGCGCGGTGCACATTCTCAAAACACTGATGATTCGCCCAGAACAGATCGAGGAAGCGCTGGAGGCGCTGTTTAAAAAACAATCGACCGGCCCCGAGAGTGCGAGCAAACAAGCAGGGATTCATTCTCTTTTAGACGGACTTCACAGTATTTTGGTGGGCATCGCCCAAAATCCAAATGCCGGACGCACGGGAGGGGGTGGACAGTTCCCGCCCCAACGATTTGAAGAAGATTCCGACGCCTTTGACGTGACTCCTCCGCCCCCCGGTGGAGCCGGCGGGGGCCGACCAGGAAGAAAAAAGAAGCTTGCTCTGGATTATTTTTGTGAAGATTTTACGGAAAAAGCACAGCAAGGAAAGCTCGACAAAATCATTGGCCGCAATAAAGAAATTGAACGCGTGGTACAGATTCTCAGCCGAAAAACAAAAAATAATCCCGCCCTTTTGGGCGATCCGGGCGTCGGGAAAACCGCCGTCGTGGAGGGGCTTGCTCAGCGTATTGCCGAAGGAGACGTCCCCGATAGCCTGCTGGATAAGCGAGTCATGTCGCTGTCGATGGCGACACTGGTGGCCGGGACAAAATACCGCGGAGAGTTTGAAGAGCGCATTAAACGAATCATTGACGAAGCCGCGACAAGCGAAAATGAAGTGATTCTTTTTATTGATGAACTCCATACCATCATCGGTGCCGGGAGTTCCGAAGGCTCTCTGGATGCAGCAAATATCTTGAAACCCGCTCTTTCCCGTGGTCAAATCCAAATGATCGGTGCCACGACGGTCGAGGAATTCCGCAGACATGTAGAAAAGGATGCGGCATTGGCGCGGCGATTTCAGCCGGTAGATGTCCCCGAACCCACAGAAGAAGAGGCCATCGAAATTCTCCGAGGACTCAAAAAGCACTACGAAAACTATCACGTCGTCCGTATCGAAGATGAAGCACTGGAGGCCGCAGTCAAGCTGTCTTCGCGATACATTGCTGAGCGATTCTTGCCGGACAAGTCGTTGGATCTTTTGGATGAGGCCTGTGCGGCAAAGAGTCTCACCAACCGGGTACACGGCAAAGAAATCAAGGAACTGCGCAGCAAGCTGAATGCCCTGCAGCAAAAAAAAGAAGCTGCCGTCATCGAGCAAAACTACGAAAAGGCCAATAAACTCCACCAGGAAGAGCAACAGCATCAGGAAGAAATTCAAAAGCTCAAAGCCCGAAAAATTGATGGCAAAAAAGTCAAAACTGTCGGCCGCGAAGACATTGCCCATGTACTGGAACAAGTGACGGGTATCCCTGTATCAAAGTTGATTCGCTCGGAGATGAAAAATCTCTCGGCACTGGAAAAGACGCTGAAAAAGAAAATTGCCGGACAGGATGAGGCGATTGAAAGCATTGCCAAATCGATCCGTCGCGCTCGTATGGGACTTGCCGACCCAAAAAGACCCCTGGGGGCTTTCCTTTTTTTGGGACCAACGGGGGTGGGGAAAACCGAACTCGTGCGCCAGCTCGCACGCGAAATCTATCATGACGACAAGGCGCTGATTAAAATTGATATGTCAGAATTTAGCCAGCCCCACACCGGATCACGACTGGTGGGAGCCACAGCCGGGTATGTTGGCCATGAGGAGGGGGGAGAATTGACGGAAAAGGTCCGACGACGCCCCCACTCGATTGTGCTGTTTGATGAGATAGAAAAAGCGCACCGAGACGTACACAACATGCTCTTGCAGATTTTTGAGGACGGCGAACTCACAGACGGAAAGGGACGGACGGTGAGTTTTAAAAATACCATTGTCGTGATGACATCAAATGTCGGGGCTGATCGGTTTCAGCAAAATGCAAATTCTATTGGATTTACGGACACAAAAAAGGATCTCGCTGAACACGAACAAGAGTTTGAGTCGATCACCGAGGACGTAAAAAAAGATCTGAAGAAAAAATTTACGCCAGAGTTTCTCAATCGACTCGATTCGACCGTGATTTTCCGCCCACTTGATCGTGACGCTATTAAAACAATTGTCAAAATTCAACTCGATGTATTCCTCGACCGGCTCAAGGATCGCCAAATCGATCTTCACATCGGGGGGAGCGTAATCAATGCACTCGCAAAAGCAGCGTACAATCCCGAATACGGAGCGCGAGAGGTTCGACGAATGATTGCCGACCGCATCGAACATCCGCTGGCAGAAGCCATGATCGCAGGAACGGTGCAGGAAGGAAACTCGTATCAGGTTTCTCATGATGCCGCCAAAAAAGTCTGCACCTTCGCGCCGAGAAAAAAACAGTGAGAAATTTGCATTTATGATACAATCCGTCCGATGATCGAGATGGTTGGAATCTGGATTGGTGGCAGTCTTCTTGCCATCGCCCTCGCCATGGGAATCGTTTGGCGAATTCGGCGACATGCCGACTTTCGACGATCCATCAATTTTGTATTTTTGGAGGTGCTCATCCCCAAAAAAGAATCCAAAGAAGATATCGAACGCGAACGAGATCAGACCAGTGAAATCCGGCGAGTTGTGGGCATTGGAGAGCATTTTTTTGGGTCCCTCTATGGAATCTACTCTCCGGATCTGAAGCATTTTTTCCGTCGGCAGGATTTTTTGTCGCTGGAGTACATCGCCACGGATGGAGAGATTAAATTTTATGTCGGCTGTCCGGCATCGATTCAAAAGGTTGTCGAAAAACAAATCACGAGTTTTTATCCAGAAGCCGTCCTGTCCGAAACTCCGGCTCCGAAGTTTTTTCATCCCAAGACTCACCAGGTCAGCGGCTACCTCCGAACGGCAAAGAAGTTTTTGTATCCGATCCGCACGTACCAAAAATTTGAATCCACTGATCCAATCAATAATGTGCTCAATTCGCTGTCCAATGCTTCGGATGAGCAGGGAAACTCCGCCGCTATCCAGATCATGATCCGTCCAGTAAAAAATAACTGGCAAAAAAAGGGCCGACGACTAGCGAAGCGACTCGGATCCGGAAAGCGTTCTCTGGTGTGGTGGAATCCCTTTTCCTGGCTTGGGAAAATTTTTGAGATGCTGGTCTCCGGTGAGGGAGAGGATTCCAGCAAACAAAATGAAACAGAAAAAGATGCCGAATCGCAGGAGACCGTCAAAGCGATTGAAGAAAAGGCTGAGAAATCTGCATTCCGGACAATTATCCGCTGTGTAGCCAGCTCCGCAGACAAGCGCACTGCGCAGGTCAACATGAATTCTGTTCTGAATTCCTTTGCCCAGTATGGCTCGCCGGGACTGAATAGATTTCAGACACACAACTCACAGAAATATCATTCCCGCCGGGCACTCATTCGCCATTTTCTCTTTCGCTCGTTTCGCCGCACCTGGGTCCCCCAGCATCGGATGAAACTCAATAGCGAAGAGCTTGCCTCGCTGTACCATTTCCCGCACATAAAGTTCAACAACATTCCGGGGGTCAAATGGCAAAACTTTAAGGTGGCACCGGCTCCCTCAAATGTGCCAAAAGAAGGACTGATGCTGGGACATAACTTTTATCGTGGCAAAAAAACGCCGATCTACATAAAAAACGAAGACCGTTTTCGTCACTTTTATGTGATCGGACAGACGGGAACCGGAAAGTCGTCGATCTTTCAGTCGATGGCCCGACAGGATCTGCGAGAAGGCCGAGGGCTCTGTGTCGTAGATCCACACGGCAGCTTGATCGAGTCACTGCTGCCCTTCGTGCCAAAAGATCGTGTGGACGATGTGATTATTTTTGATCCTTCTGATCTAGAGCGACCGATGGGGCTCAATCTGCTGGAGGCCGAAACCGACGAAGAAAAAGACATGGTCGCCCTCGATGCGATGAATATCATGCTCAAGATGTTTGACGAAGAGGTCTTTGGGCCACGGATCCAGGATTATTTTCGCAATGGTGTCCTCACCCTGATGGCAGATCCCAATGGCGGCTGTCTGACAGACATTGTTCGTCTTTTTACCGATGATGCCTTTCAACGAGCGAAGGTAAAACATGTCCAAAATCCGGTGGTCAAAAGCTTTTGGAGCAAGCAGATGGCCCAAACCGGTGCGAGAGAAAAGCAGGAGATGATTCCCTATTTTGCGGCAAAATTTGGCGCATTTGTGACCAATGCCATGATGCGCAACATCATCGGACAGACCAAGTCGGCGTTTGACTTTGCCAGGGTGATGGAGGAAGGAAAAATTTTGCTCATGAACCTGTCGAAAGGAATGACGGGGGAAATTAACTCGAAACTGCTAGGACTGATCATTGTGTCAAAACTACAGGTGGCAGCACTGCGACGACAAAAACGGCTGGCGGCTGGTGAGAAACCCCAGGACTTCTTTTTGTACATCGACGAGTTTCAAAACTACGTCACCGATTCCATTGAATCCATTCTCTCCGAGGCGAGAAAATATCGGCTGGGACTCGCGATGGCCCACCAGTACCTCGGGCAAATCGACACCACACAGCAGAAACGCTCGGGGGGAGTCAACCTCAAAGATGCGGTTTTTGGAAACGTCGGAACGATGATGTCTTACAAAATTGGCGCCCAGGATGCCGAGCCCATGGCCAAGGAGATGGCCCCCGTCTTCAGCGATCAGGATCTGATCAACATCGATAAATACAAAGCCGTCATGAAACTCTCAATCGACACCCAGCCCAGTCGACCCTTTAGTATTGTTCCGCTCAACCCGTACCTCGAGGAGGGCAGTGCTGAAGTCGCTTCCGCGCTGAAACAGATCTCACGCCTGACCTATGCCCGGAGCAAAAAATATGTGGAGAAAGAGATCTTTACAAGACTTGACGTATAATCTCTAATTGTGTATTAAGAAACCATGAAAAAAGAAGGTTTCAATATTGATCGTGTTCGCAAACTCTTCTCTGAAAAAGAAATTGATGAAGGGACGGTGCAAGTTTTTCAAAAATATTTTCCAGAAAAGATTTTTGAGCTCGAAGAACTATTGCCAGAAACAAAACAAAGAGCTTTACACGAAATTATAGACCTGAGAATGCTCAAAACACTGCCCAAAAAATGCAACCAATTTTTGCGGATAAATTCAAGGAAATTATTAAATTTTTTCAAACTGGAAACGGGGAAAAATATGCCATTGATTTTGGAAGCCTGTACGGAAATTGGGACAGTGAAAATTCTGAGTTTTTGAAAAAGCTACAGGAAGCTGATCCTTTGATTCAACGAAAAGATATATCGAATGCCATTTCACTCTTTCAAAATTTTTTGAAATCACAGGGATTTGAATCTGAATGGACGGGTGATCCAGAATCAAAAATCGACATCGCTCGGCTCGAAATTTGGAAAACAAAAACCGAGATATAAAAAAATCCCCGCCGCGTGGCAGGGATCTTCTTTTGAGTTCTGAAGTTGAGATCTCAACTTACTTGAGAATCTTGCTCACTACTCCGGCACCCACCGTGCGGCCTCCTTCGCGGATAGCGAAACGAGTTCCGTCGTTGAGAGCGATCGGGGTAATGAGCGTCACGATAAATTTGGCGTTGTCACCAGGCATGACCATTTCCACTCCCTCGGGCAACTGCACTTCTCCCGTCACGTCAGTCGTGCGAATGAAGAACTGTGGTTTGTATCCCTTAAAGAATGGTGTGTGGCGTCCGCCCTCTTCTTTCTTGAGGACGTAGACTTCTGCCTCAAACTGACTGTGGGGAGTAATTGATCCGGGCTTGGCCAAAACCTGTCCGCGTTCAATATCCTCCCGTTCGATACCACGAAGCAAGAGTCCCACGTTGTCCCCGGCTTGTCCGGAGTCAAGGAGTTTCTTAAACATTTCCACCCCCGTGATGGTAGTTTTGGACGTGTCGCGGACCCCCACGATTTCAACTTCTTCTCCTACTTTGATTTCTCCTTGCTCAATACGACCAGTCGCAACCGTGCCCCGTCCTTTGATAGAAAAGATGTCCTCTATTGGCATCAAGAAAGGCTTGTCGGTTTCTCGTTTTGGTTCTGGGATCACTTCATCGAGCGCATTCATGAGCTCTATGATTTTATCTCCCCATTCTCCTTTCGGATCGTCAAGCGCCTTGAGCGCTGATCCGCGGATAATTTTGGCATTGTCGCCGTCGTAATCCCGTTTGGAAAGCTCTTCGCGAACCTCCATTTCGACGAGCTCGAGCATTTCTTCGTCGTCGACCATGTCACATTTATTGAGAAAGACCACAATGTGATCCACTCCCACCTGATGCGCCAGCAGGATGTGCTCCTTGGTCTGGGGCATGGGGCCGTCTGTGGCCGCCACCACCAAAATAGAACCGTCCATCTGGGCGGCACCGGTAATCATGTTTTTGACGTAATCGGCGTGTCCAGGACAGTCGACGTGCGCGTAGTGTCGCTTTTCGGTCTCGTACTCCTGGTGAGAGGTTGCAATAGTAATACCGCGCTCTTTTTCTTCAGGAGCGTTATCGATACTATCAAAGGCAACAAACTTGTTGGCCGGAAGATCTCCGTGCCGTTCTGCCAGTACTTTGGTAATTGCGGCAGTGAGAGTCGTTTTCCCATGATCAACGTGTCCGATGGTTCCCACGTTGACATGGGGTTTTGTACGCTGGAATGCATCAGCCATCTTTGTGGGGTTTAAAAAGTAAAGAAAAGAAAATACAAAACTGCGGTCGGATTTTAGTGTGCCAATCGACTTTGTCAAACTTTTTTCCCGGGAAAAAACTTGACTTCTGGATAACGGTGGACAATAATTTTCCACGGAAAAATAATTTTTTTCAATGAATTTCACTCTCAAGAAACGGCTCGAATACTTTGAGGATATTTGTCGGGAAAATAAGTTGCCGCTCACCCCGCAAAAAACAGAAATTTTTAAATTTCTTGCCGAATCAACCGCCCACCCCTCTGCGCAGGAGATTTTTGTGGCAATGAAAAAAAAGTTCCCACGGATTTCATTTTCGACGGTGTACAAAAATTTGAAGAAACTTAAAATCCTTCGTCTCGTTCGTGAGATCGAAATGAAAGACAACACCGCCCGGTACGATGCCAATCTCGCCGATCATCACCACATCATCAATCTCGATACCGGAGATATCCTAGACGTGCGAGCCGAAGCGGTGGGAACCGTTCCCGTGCCAAAAGAGGTACAGCATCTCTCGCTAGAAGGAGTGTCTGTCAATTTCTTTGTCCGAAATCCTGCACAGAAAAAAGAGAGCAAAAAATGATGTTGTTTTTCTCTCCACTTATCGCCTGTCATTTATAATTTGTAATTCTTCAATTTCATGAACCACTGCGATCACGACACCGGCTGCCATTCACTCTGCATCGGAGCCCCCGCTCCTGATTTCACGGCTCCTGCGTATCAGAAAGAATCCGTGGAGCACAAGATTTCCCTCTCCGACTACAAAGGAAAATGGGTTCTTTTGTTCTTTTATCCCCTCGACTTTACCTTTGTCTGCCCCACCGAGCTGATCGAATTGGGAAAAATGCGTGAGGAATTTGAAAAGCACAACTGTCAGATTCTCAGCGTGTCGGTGGACTCGGTTTTCTCACACGAAGGCTGGGCCAAGGCCGACGAACGCATTGCAAAATTGGGATTTCCCATGCTGTCGGACATGACCAAGGAGCTCTCATACGACTATGGCGTCCTGCACGAGGACGGCATGAGTCTGCGGGGCGCGTTTTTGATCGACCCGGACGGCAAGCTCCAGTCGATGACGATCAATAATCTGGACGTGGGGCGCAACCCAAAAGAACTTCTGCGGACACTCAAAGCGTTTCAGACAGGCGAACTCTGCCCCGTCAGCTGGGACGAGGGCGAGAAGACACTGGGAAAGGCGGATTAATGATCCGTCTTCGGAGATCGGGCAATCGGGGGAATCGTTTCTGGAAAAACGATATACCCGTACAATGTTTGTGAATCGGTAATTTTGAGATCTTCCACCTCCTGCGGAAATTGTTCGAGAAAGTTTTTCCAACCCAAGTGCTGCTGCATCTGATAGAGAAGCTTGATATTCGCCAGCGTACCATACTGGGTTTTACGCTCCCCAGAACGAAATTCTTCCAGATGCTCAGTTAAATTCATCTGTTTTTTTTGCTTCACCTCCGTAATTTTTTTTATTGTTTGCTGTGTAACCTTTGACGGATACGGATTGTACACTCCCAGTTGTTCCAAAAACTTTCCATATTCATCCCAAAACGCCGCAAAGTCTTTTCGATCTTTTTTCTCCGCGCCTTTCTTGGGGGACATGCCTGCATCTGTGTGCAGCACTTGATCCGCATACCAATCCACCAGCTCTTGGAGTTTTAAACTCAGGTCTCTTGGGTCTTGCTCGAGAATAATCAGCATTTTCTGCAACAAATTAAACCGATCCGCAAATGCGCCACTTTCATTTTTGATCCCCCAGTTTTGACAGATCCGTGAAGCTTCTTCTTGAATGTTTCGCTGTTGCCACACTATCTCCGAAGGAAACCCCTGTGCATCGGCCTGATCCATTCTTTCACAAAAAAGCGTGTACACCGCCTGCAACTTATCGTTCTGAAATTTCAGGTCTCGCTTGAGGGAAGCAATCAATCCTCGGTTTCTGAACAGTTCGAGCTGGCCTTCGTTCATAATTTTTGAAAACACAAGGGACCATTTTACCATGTAACAAAGTAAAAATCAACTCCCAAAAACCCAAGCAAAGCCGCAGGTTTTGCGCTCTCCGAACAAACGGAACGTTTGTGAGGAAAGAGGAGGAGCCGGCAAGTTTGTGGAGTTTTTTTGCAACGCAAAAAACGGAACTCGCGCAGCCGAGCTCCGACGTGGTCGGGGTGACTGGACTCGAACCAGCGACCACACGACCCCCAGCCGTGTACTCTACCAACTGAGCTACACCCCGATGCGGCGGCGATCGTAGCACAAAATTTTTCCGGCGCAAGATTCACTCGGCCAGATTTTCTGGAGAAAGGGTGAGCAGAGAAATGGTATTTTCTGGTTCATTTTTCAAATTCTTCACGCGGAGAAAGTTGGTCGTCCAGCCCGCACCATCCTGCTCCCAAAGCACTTCTTTTTCTTTCCGCAGCTGCGAGGAGACAAAATCCTGCTTTAATTTTTTCCCAAGAGTTCGAAGTTTTTTGGCTCGCTCTTTTTTGACTGCGGAGGAAACCGGATCGGGAAGTCCCGCGGCCACCGTCCCTGAGCGCGGAGAAAAGGGAAACACGTGCAGTTTGGAGATCTGCCACTGCTCAAGCTGATCGACTGTTTCGTGGAAAAGGGATTCGGTTTCTCCCGGAAACCCCACGATCACATCCGAAGAAATACAGACATCCGGACGTACTTCCCGAGCGCATTGTAAAACACGGGAAATGTCCCCCACACCGTGGCCGCGATTCATCGCACGCAAAATTTCTGCACTCCCCGACTGCACAGACACATGCAGGTGATCACAGATTCGGGGGGAGGCAAATATTTCAAAAAATGCATCGGACAAAAATTCTGGCCCCACGGAGCTGAGGCGAATACGGGGAATAGATGTTTCTTTCAAAATTGCAGAGAGCAGCTCGGGGAACCGAGATTCCGCTGGTTTCCGCGTGTGCGAAGCCCCCCATGCCGCCAGATTGATCCCCGTCAAAATGATTTCCTGCACTCCATCTTGTTCGGCGCGAGAGACTTGTGCCAAAATGTCCGATCGGGAAAAACTCTGTGAGCTCCCCCGTGCAAATGGGATGATGCAGTAGCTGCAGTACGTGTCACAACCCGTCTGGATAGCAATGTTGCGCCGGGTGCGCTCGAGCGGGAGCGGAAATCCCTCCTCTCGCTCAGGAGCAGGAAGGGATTTGAAAAACGCCACCACCTCCTCCGGTGTGGGGCAAACCGCACATCCGGGAAATGCCTCCTGCCATTTTTCGGGCGCAATTTTGGTCGAACAACCCGTCACGACAATTTGTGAACCCTGACGGGAGAAGTGCTTGGCTCGAGTTCGGGATTTGCGATCCGCCGCATGTGTGACGGTGCAGGTGTTGACCACAACGAAATCGGGATCCTCCTCTGTGATGGTGAATCCGAGTTTTTGCAATTGCCGCTCGGCAAAGGCTGTATCCACCAGATTCATTTTGCAGCCGAGGGTTTCAAACCAAACACGCATCGGGACCGATTGTGGGGAAATGAGAAAATTTTCCAAGCAAAAATCTAGCCACTTCAAAAAACGCCGAGTGAACCGGGTGCTTCTTTTGGGGCTCTCGTGAAATGAAAGATTCCCTAAAAAATTCCAAGCAAAATCGCAGATTTTGCGCGGAGAGAGGAGCGAGGATGAAACTCAGTGCGAGACCCCGCCTTGGCGGGGACGAGCCACGAGTGAAATCCTCTAGCGACGTGGTGGGATACCAGCAAATACCCCGAAGTCTTACTAGAAAGACACCATCTTTGCCTTTACTGCTACGGGATCGATAAGAAGATCAGACGTATTGGAAAACGAATTATGAACGTTCCCAATTAACACAATAATTTCCTTCATTATCGTAACTGCGAGAACCTACATACCCTCCCGCATTGTGCATAGCATCAAAGATCGGCTTCATTAGCTCAGGAAGGCTTTGGTCAAAATCTTTCAAAACTATTTCTGGCAAAAATAGGTTTTCACGATCAATCTTGACGTCATTTCTTCTTCCTATGGGGATTCTTCCCGCAGGAGGCGGCACAGAATCAACGATATAATTTTTCACTTCAAGAAGGGTAACCATTATAAAAATCGGAGGAGAAACTCCTAATTTTCTCTGAATCCTAAGATAGCGGGTTAAAGCGTTCAATAACGTCCCCTCGCAAAGCGACATTGGTATTTGTTCTCCTTCTGATAACAAGCCAACATCTACTGCTTCAAATGCTCCATTTTTAAAAATTTGAAAGTAAGTATCGACTCCCTCTCTCCCTTCAGAGGGAGGCAGTGCTGAGATTAAACCATCAAAATTAGGACGCGGTGGATTCCAACCACCACCGGACCAAAAAGGCTGTAGGTCATTACTGTGTTCTGAATAATTTTCCAAAAGGAATCGGAGATTGGCTTCCATGGGAGAATGAAAGGCTGCAAGTGGCACCATATGTAATACTATCTTTGCCCCGGATATTAGTTTTACTGGCGTGTCTTCCGCTAAGATTTTGGCGATTCTTTCCGTTCGAAAATTTTTAATTTTTTCGGTAATAGTATCTGAAAATAGAAAAGCGTTTCTTATTTCTTCTATGTCGAGAGGAGGCCTGCTCTTAGAGCGCCTTAAATAAAACCTAGAATCCCCTATAGAGACCATGTGAGGCATTGAGAAACTTTTAGGAATGTTTATTATCAACACTATTTTCCCATCTTCTAACTCCACAGAAACAATTTCTACACCAGGTATTCTTGGAGCTATCTTATTCATTATCATTTGATCTAGTCGTCGCACCGCATCGTCTCTATTGTCAACACTTACTCCACAAAGCTCTTCTGGCATTCCCGTTTCTCTATTTTCTTTCATACCATAAATAATCACTCCTCCATCAGCATTTGCAAAAGCTGAAACGTCTGCTGCAAATTCTTTTTTGTCTTCTGCTCCGTTTGAAGGAAGTGATTCTTTGTACTCAATGTGCTTGCTCTCTTCAACCTCTTCCTCAATGAGCTTTTGAAGATCAGCTTGGTTTATTTCGTGGACGGGTTTTCCCAAATACAACATCGCCCTCATTATACGCTTTTTGGAGGGTTTTTACCAACCAACTAAATGTGATATCATGAGCGCGTGAAGCAAAAAATAATCGTCACAAAGTCCGACGATCCCTTGAAAGAAACTTCCATCGAAGAAGTAACACAAGGGCTGGTAAAAAAATTAGGAAAAGGAGTCACCATCGAACACAAATCATTTTCTTCTGAAAAGGACAAAAAAGGCACTCTCGTCCAATTTTTTACGGCAAAGGCCCCTACCCTCACTGTAAATAAAAAAACACTTCCACGCGAAATAGAAATAGAACTGTACGCTGCAAAAAATGATGACGAGAAAATATTACATTCTCTTTTTCAAGGGGCAGTCTCCAAAAAATAGGTTTTTTTTGCAGTTTTCGTTTCTAAAAAAACGAAAAAAAGTCGCTTATAACATAGCATTCTCTACTTTGTGGATTTTGTATTCTTATTTTGCAAAAGTCTCATTTTTCTTTTTTCTTCTAACGTGGATCTTTGCTTTCTCAATGGGTGTTCCGGTGTTTTTTAAAAAATCAACGAAGCAAAAGGATTTTTACATAAATCTCCACCCCCTATGGCTCCCTACTCCCCGGGGGGCTACTTTTTTGTTTTTCGTAAGACTTCCTTTGCTTCCTCGTATGAAATGTAAGGTTTGGTAAATTTTTCCCGAAATGCCGGATTTTTAAGTGCTTGTAATATCTCCGCCGCTTCTTTTGACGTGATGTCTTTGGGGAAAAGAATTCTTTTAGCCCTCATCTTCCATTTGTTTGAGCAAGGAACGAAGTTTCGTCTGTAGGCGTCTTATTTCTCGCTTTATGCTATTTATTTCTTGAAGAAGGGAGCTTTGCCTATTTTCTTTTTTTTCATCGCTTAAGGTGTCTCTACTACGTCGAGAAGGTTGGGTAGCAGTGTCATATCCACAAAGCCTTTTTCTAATTCTGTCACGCAGACTGTTTGTCCAACCTCCAACGGGAGTTATACATTTGGGGTTAGGTTTCGAGGCTTTTTCGTCTATTACGGCAATATTTTTTTCAGCGATTTTCTGTTGCTGGTTGATCTGTTGAATCCTTCCAGGAAGAGTGTGATAGTCATTATTTGTCTCTTCTGAGGTTTCTTCCATTTCTTTTTCAATTTCTTTCGCCTTATTTTCTAAGATCGGAATATCATACTTTGAGCGAAGCCGGTTTTGCCTGTTAGAAATATTACGAACGGCATCCACCTCTCGTTCCCTCTTGTTTTCAATTAGGCTGTTGTAACGATCACATTTCTCATCAATTTCAGACTGGGAAGTGCCACTGGGCCATTCTGTCTTTCCCATGCACATGTCCACAATAGTATTCAGCGTTCTAGGTCCTAGCGAATATCGTGCCTGAGCAGAAACATTAAAACAGAAAAAGAATGAAATAATGCCGAAACCGAGGAGAAGGTGTCTCATGGAAAGGGGATTAATTTTTTGAAGATTTTTCCAGGTTCCGCATGGTTTTCAATCTGCTTTGATAAATCTCTTTGTCTCCTTCCAGGCATCGCCGAAAACGTTCTTGGACTCCCTGCATACAACCTGTGCCCTGCAAGTATTCTGAATAACGAATATTTGCCGGGGTAACGGACTTACAATACTGAATCTCGCTCTGATACATCATGTAGCAATATTTGCTCTTCAAACGCTGTTGATTTTGCCAAAGAGCAACTGCCAATACCCCGCTTATTATAAGGCATAAAGCGATTATTGACAATTTTTTTATGGTATGATTTTTGGGCTTTTTTGTCATCAAAAATGGGGCAACAAACCGCTGCACCTAACTACTTCTTCCTTGCGGAGAACCGTTAGACGGTGTTGCCCCATCTTCACGGTTCTCCAAGAGACAAAAAATGCCGCAAAAGTTAAAAAAGTAGTAGGTGCACTGGAAAAATTAGAGATTAGGCAAAGTTAAGTCAATTTAATTTAATTTAATTAAGCTTTTAAATTGACTTTTCAAGAAAACATCTGTACCCTTCGGGTGCCCTCCACCCGGAGGGTACAGACAAAATTAGGACACATATAATTAAAAAAAATACCTGTCAATAGCTCTTTTAAAGGTTCCTTTTTGGTGAAACAACCCCCTCCCTCGGTTCCTTTCCCTCTTGGAAATAGTCAGAAAGGTCAAAAACCCCTTGCATCTGCGGGGGGTTTTTTTTAATAAAAAAAGGTAGTCCCTGTTGCAAAGGGATAAAATTCATTTTTAATAAGTTTTTTTATTTGCTCATAGGGTCTTATTTCGCCTCTTTCATTTTTAATAAAAATTGCCCAATTTACATAATCCACTATTTGTAAATACACGTCCGCTTTTGACTGATGGGTTACTAAATAATAAGGCACAGAAATTTTTTTCTCTCTGAAAAATTCAGCAATCTTAAGCTTTATTCCTTTGAACATTGCTTTTTTCTTATTTACCTTAATGGGCATTCCATCAAAATAAATTATCAAACAATTGTAATCCGTTAATGATATATTGTACAAAAGGCCATGCATAAGCCATATGCAAGCCTTAGTATAAAAAGCCGATATGTCTTGTAAACTAGGATTTGTTTTTCTTTTTTCAATAATAACACTAAAAACCTGAAGTCCTTCCTGCTTTTCGATAATTTCAAATACTCTATCTCTCACAAATTGAAAATCTTCTGAAGCATGGAAACTTTCAAGGATATTGGTTGTGGACTTCTCCGCACTTTTCGATTGCTCGTAAACGCGGGGAAAGAGCTCTTTCCTTAAACAGTATAGTTCTGAAACTGTTGCTGAATCGGGCATACAGGCAACAGCAGTTAAAGTAAAATACTTTGAACTAGATTCAGTAAAGTACCTATCACCGCCCTCATCAATAAAAATGTGCAATGTTTTAGAGTCAGAAGCATTCATTTCCTTTTCTTATAACCAAATCTCATAGCATTTTTTTCTGCAGCTTGTTTGTTCGCATATCCTTCCGTAGAAGCCCCTACAACGCGCCCATTCACAGAAATTACGCGCCAGCGATGTTCCCCCTTCCGATCCTTGTAAAATTCCCATTTGTCTCTGTTCACCATCATATTTTTAGTTAGAAAATTTTGACACAAAAATTATATAAGAATAATGTAGGTCCGTCAAAGGATATTTAAAAAGAAGTTTTTATAAGAAATAAGAATAAAGAAGAAATACAAGCTTAGTACTTCGGGTATTGCCAATCCTATACTTTCTCTCCATGCCGTCAGACCAAGAAGCTCCACCGAAACGCGTTGCGATTTACCTAAGGGTTTCAACTGAAGACCAAACGGAAAAATACGGAATAGCTCTGCAAAAACACGCTATCGAAAGCCTCATAAAATCAAAGTCTTATGCTCCGGGGGGAGGATTTATTTCTGCCGGAAAAGAGCATATTTACATCGACCAAGATGTAAGTGGGACCACTCCCATGGAAGAAAGACCTGGCTTCGCAAAACTACAAGAGGCCATTTTGAATGCTCCAAAGGGCCAGAAGCCTTTTGACATGGTGGCTGTGTACAAAATGGATCGCTTTGCCCGAAAGCTTAAAATTTTACTGGACGTCATCGATTTTTTAGGAGAACACAACGTTGAATTTTTTTCCGTACATGAAAACATTGATACTTCTACTGCCTTTGGGCGAGCTATCCTTGGAATCGTAGGAGTAATAGCAGAGTTGGAAATGGAAACATTCCGGGAGCGATCACAGGCGGGACGAGATGCGGCTGCTAGGGCGGGAGTTTTCATGGGAAAAGTTCCCCCTTATGGCTACAAAAAAAGTGCAGATAAGAGGCTTGAGATATTCCCAGAGGAAGCTGAAATTGTCCGCTTTATCTTTGATGAGTTTGTAGATCAAAAACATTCCTTTGCTGCAATCGCAAAAAAACTTACCAATCAAGAAGTCTTATCTCCTGAGGCATCAGCCATAAAGAATGTGAAACGGAAAGGAAGCCTTACCAAAAAAAATACGCCTTCTTTTTGGCGGGCGGAGCAAATCAAAAAAACACTTAGTGACAGCATTTATGTGGGTGATTATTACTACAATAAGACTAGCAAGGGAAAAAGATTGAAGCGGGAAAAATGGAAAAAATCATCTTTTCGCCAACCGGCTATCATAGATCGTGTTACTTTTGAAAAAGCTAAAAGGCGGCTTCTTTCAGAAAAATACCTTTCCCGACGAAAACAAGACGAACACCTCTATCTGCTTCGAGGCCTTTTGAAATGTGATTGTTGCTCCAGCACAAAAGAAGGAGAGAAAAAATACATGACCTGGGTAGGAGAGCGAAAACGAATCAAAAAAGGAAAAGACCGCTTTTCCTTCTACTATAAATGCGGCCAACGAAAAGGGGGGAAAACAAGTTCACAGTGCAAAACCCTTCCCATAAATGCCGATGAAATTGAAGCTTTCGTTTTAGAATTTGTGAAAAAATTATTAAAGAATCCAAAAGCCGCTTTTGAATACCAACAAGGGCTGAAGTCCACACAGAAAGAAGTCGAAAAACTAAGAAAAGAAGCTGAGAGATTGCGGAAGGTAGTTAATGGCACCCCAGAAAGGGAACAGTCTCTTCGATTTCAACATACTGAAGGATTCATTGATTCAGACACGCTAAAGGCGGAGATCGAACAAATAAGAAACGGAGCAAGAGAGACTAAAAAAACACTTGAAACTGTGGAAGAACAAATTGCCCAAAAAACGCTTTCTACTGGGTATCAAAAAACCCTGGAAGCCTTCTCAGAAAAATACAAGAAAATGCTTACTAGCGTGACAAAAGACCGCGAGGAATTATACAAAATATTTCACCTCCTCATCCAAGAAATAATCGTATATTCTCGTCCTGTGACACCAAGTGATCCTATTGCCGGGAGGCGCACCGCAGGACAAAAAATTACTCACAAGCTCTTATTCAAGCTAAAACTCCCCCAGGATATCCTTGAAGAGTTCGGGGCAAATTCTGATAAATGGTGGGTGAGGTGGGGTTCGAACCCACGGCCAATAGCTTAAAAGGCTACTGCTCTACCACTGAGCTACTCACCCGGAGTGTTTTTTCGGGGCCCCCAGAAAATCGAAGATTTTTTGGGGAAGAGGAGGGGTCGCCAAGCGAGCGGAGTGCTCCGCGCAAGCGGAGAACGAAGCGCGCGCAGGCGAACACCGACGTGGTGGAGCCACAGGGACTCGAACCCTGGACCCCCTGCTTGCAAAGCAGGTGCTCTAGCCATCTGAGCTATGGCCCCATATCATCCTATTCCGCCGAAAAACATGCCAAAGGTCGATCGCAACCATCGGGGCAGATCGCCCGTCAACCACATGATGGAGAGGAACGTCGTCGCCACCCCCAAAAGTTTGACAAAGGTGTACGTCCCGCCACTGCCGAGAACTCGCTCAGCAAAAGCGATTTCACCCAAAAATTGGTCTACAATTTTGACGGCGTACACCAGGATCACAATCCCGCCGGGAATCAACAACCACGCGATCATTGCGAGTGAAAAAGAACAAAAGCAGCGGCATTGTAGAGAGCGATTTTTTTTTGTCAAATCCCCTGCGGGAGAAACCAGCATCAGGACTTGAAAACAAACGCTTTTTCTGGTACAATCTGGAGAATGAAAAAACTATCTCGTGGGTTTTTACTTGGATTTGCCCTGCTTTTGTCGGCGGGAAGCGCTGTCTGGGCCGCCCCAAGCGAGACGGTAATACAAAATGTCTGTGAAGGAGCCAAAAGTGAATATCTCAAAGCATACCGTGCCCAAAGCACCTCCGAAGAGTTTCAAACGTTTCTGGAATACAATGCCGACAGCAATCCAAAACTCCTCAGAGAAGCACGGGAATCTTTTGAGAAAGGGAAAGGAAAAATGAATATCGAACTCACAGAAGAAGACCGAAAAGCAAAAAGGGCTCTCCCCCAAGGATATTCGATAGAAGGGCTCTCGTTTCAAAATTGCTACGAGGCGGCAAAAGAGTTTGAAAACGCAAAAGCTCTTTTTGAAGAGCTCGGGAAATATCTTCCTCTCACCACGCGAAACTACGACCCCATTTACACAGACAAAAATCTCGTCATGCAGGCCGGCGATAATTTTATGGGTGACAACGAAGATCGCCTCCGGGACATGTTTTCGTGGCGAAACGGAAAACTCATGCGCACGATCAACCGAATCCTGGGAGGGATCGGCATTATTTATCTGATTGTTCTGGGCATAAAATTTATTATCGCCCAAGGGCAGGATGAGCGCATCAGCAAATACAAAGAACAGTTTGGCTGGATTATTCTGGGACTCGCTATTATTTCTGTCGCGGAATTTGTCGGCTTCAAAGTCCTGGATCCGGTCAATCGGGATCTCCTGCAAGGAAATGACGGAGCGGTGCCAAACATGTACCAGAAGGTAAAACAAATTGTCCGATTCTTTGAGTACATCGTGGGGGGATTCATGCTCCTCAATGGGCTGATGTCCGGCTATAACCTCATTATCCGCGGACAAAAAGAAGAAGCGATTTCTCAGGAAAAACAGTTTTTACAGTCCTTCTTGCTCGGAGCAATTTTTATCCTAATGGCAGAGGTATTTATCCGGATTTTTTCCTTCAAGGAAGGCGTCGAAATGACCGGGTTGATATTCGCAGCTGAGGTCGGCGGATTGATCAATTTCATGCTCTCTTTTGTCGCAATTGTTGCCACCGTCATGTTGATTTTTTCGAGCCTGTACTATGTCATGAGCTTTGGAAATGAGGATCAAATGAACCGCGCAAAGCGCATTTTGATGGCCAATGTTTTGGGAGTGATTATCAGCTTCTCCGCCTACACCATTGCTCGATTTTTGATCAATTCCTGATGAAAAAATTTCTCCTGCTCTTTGTGTTTCTTCTCCTCTGTGGAAACGGGGGAACGCTCTTTGCGCAAGAAACCGACATGCCGAGGGAGGAGTATATCCTGCCCAGCGGAGCTGCTGCTATCCCCGATTCCAGCGCCCTCTTTCAGGGAGGAGGAAAGTTTTTTGATGAAAATGGAGATTCTGGACTCCCGGACTACACCGGGGGAAATGATCGCCCTGGGACAGAGCAGTTTCGAAATACGGTCACGATTGTCAGCAAGTTTTTGCAAAATGCTGCCATTCCGATTGGCATTATTCTGCTTTCGTACGCGGGGATTGAGCTGTTTGTCTCCCAAGGAAATGAAGAAAAATACAAGAGCAAAGTCAACCAGCTGCTCGCCATTGCTACTGGATTTTTATTGATGATTTTGACGACGCATCTGGTGGACTGGGTCGTATTTGGAAACGAAGGAGAAATTCTCCGGGAGACGGATGGATCCGGAAACCTCATTGATACGGCAGAATTTGCCCGACGCGGGGTCTGGGAAATCGAAGGACTTTTTGACATGATGGTGACACTGGCGGTCATCGTAATGGTGGGCTACATCGTGTATAACGCCTTTACCATGATTCTCGCCGGCGGAGAAAATGAACAGCAGATTACCAACGCCAAAAAGCGGATCATTTTTTCGATTACCGGCATGGTCATTCTCATTTCGATCAAACCACTCCGGGATCTCTTCACCGCAGCTGATGGCCGCATCCAGGTCGCCAATTCATATCGTCTGATCGACCTCATCGCAAAATGGGGAAACTATCTCCTCGGGCTCATCGCCGTAGCCGCCGTAATCGGCCTGTTGTATGCGGGAGTGCGACTAATCATCAATTTTGGAGATGAAAACGCCATGCAGAATGCCAAAAAAATTATGATTGCCTGTGGAATTGGGCTGCTTTTGGCCTTCTCTGCCTGGACGATCGTCAATCAGTTTGCCTCTCCTGTAAGCCTCTAATCCGTTGCTTTTTCGGAAAAAATTCGGTACAACCTTGTGTGATGCCCACGCCGAAAGCTTTTTGTAACGCACTGCTCGACTGGTACGACCAACACAAGCGGGATCTGCCCTGGCGAAAAACCACAGATCCGTATGCCATCTGGATCAGCGAAATCATGCTTCAGCAGACCCAGGTTCCGCGTGTACAGAAACAGTATTTTCCAGCATTTTTGACACAATTTCCAACGGTTGAAACGCTGGCACGGGCGACGTGGGAGGAGGTCTTTCCTGTCTGGCAAGGACTGGGATACTATTCTCGAGGCAAAAATGTGCTCCGCGCGGCCAAAATCATTGCCCAAAAATATGGGGGAACCTTTCCGCGAGAACAAAAAACGCTCGAATCACTTCCTGGGATCGGGAGCTACACTGCATCCGCCATCCGGGCCTTTGCTTGGGACGATCCGGTGGCGGCGATTGATACGAATGTCCAAAAAATCATTCGCGTCCTCTGGCCCCGAAAACGGGTGGAAAAAATGGCACAGGAGCTGGTAGTGGCCAGTGGTTCTGGACGAAAATGGAACAATGCCATGATGGACCTGGCCACGGCGCTGCGGGGTGGGGAAACTATTTCGGGAAAGCTCGGAGCATTTTTTCCGGAAAACGTGCAGCAAAAATTTCAGCCCCAACGCAAAAAACGGAGCGCCAAAAAGCCCGCACAAAAAAAATGGCGGCTGGAGATCGGCATTGCCTGCATTCACCGAGAGGGAAAATACCTGATTCAGACTCGGCCAGAGGACAAAACCTTCTCCGGACAGTGGGAATTTCCGGGAGGAAAGCGGCAAAGGGGAGAGTCGTTTCGGGCGTGTGTCCAGCGGGAGGTACGGGAGGAGATCGGCGTGGAAGTCTCCGTGCGACCCCATTTTTTTCAGACAATTTTGCCGTTTGAAAAAACAGATCTCCTGCTTCGGTTTCACCGTTGCCAAATTCAAAAAGGAGAACCCAAACCGCTGGAAGGGCAAAAGCTGGATTGGGTGGCACCGGCAGATTTTGGAAAGATCGATTTTCTCGACACCAATGCCGAAGCACTGGAAAAACTCAAGAAGATGCGCGTTTGATTGAGTTTTTGGGAGGACTCTGGTACAATCGGCTCTGCACAAATGGCCCGCAAAACAAAACGCCCCAGCGTCAAAATTCCCGCATCTGTCCTGCGAAAGGAGGCCCAAAAAGCTGCCAAAAAAATGCTGGCGGCCGAACAAAAAAAAGAACGCCAAAAAGCCCTGCGTGAAAAAGCCAAAACCCAGGCCAAAAAGAAAGTCGAACGCCAACGACAAAAAGCAGAGTCCCACTCTGAGTTTTTTGACGATACTCTGCGACAAGAAATCTGGGGCGGCGTGTGGATCGTGTTGGCCGTAATTCTTGTGGCAATTTTTGCCAGTGCTGCCACAGCGGCACAAGATGTTTTTGTTTTTTTTCGAAAATTGTTTGGGGTCGGCACCTGGCTGATTCCCCTTGTTTTCCTAGCAGTAGGGGTGGTGCTCCTCCGATCGTCCAAAGAAAAACCACTTTTTCCGCCTATACGAATCGCTGCCCTGATGGGAGTTTTTGTTTGTTTTTTGGGCGTGGCAAATCTCTTTGTTTCGCACGCAGACTCGCTTGCCCTGGCGCATGAATTTGGCGGGGCCGTGGGATTTGCCATCGGATATTTTCCACGAGAAATTTTTGGGACGGCCGTAACGGCGGTTCTCTTTGTGGGCTTGGGATGGCTGTGTGCGATGGCGGGATTTCGTTTGTCTTTTTCGCAGCTATTTTCGTGGGGAAAAGGGGTCACAGCATCGGCTTCTGGCGACAGGGAAACGTCAAAGTCCCAGGAAACAAAATCTACAACCGAAGACTCCAAAAAATCGGGGGAAGCACTCACCCCCCGAGAGCGGTTTAAGAATGAACTGGAGATTGTGGACTCGTCACAAAATCAGAAAAAAAATGGCGTGGGAAAAAAGATCGAGCTCGAGGATGAGGATGCGCTCACTGAAGCAAAAAACGCCCCCCCCAGCGGCGAATGGGCTCCGCCGGATCTGGAGCTTTTGCGGGAAAATGACTCGACCATCACCGTGGACGAAACGCTTCTGCGTGAGAATGCGCAGAAAATTCAAGAAAAGCTCTTTCAGTTTGGAATCGATGTGACGATGAAGTCCGTACACGTGGGACCGACGGTGACCCAGTTTACGCTGGAGCCAGCCCCGGGGGTAAAATTGACCAAAATCACCGCGCTCAAAAGCGATCTGGCCCTCACGCTGGCCGCAGAAAACATTCGAATTGAAGCTCCCATACGCGGGAAATCCTTGGTAGGCATTGAAATTCCCAATAAAAAACGAGCCATCGTGGGGATGCGCGAAATGATTGAATCCGACACCTGGGAAGAACTGGATGCTCCGCTCAAACTCGCGGTCGGGCGAGACGTGGCAGGAAAACCCATCATGATGGATCTTGCTCGTATGCCACATCTTCTCATCGCGGGGAAAACGGGGTCGGGGAAGTCCGTGGCCATGAATGCCTTTCTCACGTCGCTCTTGTGGAACAATTCTCCGGAAGATTTGCGACTGATTTTGATCGACCCAAAGCGCGTGGAACTCAAGCCATACAACCATCTGCCGCATCTGCTGACCCCGGTGATCGTCGAGCCAGAAAAAGCCGTCTCCGCTCTCGCCTGGGCCGTGGCAGAGATGAACCGACGGTACCGAAAGCTTTCTGCGGCGAGCGTGCGAAATATTCAGGAATTGAACGCCAAAAAACCGGATGAAAAAGAGCCGTTCATTGTGATCGTGATCGATGAGCTGGCCGATCTGATGATGGTCGCCGGCAAGGATGTGGAAGCCGCCGTCTGTCGGATTGCACAGCTGGCTCGCGCTGTGGGGCTGCACCTGATGATTGCCACCCAGCGCCCCAGCGTGGACGTCGTGACCGGGTTGATCAAGGCCAACCTTCCGGCGCGCATTGCGTTTCGGGTTTCCTCGCAAGTAGACTCGCGAACGATCATTGATGGAATCGGGGCGGAAGATTTGCTCGGATTTGGAGACATGCTCATGCTGGAGGGAAACTCCGGTGATCTGATTCGGATTCAGGGAATTTATATTTCCACGGAAGAAGTCGAACGCGTCACCAACAACATTAAACTTCAGTTTCCCGAAATGATGGCACAGGAGGACGTGACCTCTGAGTCAATCGAAGGCATGGCAAAGGGACGGGTCCTCACCGCGGGGACGGAAAAAGAGGAAGTCCCGGACGAAAAACTTGATGCGCTTTTTGACGAAGCTGTCGCGCTCGTGATGGAGACCAAAAAAGCCTCGGCGAGTTTTCTCCAGCGACGACTGGAAGTGGGGTACGCGCGGGCGGCGAGAATTTTGGATCAGATGGAGTCGAAGGGAATTGTCGGGCCAGCCAGAGGCGCCAAACCGCGAGAAATTTTTGGGCCACAGTAGTTTCCGGGTACAATCAGTGCAAACACACACTCATGGCCAAAAAATTTGACGTCTGTACGCTCGGATCTGTGGTGCTGGACACCTTTTTGGAGCCGAGTGAGATGGAGCTCCTCTCGCTCCGACACCGCCCGGAGATGATGCTCTTTCCCGTGGGGGGGAAAATCCTGACGAAAACCCTCGCCCGTCACGTGGGCGGCAGCAGCGCCAACGCCGCCATCGGATTTGCGAAACTCGGACTCACCATCGCAGCACTGGGGACCATCGGGGACGACGACCACGGTGAGTTTATCCAGCACAAACTCCAGCAGGCGGGCGTCGAGACCGAGCATTTGAAAATAAAAAAACGGCAGCCCTCTTCGTCTTCTCAGATTTTTGTCACGCCGGATGGACGGCGGACGGTCTTTCATGAACGGACCGCCCACTCGGCGTACCATCAATTTCCTCGGTGCCGGGCCCTGTACGTGGGGCACCTGACCACTGGGGAAGAAGATGCCTTTGAAAAAATCGTCGCCCACAAAATGTCCAGCCGGTGGAACAAGCAATTGCTGCTGGGGTGGAACCCCGGCAAGACACAGTTTGAAAAGGGATTTGAGAAATTCCGAATGCTGTTTCCACACATCGATGTGCTGATTCTCAACACGGAAGAGGCCGAAGCCTTCGCAGAAAAAAAGGCGCGCCAGATCACACCACAAAAATCCGGGGCGGAGATTCTCAAATGGCAAAACAGCCTCCCCGACCACATCGCGGATCTGCGACCGATCGCGGAGAGATTTCTCGATGCGGGCGTGGGCGCACTCTGTGTCACGGATGGGAAAAATGGTGCTCAGTACTTCGCTGAATGCCCCGGCGCTCCGGAAAAAGTCTGTCATCTGTTTGCCCCCACCATTTCGGAAAAAAAACCCGTCAGTACCCTCGGCGCGGGCGACAGTTTTTCGGTGGGACTCCTGGCGGCGAGGCTGAAGGGGAAATCCCCCGCCGAGCAGCTCCTGTGGGGCAGCCTCAACTCCAATGCCGTGATTCAGGAGTTTGGTGCCCAAGAAGGCCAGCTCTCCCTCCGCACGATGCAGCACGCGGCCAAAATGGCCGAGAAGCAGTGGAAACGGCACTAGTACAAAAAAGAGTACTCCTTCTTGATAAATTTTTTTGACAGAGCGCAGGTCTGTTCACAAAAAAGACCGCCCATCTGGGGCGGCCTCTTGATTTTCGTTAAAAAGATTCGTCAGAATCCCGTACTCACTCCATCTGCCGACCGCAGGAGCGTGTTGACCAGTGCAAAGGAGATCAAGACTACGATGATGCCGATGGCGGCGTACAAAAGAACTTTTTTGGCTTTTTCGGTGTCGCCTCCCCCCGCGGTGATGTAGAGAAATCCTCCGTAAATCACCATGATGGTCGCCACCAGTCCGAGGAAGTAGAGGAAAAAGTTGATGATCGTGCGTGCCAGACTTCGGGCCGATCCTTCGCCACCCGTCGCGGTGGTGATGTTATTTGGGCTGTCAGCGGGATCAATGAGCTGTGCCGCAGCTGGCTCGATTGTCAAAAGACTGACCGCCAGTAAGAGTCCGAGGACGGGAGCAAGGAATTTTTTCATTGTACGGGAGTTTTTAGGGAGGAGTGAGAGAAGCGGTTTTCCGCGGAAACTGGGACAAGTATACCCGAGAAAAGGAAGCTTCACAAGCTCTTCAGGTGAATTTTCAGGCAAAATATTTTTTTTGGCAAGTTTTTTTCGAGTTTTTTGATAGAATCCAACCGATGAGTCTGTCTCTGCCGTTGAAATCCGTCCTCAAAACCACCAGTGCCCACCTCAAGAAACTTGAATCCCTGGACAAAAAAACCGTCCAAGATTTGCTGGAATATTTTCCCCGAAAAGTTGAGTCGACAGAAATTATCGAAGACTTTCCGTCGGTAAAATTAGGAGAAAAAAATACGCTCGTGGGAACACTCTGTGATTTCCGCCGAGAAAAAACAGCGCGCGGCAAAACGCTCGGCCGTGCCGCGCTGGTACTGGCCGATGGAGCGACCGTAGAAGTCGTGTGGTTTCAGATCCCGTACTTGCTGCGAAACCTCAAAGATGAATCCCGTGTTTTTCTCGTTGGCAAAGTCGATCGAAATTATGGTCAAATTCAGATCTCCAACCCCGAAGTCCATGTAGAGAAAGCCGTCCACGTGGGGGGCCTGCGAGCGGTCTACTCTGAGTCCCCCCCCATTACGAGCAAATGGCTACGCGAAAAAATCGTCGGGCTCCTCCCCCTGGTCAAAGAATTTGGAGAGATCCTGCCGGCGGAAATTTTGGAAGCAGAAAATCTTATCGGAAAATCGGAAGCGGTACGAGCTATTCATAAGCCGAAATCCTGGGACGAGTGGGAGGCGGCGAGAAAGCGGCTCGCCTTTGAAGAAGTGTTTGAGGTCCAGGTGCGATCCCTGCAGGAAAAATTTTTGCGGGAGCAGCAGGCAAAAAATCAGTACCGGGTGTCTTTTGATGCTGCACAAGTGAAGCAAGATTTCGAGCGACTCCCCTTCGAGCTCACCCAGGCACAAAAACGCGTCTTGTTGCATATTTTGAAGGATTTCGAAAAAGACCGCCCCGCGCACCGCCTGGTACAGGGCGATGTGGGGAGTGGCAAAACCGTCGTCGCGTTTCTGGCGGGGCTCGTGCAGGTGCGGGCCGGAAACCAGGTTGCGCTTCTGGCTCCGACGGAAATTTTGGCGCAGCAGCACTTCACAGGGGCCAAGAAATTTTTTGGAGATGATGCGCACGTGGCACTCCTGACTGGATCGGTCCCGGGCAAAAAAAAGGAGGAAATCAAATCCGCGCTCAGGGCCGGAGAAATCGATGTGCTGGTGGGCACGCATGCAATTTTGACCGAGGATACCGAGTTTGCAAATCTCGGGCTCGCGGTGATCGATGAGCAGCACCGATTTGGGGTAAAGCAACGGGCTATTTTGCAGGAAACCCAGTGCCACACAGTCGCCATGACCGCCACGCCGATTCCACGCACGCTGGCCCTCACCATTTACGGAGATCAGGATATTTCAGTGATTGATGAATTGCCGCCGGGGCGGAAACAAATCGTCACCCGCGTGATCGGCGATACAAAAACGCGCGAAAAAATGGAAGTCTTTCTGGATGATCAGGTGGCCAAGGAGCGGCAGGTGTTTTGGGTCTGTCCGCTGATCGATGAGTCGGACAAAGTTGAGGCACGAAATGTCCGTGCCGAGTTTGAGCGGATTCGAGAGAGATTCCAAAATCGGAAGGTCGAATTTCTCCACGGAAAAATGAAGCCCAAAGAAAAAGACGCCGTCATGCAGCGCTTTCAGGCAAGGGAGTTTGACATCCTCGTGTCGACGAGCGTGATCGAGGTTGGAGTGGACATCCCCCACGCCACAGTAATGGTGATTGAAAATGCCGAACGGTTTGGACTGGCACAGCTGCACCAGTTTCGTGGGCGAATTGGGAGAAATGAAATGCAGAGCTATTGTTTTCTCATGGTGGATCGAAAAGATGATGCACAAAAAACACGCCTGCGATCGATGGAAAAATATCATTCCGGGCAAAAGCTGGCAGAAATTGATTTGAAACTGCGCGGCATGGGCGAGCTGTACGGGGTGCGCCAGTCCGGGATGCCGGATTTCAAATGTGCCTCCCTCAGCGATGCCGAGATGCTGCAGTCGGCACGTGACTGGGCGGTAAAAGTGCTCCAAGAAGATGTGGAACTCAAGAAATATCCGCGGCTCAAGGCGCGGGTGGAAAGCGAGGAAGTATTTTTCTAAAACTTTCTTGCTTTTTTCTTTTTTTCGGATACCGTTTAAGTGTACATTTAAAAGGACACAATGAAAACAAAATCTATCGGAATTAAAGATCTCCGGCACTCCATTGCCTCTGTGGCGGATGAGGTGGAGCAAAAAAACACAGTCTTTCAGGTGTTGAGACGGTCTCGCCCCAGCTTCAAGATTGTTCCCATTTCCACTGTCGTCGAAGAAGAGTGGGAAACGGTTGTAGATTTCACTACAGAAAAAAACGATGGCATGAGCGTACAAGACGCCCTAAACACTCTTGAGTGATGGATCAAATCCAAAAGCAGTGGCAAAAAATTCCAGAAAAAGATCGGGCAAAGATTCGACAGGCCCTGGAAAAACTCAAAGCACGAGATTTTCAGTCACTGCCGCGAAAAAAGCTGAAGGGGTACGACCATATTTTCCGCATCCGTGTGGGACAATACCGTTTGATTTATTTTGACGACGGAAAAGAAATACTCCTGAAGTATCTCAAACGAAAAAACGAACGCACCTACCGAGAGGTTTAATGAGAAATAAACATTCACGCCTCCTCTGCCACTAAATTTTCGCTTGGGCCGTTGTCCACGGCGGTATCTTCAAGAGATCGAAGCTTTTGAGTGCGAGAAGTGTCGGGGTTGTAGGTCTGATAAAAGAGCTGAATGATCTGATCGGTGGGAAGCTGAGTGACGTTGAGATTGCAGTTTTCAAGCGCGACTTTTGCCGTGGAGAGTCGGGATTCGAGTTCCTTTTTGTGTCGTTTAAACTGTCGTTTGCGCGCCATCAGATCGGCGACTGTGTCGGCGGGAGAAATGTAGTCGAGGAAGCTAGCAAACATGCCTTTTTTTTGTGCTTTTGGTGGGTCGAAGGGGACGACCACATAAAATTTCTTTTCCATGATGTCGGAAAACTCCACCAGTTTTTGGACGTACTCGATGTAGTTGGTCATCTGCTCACGCAGGAGTTCGTTTTCGATGTGGCTTTCTCGCTCACGGAGATCTTCGAGATAGCGATCGATGTCGAGCTTGCGGGATTTGACGAGAATCTGAACAGGAAAGTTGAGCGAATTGAGAAACTGCTGGTACGACTGGATGATCGCCGTCTGCTCCTCTTCGGATTTGAGGTTGAAGTTGATCGAGGAAATCTCAAGCACGGCACGCAATCCACCATTTTTGAGAACCAAAACATCGTCGTGCACTTCCGAAAACTGCAGGTAGCGCTGTGTCGCCAGCATCGGCGGCTTGGAGCCGTTGCGCACGCCTTCCTTGAGCTGCACAGACGACGGTGGCAGCTTGGGCTGTTTTTTCTCTTTCTGTTTCTTTTTCTTGGAAGCAAACATAACAAAGATTTAGGAAGATGTGCCCTCTGAATCGAGAACGTGGGCAAAGTTTTTGAGTTTTTCGGGCGAAACGTCTTTTTCGGCAGACGCCTCTGGCTTGGGTTCGGTTTTTTCTCGAAAAGAAAACGGCGTTGTGGTCGAGACAAAGGGTTCGCCTCCACCCATCACCCAGCGTCGGCGAGGCGGTCGAAAGAAGGTCTGTTCGATCAAGAGCAGAATGAATTTTGGCAGAGAAACTCCTTTGACGGTGAGAAACGCAAATGCCGCCGCCAACGCTGCTGGCACAGAGATGAGGATATACTCGAGGGTGTTGAGTTCGTACTGCTTGCTCAATCCTGAATACAGCAGGTATGAAATTGCCCCTCCGATGACCAGAATGATCACCTGTCGGAGCGTCAGAAACCACAGAATCTGATCGGCTCGTTGGACATTTTGGGGAACTTTGTAGCGCATGAGGCTCAAATGTCAGAAATATTCAGGGGATTGTACCACAAAATTTGAAGAAACTCAAGCCTTCGGGTACACTTTCAGCGACCTTTTTGCCCCCGCATGACTGACACACACAAACTCGTCGCCGAACGCACTGCCAAAATCAAACTCTGGGAAGAACTCGGATTTCCCGGCTACGCTCAGAAGTTTGACCGGACGCACACCGCGAGAGAAGCCCGGGAATTCTGCGAGAAAAATGATCTGCGAGATACTGGGGATATTTTGGAGAAACCGAAATCGAAAGCCGCACTCGCGGGGCGTATTTTGCAGTTTCGGTCGATGGGGAAATTGGCATTTTTGCGTCTGCGCGATGTGAGTGGTGATTTTCAGGTGTGTCTGGCCAGAAACATTTTGGGAGACACGATGAAAAAACTGGAAAAAGCCCTGGATCTCGGAGATTTTTGTGGATTTGAAGGCGAATTTTTTATTACGAAACATGGCGAGCCCACCCTGATGGCCACGAAAGTGACTCCGCTGGCAAAAGCCATTCGCCCGCTCCCCGAGAAATGGGCAGGACTCAAAGATCGGGAGGCCTGCTATCGCGAGCGATCGCTGGATCTGATGACCAATCGAGAGACATTTGAACGCTTTCGGTTGCGGTCAAAACTCATTCGAGAAATTCGGAATTGGCTGGAAGCAAAAGATTTTGTGGAAGTCGAGACACGCATCCTCCAGCCCCAGGCCGGTGGCGCGATGGCACGAGTGTTTGAGACACATCACGAAGCCCTCGATCACGATTTTGTGATGCGGATTGCGATTGAGCTCGATCTCAAAATGGCGGTCGCGGGAGGCATGGAGCGAGTCTTTGAACTGGGGAAAAACTTTCGAAACGAAGGCATGGACCCCTCTCATCTGCAGGAGTTTACGATGCTCGAGTGGTACGCCGCGTACGAGGACTTGGAGACCAACCTGCAGTGGACGGAAGACCTCCTCAAAACGGTGGTGCAAAATACAATGGGAACCACAAACGTGGAAATCCTAAATGCGGATGGAAAAACGATTTCGGTTGATTTTGGAAAAAAATATCCCCGCGTGACGTTTGGGGAGTTGCTCAAAAAACACGCCGGCGTGGACCTGCCAAAAGTGACCGAAAAAGAGCTGCAGACGCTCTGCGTCAAAAAATACGACCTGCCCCCCGAAGAAGCGAAAAAAATGGGACGGGGAAATCTGCTCGACCATGTGTTTAAAAAAACCGCCCGGCCAAAACTCCTCCAACCAACGTTTGTGACACATTATCCCAGCGAACTCAAACCGCTTGCCCGCCCGTGCGAAGATGGGACTTCTGAATCAGCACAACTCCTCGTGGCTGGCTGGGAGATCACCAATGCGTACGGGGAGCTGGTGGATCCGCAGGTACAGCGAAAACTCTTTGAAGCACAGGCAAAAGCAAAAGCCGCAGGAGATCAGGAGGCGATGGAGGTAAATGAAGAGTTTTTGAAAGCGATGGAGCACGGGTTTCCTCCGATGACGGGATTTGGGATGGGAATCGACCGCCTGGTCGCCCTGCTGACCCAGCAACCAAATCTGCGGGACGTGGTCCTCTTTCCGCTGATGAAACCGGAATAATTTTGAAACAATAAAAAACCCGCTCGTGAGAACGGGTTTCTTGGGGAGCGAACGGAAACATTATTCCATGGGTTCTTCCTCGGCCATCGGTTCTTCCTCTGGCACCGCAACTTCTTCTTCCATCATGCCTTCTTCTGCCATCTCTTCGACGGCGGCTTCTTCCATCATCTCTTCCTCTGCCATTTCTTCCATCATGCCTTCTTCAGACATCATTTCTTCTTCGGCCGGCGGCTCCATGTCGACTTCTTCGGTCGTCATAGTGCAGGCAGACAGACTCACTCCAAAAAGAGAAAGTCCCAGGATCAGGGCGAGATATTTTTTCATGAGGGGGATAAAGTTAAAAAATACGTCTGGGTTATTGTAAAAGCAGGCAGCACTGCGTGTCAATATTTCTCGAAAAAAACTGCTGACTAGGAGGGACACACGGGAACGATGGTGGGTTCTGCGTTGATGGTGAAGCTACTATTGCGACAGACGTCGTCATCGTCTAAGCAAAGTCCAAATCCGGTCGCATCCACTTTCCCGAGACAACAGGTCCAGAGTGCCTTTGTCGGGTCACTCCCACACAACTGACTCTCGTCCCACATCAGGGTGGCACACTGCTTGTGAAAATCAGGATCTGGCGGATCCCCCGACGACAGAAGGCAATAATTTCCGGGACAATCTTCCTGAATGCTCGGGTTTCCACAAGAATCGTATGAGTACACATCGCCAGCATAAAGGCTGATGGGGGGACTTATTTTGTTGGTAATAAAAGCGGCGAGATCACAGTTTTGCTCTACATCTGGAGTACAGGCGACACAGGTATTTGATTGCGCTTCCCATGTTCCGTTATTACAGAGATATTCACAGCTTCCACCGTACCCTGTCTCACACATACCACTGGTATTCTCGGAATCGGTTTCTACCAGTTCACAGTTTGCAAGTGTTGTCGCTCCACAAGAAGCCAAGCACTCTCCCCCGGCATCACAAGTACCACCCGCACAAGGAGTCCCTTCTCCCACGGGCGTGTTTTCACAGGTACCAGAATTACAGGTGTCAGCGGTACATTCGTTGCTATCATTACAGTCTCCGGCGTCCAGACATTCAACACAACCGCCGCTTCCATCACAGACCCCGCCCGTACAGGAAATCCCCGAGCCCACAGGGACATTGGAGCAAACGCCCGCACCACACGTGTCTGTAGTACACTCATTACTATCATTACAATCGCCTGCGCCCAAACATTCTACACAGTCTCCACTCGCATCACACATGCCGGCTCCTCCATTACAAGAAGTGCCTTCTGACTTTGGGGTGTACACACACGCATCATCCGAACACGCATTTGTGGTACATTCTTTTCCGTCGTCACAAATCAATGTTCCCGTTTCCGTGCGTGTCGTCCCACAATCGCTTGTTTGCTCAAACATACCGCAGTGACCATCTGGAGAAGGCAACCACGTGCTGGGAACGCAGGTTTCACAAACGCCCCCCTGACAAGTTCCCCCGGGACAAGCGGTTCCATCGGCCACGTTTTCGTACGAACATGCCCCTGCCGCACAACTATCATTTGTACAAGGATTTGTGTCATCACAGGTCAACGTCCCTGTCTCCGTTCGTGCTCCATCACAGGTACTCGTTTGAGGAAAGCTTTCGCCCCAACACACCGTGCCCGTCTCCGGGCTCCACACTTCATCCGTGCAACAAGCGCCATCAACTTTGGTGCCCTCAACCGATCCTCCACAGCCATCCCAGCAAGTTTCTCCTTCACAAGTATTTTCCGCGCAAGAAGAATCGGGCGTGCAGGGACCTTCATTGAAACAAAAATCGAAGTCCAGCGGGAAAATGCGATCACAGTCTGGTTTTTGATCCCGAAGACAAAAATGGAAATCAAGCGGAAAGTCATAGTCACAGACAATGGGCAGGCACTGCCCGGCTCCCGTGTCCCAATAATATCCATCGACGCATTCCTGACAATTTCCATCGCTCCACAGCCCTCGCTCAGTCACTGGGTCGACAGCACAGGGGGCAGGAGCTTTGCAGAGAGAATCTTCGACGGTATAGTAGTCAATCCCATTGCAGACGGCTTTGTTATTTTTTGAGGGCGTTCCACCTGTATCGACGAGATCCTCCACGCCAAAGAAAAATTCTGAGAGCGCTTTGAGTGCTGGCCCCTCCGCCGGAATGCTCTGCGTGTCCGGTCCATCTTCTCCCCGCAGTGACATCCCAGACAGCTCTGGCTTGTTCTTGTCAATTTGTGTAATTTCAAAGTCGGGAGGCGCTGTCTGCGTACAATTTCCTGCCAGGTCACAGTGCTCAAAAGATCGAATCCCCGCCGAACAGCCTTCCTCGTCACAATAATTTTGTTCGGCAAATAAATCTTCCGGCTCAATTGTTCCCCCCGAGGAAACCACGCACCCGCTGCCCGTTGCTCCATCATCACAGAGCACCTCGATAAGCACTTTTCGTGTAAACTGTCCTTCTTCGAGCTCATACCAGTCTGCTCCCACCTGCCGGTAAAAATAAAAAGAAACTGTCGGTGGGGTTTGATCGAGCTGAACCACGTCCGAAAGTCCCAGCTCTATGTCCGCTCCCCCTGTCTCGGTTGATACCCATGGCTGAAAGCCGGTCGAGCCCCCTACCCCAAAGCGAAGAATCACGTCATACATCCCATCGGAAAAGGAGGCGGAAGAGAGAACAAAGTCTGCTTGAAATGCCGAAGAAGAAAGCGCCAAAAAATCCTGTCCCGTGACGATGACGCTGTCTCCTCCCTCCTGTGGCAAAAATTCGAGTTCTGTCAAAATAACCTCGCCTTCATTTTGGATCCCTTCCTGGTCAAATGCCCCTCCTTCTATATCGTGCTCGAGATTTCCAGAGAGCCGAATGATGCGAAATCCTTCTTCGGCAGAGGGACTGGGATTATAGAGCTCAAAGGGAACCGCCTCCACATAGGTTGCTCCCCAGGGGGCCTCTGCCGCATGAGCAATACCAAAACTCAGCATCCCCCCCACGACCAAGAAAAAGAGGAGATGTTTTCTTGAGGTGCGAGCAAAGATCACAAGTCCTACAATAACCGCCAGGAGAATCACGGCGCCAAACAGAAGCAATAACTTTTGCTGAAGGGAGGCTTCGGCAAAGGCACTCCGTGCACGGTGGACTTGAAATTCCACTTCCGATTGCCCTTCCTGCCGTTCCCATTTGGGATAGATTTTCGTGGAAAATTTTTGTCGCCCGAGCACCGCCTCTCCCCGGCGAACAACCACTTCTCCGTGCAGCTGTGCGGCTGCTTTTTGAATGGGAAATTGCTGCGTCAGCGAAAAACGCCCCTGGGCATCTGTCTCCACACGCTGCTGCTGGGGAAGGAGCTGATTGGGCGTAACCTTTTCTTCTCCGGACCAGACGGAAACTTCGACAAATAACGGGACATTCGGCTTGGTCGCCAGCCCCTCAACCGTCAGAGAAACGGGCGTCTGTGCTGACCAGTACTCCTGTGGGGTGACGGAAACGTCGGTTAGTTCCACAAAATCGCCCGGAATGCGAAATTGTTTTTGGAGCGTCCCGGTGATGGGCGCTCCCGCTTCGGCGACCACCTTCATTTCTCCGGTATACAGTTGCGGTGCTGTGGGTTTTTCAAATTCGATGGTAATGGCCTTGGTTTCTCCTTTTTTGAGCGGAAATGCCGGCGTTTTGACTAGGGCGATCCGCGGACGATCAAGCGATTCACGAAAAAGCAGCAGTTCTCCCTGAAAAAGCCCTGCCTCTCCCCAGTGCGTCACCATCGCTGTAGCGGTGGGGGGCGAGGCGGTCAAATCGAGAGCGAGGTCCTTGATCTCTGAAAAACGGGGTTCCTCCGTCTCGGGCACAGGAAAAGAGACGATTTTATTTCGGCGAGACAAAAGGGATCCTTCTGCATCCAAGAGAGAAATTTGAAACTGAAAATCTCCATGAAACCGCTGAGAAGAGAAATTGAACTGAAAGGGAATGATAACCTGAGGCCCATTGAGAAATCGATCTTCCCACATCGTGATGTTTTCCCAGACAACAGCTCGGTGATCATCGATCAGGCGAAATTGAACCGAATCAACCTTCGCTCCATCGAGTTTTTCCTGAAGAAGAAACGCCCGCCCCGAGAGCAAAAAATCATTGCGCTGCTGAGAAAAAATTGAGATATTGAGCGGCGGGAGACTGACATTGTTGAGTCTGAGCGGAGCGGCCTGCGCGCCAAGACTCACCCCCAAAAGGGCGGCACTGGCCACCACAAGGCCGAAATTTTTGAGACATTTCCGCATGAGGTTTTCTTTTGTGTTTTCTCCCAAAAGTGTAGTTGTTTTGTGAGAAAAAAACAAAAAATTTGCCAATTTGCACAATTTCCGAAAAAATACTCGTCGATGATGTACCGTTCTTCCCGTCGCCGATCTGTTGGCAAACCCGGATTTCGACCGCGGCGACGACGACGAAACTACGCGCCGCTAGTCGTGTTGGTTTTAGGGATTTTGGTATTGTGGGGCGGAATTCGTTTCTTTCAGGTTCTTTTTTCCCCCGGATCAGGAGATGTCGCCTCAGCCGTCCTTCAGATTCACAAAGGCGTGACCGAATTTTCACTACGGGAAACGGAGACCTGGACTCGGGCGTACTCGGATCAGGAGTTTCTTAAGGGAGATACCATTCGGACCATGCCAAACTCTCGTATTTCGCTCTCTATTCTCGGAGGAAATACCGTTTTTTTGTCGGGAGATTCTGTCCTGAGGATCGAAAAACTCGAACAAAAGTCGCCCGAACGAAAAAACATTTTTCTCTCGCTGGAGCAGGGAGAGCTCTGGGGCACCGTGACGGAGGATGATTTTTCGGAAGAACGACGTTCGCGCTTTGTAGTGCAAACCCCCCGCATGGAAATGCACATCCGGGGAACGATTTTTGACATCACCTCGACGGCGACAGAGGACACCGTGCGGCTGCTCAAAGGCAGTGCTGACATTGCCGTTCTCAACGCTGAGGGGGACACAATCGAAACGCTAGAAATCGGGGTCGGGCAAAAGCTCGTCCTCAACGATGTCACTCGACAGAAAGTTTTGGCGGGAGAAGACGTGCTGGAAATGGTCGATAATTCCTTTCAAGAGTCTGAATGGCATCTGCAAAATCTCGAAAACTTTGCCCCCCAAGAAGTTGCCCAAATCCGACGAAAAATTGAAGTCACGGCTTCACGCAACCAGCCCGACCTGGCCGTGGACACCTCCCTCGCCGCCCCCGAAATCCTCTCCCCGGAGCCAGAGGCTCATTTCCCCAGCACCACCGAAACCGTCACTATCGAGGGGACCGCTCCCCAGGAAGCCTTCCAGATCATCGTGAATGGCTACACGCTGACGAAATTTCGTCCAGGGGATCGGAAATGGACCTACTTTGCGAGCCGAAAGTTTGGGACGCTGCTGCCCGGAGAAAATATCTACTCTGTGATCGCCGTCTCTCGCGATGGCAAACGATCCGATGAATCCACTGTGCGAATTTTTTATGAAGGAACGGATATCCCCCCAAAGGCTACCGCTCCCGCCGAACCCGCTCCCGACCTAGATGCGACGATTGATTCGTTTTCAGCCCCGGTCATCCTTGATCCCGTTCTTCCAGACCCGACCAAGCCTTACGCCACCGGAGATCCAGTGCTGGTTATTTCTGGGCTGGTTGATCCCAAGACAAATGCCGTGGAGGTCAACGACTACAGGCTTCAAAAATTTGAACCGGGCGACACCGAGTTTGAGTACACTGCCAATGCCCAGTATGGAAACATGAGTGCGGGCGAAAATACCTATCGCATTGTCGCCTTTGGTCCGGATGGAAAAACCGCCAAAACCGAAATACAAGTTCTCTACACGCCGACGCAGTGATGGTCTCACAATTATTTGAATTCGGGCCTTCCTGCGCCAAAGAGTGGGATGATTTTGTCCGTCAAAATCCACGAGGCAGTATTCATCAGGTGTCTGCGTGGAAAACGTTTCAGGAGCAGATCCCTGGTCGTGGCCCCGTCTGGGGATGGGGTGTCCGCGAGGGAGGGAGGATAAAAGCAGCTGTATTTTGCGTTCAGATGGACACGGGAGTTTTGGGAAAAAAATGGGCGTACTCGGCGCGAGGGCCCGTTTTTGAGGACGGAGAAGAACGCGCTGCGCAGTTTCTTCTGCACGAAGTGGCCAAAAAACTCAACGGAAAAGGCATGATGTTTTGGCGTGCGGATCCCTACATTTCCAACCCCGAAACCGGTCTTTGGAAAGCCGGTCTCAACAGTCGTCCCGCGACCCAAAATTATCAGCCCACCGATACCCTCGTTTTGGATTTGGAAAAACCCGAAGAGCAGCTACTCAAAGAAATGAAACGAAAAGGGCGGTACAACATTCGTCTGGCGGACAAACACGCCGTGACCTTTCGCAAAATCGACGGCGCAAAAGTCTCGCAAAAAGATCTGGATGCATTTTGGAGCCTCACACAAGAAACCACCGGACGGGATGAATTTTCCGGACACGAAAAATCGTACTACCAAAAATTCTTGAAATATCTCTCGCCGCATGCGGTACTCTTTTTTGCGGAAAAAGACGGCGTCCCTGTCGCTGCCGCGGTCAGCACATTTTTTGGAGACAGAGCGATTTACTACTTCGGGGCATCAACTTCTGACCCCCAATACCGACCGCTGATGGCACCCTACGGTCTGCAGTGGGCCATGATCCAGGAGGCGCGGAAACGAAACTGTCGCACCTATGATTTTCTCGGCATCGCCCCAGAGGGCGCGGACAAACATCCCTACAGCGGCATTTCTCAGTTTAAATGGAAATTCGGTGGCGAGCGTCAGACCTTTCTCCCGGGACGCGAGATCGTGTTTAAAAAACTGTGGTATGTGCTGTACCGCGCGAGGAAAAAACTGCGGTGAGTTTTATGCTTTCGACAAAAATTCCTGCTTGTCTGTTTGGTAATTTTCCTCCCCGGGCAAATATTCGGTGGACGAGAGCGCCAGCACCACTGCGTCTGGAGAGAAATCCGAGAGTTCATGCCAGCAGCCGGTGCGAACAAGGACTCCTTTTTGCGGTGAGGAAAGCGAAATCCTCTGATCGCCCGAACCGTCATTGACCAAGAGCGTGACCGATCCTTTTGCCGCGAGAAAGATTTCTTCTTCGATGTGATGCGCGTGACCGCCCCGGACCGATCCCTCAGTGGCCGTCACCAGATACGCCCGCCTTGGAGCAAAAGGCAGGTTTCCAAATTCAAACGGGGTCAGCGTTCCTCGCTCGTCGGAGAATTGGGGAAACTCGAGGATTTGAAAGGAAGAACTCATTGTTTCGCGACCAAGACAGTACTCATTCTACAGCAGAAAACAAAATTTTTCCGAAGATTGTATTTCCTCTGAAAATTTGTAAAAATAGCAGAGAGCATTTTGTCTCAAAAACACACATGCAAAAAATCATCGCCGCGCTCGGAGTGGGATTCCTCTTTGGGGGAGTTGTTTTAGCGGATCTCCCGGCTGCTGGGGTCGCGCTGGCTGACACAGAAATACAGATTGAATTTACTCCAGAAATCGGCGGCACCTCCTGGCAGTGTCCTGGCGCTGTGGGAAACACACTGACGACCAATCTTATCAGTTTTGGGATGGAAGAAGGAGAAACGGAACTCGAAATCGGTATCCCCGAGGGAAATCACTGTTTTCGCCAGGCGGGAGAATATGCCGTCACCATTACCCCCGTCGATGCTGCGGGAAATGTCGGAGACCCTGTCATGCAAAATTTTACGATAAAAGCCGGTGACGCAGATCAGGATTTTTCGACCTTTGAAAAAATTGGTGACTGTGCCGATGGGGAGAACAAAATTATTGCCGCAGGAGAAAATGCTCCCGGCAATGATCAGCTTCATATTTGTGAAGTGCAGCTCACCCTCCGCGACAGATTCGGCAATCTCGTCACGCAGCTGGTGGGGGCCGGCGGACAAATCCTCGCGGAAGATGTTGACTCCAGCGACGATGAAAATCTTGAAACTTCCTTTCAAGATGGGCTTTTCGCAGGAGGAGTTTCGCTCTCCGGCGGAGGAAGTTTTACCGGCATCAACGCTGCTGCAGAAAAAGTTTTCGACATCACCGCTATCGCCCCTTCACTCAAAAAAGCCGACCCAAATTCTTTTCCAGAAACCGCCGCGCGCGATATGACTTTTCTCTTTACGGAAGTGCCAGCCATAGACCTGGATGGAACGATCGGGGTCCCGGATATCGGTCTGGCGTTTGACGAATCACTGGAATTTTATCTGCCGTTGTCACAAAAAGTCATTCTCTCAAAAGGGGCAGAACAAGAAGCCCCTCCGCAAACAGAAATTCTCTCAACCGTTATTCTCAAAGATTACGACCCGGCGTGGTGGACAAGCGCAATTCCTGTCGCGTACCAAACCGTTTTTGGGGAACTCTACGACACAAATCCAGAAGAAATCGAAACAGGTTGTGCATTTGCTTCTTATGCTGCCTTAAATGACATGAGCCAGTGTCCTCTTGTTGTCAACGAATACCCGCTAGATGAAGCCGATTTTGAAGCACGTTCTCGCATTCACTACACGGTCGATTCTCTGGGGGTCGCCTACGAAACCTGTCGCGATCCCGGTCCCACAGAAACAGACCCTGTCCTCGCATACGATTGTGGTAAAATCTCATGTACTATTCTTGAAGAAAATGAGTGTCAGCAAATTGCCCAGAGTGTCGGGGTCGATATTGAGGGAAATGTCCAGGGGGATCCGAGTCGAAATTTCTTTTTGGTGGGCGATCACGAAATGCTGAATATCGGAGAAGTCACTGCCACCGACATCCGCGAGGACATCACCAAAAATGCATTCAAAATGATCCGCGGCACCACCGCTACGGCAGCCGCCGATGCGCTGACCGCATTTGATGCCGATACAAATATCGTTGTCGTCGAAGGAGAAAATATCACACTGAGTGGCACAGCTCCCACCGGTCAAAACACCCTCATTGTACACAATGGAAATCTTCTTCTGGAAAATGACTTCATGTATCCAAACGATGGAGCCACTCACTCCTTTGGTGTCATTTTGGTAAATGATCTCCCCGAGCCATTCCCAGACACGGGCAATATTCTCGTTCGCCCAGGCGTCCAAGAAATCCACGGGGCGTTTTATGCCGATGGAGGCTTGATGACAACAAATGGAAATACTCCCTCCAGCTGGACGGGGGAAGCAAGCCAGCTAAAAGACCAACTCCTCTTGGTCGGCTCTCTCATGAGCCGCAACACTATCGGCGGTGCGGATCAGTCGCCGCAGCTCACCCCTTGGGGAGAAACTGCTTCGGAAGATCAGACACGAAAATATGACCTCAACTACATGCGCCGTTATCCCGTCGGTGGCGGAGATGCCAGTACAAATGCGGCTCCAAATGAAGCCTCCTTTGTGCTGCGACTGGATGGCATCGCCACCTCTCCGCTGGCTCCTCCTGGCTTTAGCCTGGACGAGGAGATCCGCCGGTAGTTTTTAAGAAGAAAAATAGCGGCAAAGGCTGCGAACCATCACCCCGGTTCCTCCTTTTGGCGACAGATCGTCTTCTGGTTTGTCCTGAAACGCTGTCCCGGCGATGTCCACGTGCAGCCAGTCGATCTTGGGCGGGAGAAACGCCTCGACAAAAGCCGCGCCCATCGAGCAACCCGCGTGCACCTCGGCGGTCCAGTTTTGGAGATCGGCCTGTTCGTCTTTGACTTTTTCGCGGAAGAGATCTGTCAGCGGCAATTCCCACACCGATTCATCGGCGGATTCTGCCGCAGCGGAAAAGCGTTTGGCGAGAGAAGACTTGTTGCCGACGATGCCGGTGATCTGTGTCCCCAGCGCATGCATCACCGCCCCCGTCAAGGTGGCAACCGTCAAGAGGGTTTTGGGGGTTTTTTTGGTGCCGACATAGTGCACACAGTCAGCGAGCACTAGCCGTCCCTCGGCATCGGTGTTGGTGATGTGCACCGTTTTTCCGTTTCGCAGTGTGAGGATGTCTCCCGGCCGATAGGCATGCCCGGAAATGGAATTTTCGACGAGCCCCAAAACGCCGATGACATTTACGGAGGGTTTTTGCTGGGCCAACCAGTCAAATACTCCCAGCACCGTCGCTGCGCCTCCCATGTCTTGATGCATAGTCTCAATGTGTTTGGTGGGCTTGAGGTTGTAGCCTCCAGAGTCAAAAACCACTCCCTTGCCTACCAGTGCTGTGGGAGGTGTTTTGGCCGAAGCGCCCGCGTATTCCAAAAGAACGACTCGTGGCTCCTGGTCTGATCCCTGTGCCACTCCCAAGACCCCACCCATCTTCTCTTTTTCAATTTTTTTCTGATCGAGAACCGTGATTTTCATTTTTTTGCCAGCTTTTTTGGCAATCTGCTCTGCCTGAGAAACGAGGAAATCAATCGTGGCATAATTGGTCGGCAGGTTTACGAGCTCTCGGGTGAGATTTGTTGCTTCGGCCGCGGCGACTTCTGCGTGTATGGATTTTTTTTCGGCAGCAGAAACAGCCCCCAAAACGAGAAAAACTTTCTGCATTTTTTGCTGTTCGGAGACATCGCCCAGTTTAAATTCATAGTTTCCCAGCACAGCGCCCGACGCGATCCGGAGCGGGTCTGTCTGCTGAGGAAAACAGAAAGCCGTCGTACTTGCTTTTGCTTTTTTGGCAGCACGCATGGCGGAGACAGCAGCTTTTCGAACGTCTCTGCCCTCGGAAGACTTTCCCAGCCCAATGAAAAAAACTTTTTTGCCGGGGACGCCGCGAAACGCATCCGTCAGCCGGACGACTTCGCCGACTTTTGCGGCAAAATCCTTGGATCTTCGCTGCGCAGAAAGCGCTGAAATCAACGATTTTGGAAGCGCCGGATGATATTTTTTGGGAGAAAATCCAGTCTCCGGAACAAAGATGCAGAGAGCATCGCAAGCGGGGATTTTGGGAGCAAAAGAAATCTTCATGGGAAAAAGAGAAACGTGCGGGCGCAGTGTAGGATAAATCTTCGACTTTGAAAACCGCTTATTTCCAAAAAATCTGTTGGGGGATCCGCAGATCGATGTATTCAAAATTCTCAGAGGAAAGCTTGATTTCGTCGGCGGCCAAAAGCAGTTTTTGGACCTGCGGCGCAATGGGGAGGGCCAGGTCAAACCAGAGTGCCGTGTCCTGTCGAATGATCAGGTGGAGCTCCTTGGCCCGCAGGAGGAGCTGACGCTCCTGGACCCTCATCCCCAGCTCGGAGAGAAGGAGTTGTTCGGCGAGCTGAATTTTTTTGAGCATCTGAGCAGAGGCAAACTGCTGACCACTCCGCAGGGGGGCAGGGTGCTGCAGTATTTTTACAACCGGCAAATCCTGTCCCAGGTTTTCCGCGAGAATTACCCCGTCCTCGGAGACCACGGAAAAATTCGCCGTTTCCTGATTGAAAAGCGTAAAAAAGGGCGGAGAAACGTCGATTTCGAGCTCAAGCGTCGACGGCCAATTTTCATGAATCTCTATCGCCCGAAATTCTGGAAATTCCTCGTAGAGCTTGATTCGCACATCTGCATGCGAGAGAAACAATAAATTGTGCCCATAAAATTCTTCCATCGCCGCCTGGACGGCTGTGGGGGAAATGTTGGGATTGTCGCGGGGAACCTCAATTTTTTCGAGATCAAAGTAGGGCGAAAAGATAGCAAAAAGCACGAAAAGTGCCATCAGTCCCAGCGCCACCGACAGGAGCACCGAGCGACGAAAAAGAGCCAGCAACTTTCGCACCCAGAAAAAACGGAGGAAGGCATGCAGGTACGGATTGCGAACCCGGTGCTTGGCGCGGCGCGCATTCTCATTGGAGGTGAGCAAAAAGTCTCGCTTGCGCCGGGAGGTCCGCCGTCGCTGCATCAGACCGTGAGGATATCGGTTTCTTTTTTCTTCGCGAGTTCGTCAATTTTTTTATTTGCCTCATCGACTTTTTCCTGAATTTTTTTCTCAAGTCGAACCCGTTCATCTTCTGAGATTTCATCGGCAGCCTCCTGTTGTTTGGCTTTTTTCATTGCTTCTTGGCGAGCAGTGCGAACAGAGATGCGCGCGTGCTCCACTTCCTCGTGGACAAGCTTTCCCAATTTTTTGCGACGTTCCTCTGTCAGCGGAGGAATTGCCAACAAAATGTGATCGCCAAAGTTTTGCGGATTGAGCCCCAGATCGGAAGCAATGATGCCTTTTTCGACAGCGCTCAGCAGGTTTTTGTCCCAGGGTTCAATGCGAACAGTTTTGGCGTCCGGGCAAGAAATATTGGCCACTCCCTTGAGGGCCATGCGTGAACCATAACTTTCTACTGAAATTTCTTCGACCATGGAAGCGCTTGCCCGACCGGCTTGGAGTTTCCGGAATTGCATCTGCAAGTGTTCGAGTGATTTTTGGATCGAGGTCTGAAGATCGTCAAGCATGGGAAAAAGAAAAAGAAATGGGATCAAAATTTAGCACAGAAATGCCCCCGTAATCAACTTTTTTCGAGCAAATCCTGCGCTTCTGCAAACGCTAAAATTTCTCGTACGACGTCTCGGTCATCAAATCGAATCTTTTTTTTGCCAATTTTTTGGATCCCCTCGTGTCCTCGTCCCGCAATGAGAACCGTATCGCCGGCCTCGGCTGTGTACAGGGCATACCGGATCGCTTCGTATCGATCTTCGATTTCAAAAAAACCAGTGCCCTCCTCCCGCGAAATTTTTTGGCGAATGTGTGCCGCAATTTTTTTGGGATCGGTCTCGCCCGGATCATCCGTAGTCAGCACTATTTCATTTGCTTCCGCGTCAAGGATTTGTGCACACGCGCTCCAGTTGGATGGTGCTCGACCCCCCGCCCCTCCCCAGACGACGATCAGGCGTCCTTCCGTCAGGGGCTTGAGCGCAGCGATCACCGAGCGAAGAGCGCTTGGTTTGTACGAGAAATCCACCACCGCCGAAAACGCCTGACCGCGGGAAATCGTTTCGAGGCGTCCCGGGATCCCCGGAAGGGATGGAAGCGTGCTGGAAAGAGCCTCAAAATCAATCCCCGCACTGCGAGCCGCCGCGACCGCCGCCAGCAGATTTTCGAGATTGTGCTCCCCCACCAGTGGCACCCGGACCCGCTCCTGGTGATTGGGGACGCGGAGCGTAAATTGCATGTCTCGCGCCGAGAGCTTCACATCGGTCGGGCGAAAATCCCCTCGTCCTTGCCGGGCAAATGTCCAGTGCTGATCGGCTGGGATTTCGGCAAAGCGTTCGTACTGATCATCATCTGCATTGAGAATAATTTGTTTGGGGATGTGCGGTTTTCGGAAGCTGAGATTGAGGGAATGAAAGAGTTTTTCCTTGGACTGCACGTAGTCAGCAAATGTCCCGTGGTAGTCCAGGTGTTCGTTGTCAGAAATGTTGGTCAGGACGGCGGTGTCGACTGGAATCCCCCAGGTCCGGTGCTGATCCAGTGCGTGGGAGGAGACTTCAAGCACGACGTGTGTGCAGCCGACCGAAACCATCCGACGCAGCAGTTTTTGGGTCTGCCACGGACGCAGGGTGGTGCGGAGCGAGTGATTGGGAAGGATCGTGTCCCCGACATGAAACTGGATGGTCGAGAGGGCCCCGGCTTTTTTGCCGCCGGCCTGCAGCAGAGAATGAATGAGCTCCACCGTGGTGGATTTGCCAGACGTCCCCGTGACCGCGATCACCGTCAGCTTGCGGGCAGGCAAGAGAAACCAGAGTGCGGAAACCACCGCCGAAACTTTGTGATAGGTCAGGCGCGCCCAGGAGCGCTCTGGAAAAACTTTTCGCAGCAATCCAAGCATCGCGGAGATTGTAGCACATCCTTCCGGTTGCAAAAATTCATTGTGAAGCCGAGACTGGTCTCGGCCAAGCCCGGTCTCAAGCCCCAAAAAGCTCCCCCCTCTGGATCTCCGCAGGGGCTGGGAGGATGTTACTTTCCCCTTGCACATCCCCCAAAAAAAAGTACATTCCCCCACGATGAAAACGCATCTGCCCACCGTCGCCATCATCGGACGACCAAATGTGGGAAAATCTTCCCTCTGGAACACGCTCGTCGGTGATCGTCGCGCGATCGTTTCTCCCATTCCCGGCACCACCCGGGATACGCTGGTAGAAAAAGTCGAGGGCGAACTGTACGAATTTTTGCTCGTCGACACTGCCGGACTCACCAGTGACACGGGGGAGACTTTGGAAAAGGAGATTCAATCCCAAGCCGAACTGGCCCTGCGAAATGCGGATGTCCTCATTTTCCTTTTGGATGGACGAGCCGAGCTGACCGAGGACGATTTTGAGATTGGAGAAAAGCTCCGACGCAGCAAAAAGGCCGTGATCTTCGGGGTCAATAAGCTCGAAGACGGCGAGCTCCGCGACTGGGATGTGATGAAGCTGGGCCTGGGAGAGCCGATGCTCCTCTCGGCCAAAACGGGGAGCGGCGTGGATGAGCTTGTCGATGCCGTGGAAAAAGCCCTCGAGAAACAGAAATTTTCTCCCGTCGAGTCCAGCGAAAAAGACGAAGAAAATGCTCCCTGTCACCTGGCGATCGTGGGACGACCAAACGTGGGAAAATCGATGCTGTACAACAAGCTGCTGGGCCGAGAGCGCGCGGTGGTGTCCGAAATCGCCGGCACCACACGAGATGCGCTGGACACGGAGATCGAGTTTGAAGGGGAGAAACCGATCGTCCTGATCGACACCGCCGGGATGCGACGCCCGGGAAAAACCGCGCGCAAACCGGGGAAAAAAACGAACGATCTGCGGGATCTGGAATTTTGGAGTCGGGTACGAAGTAAAGATGCCATCGAACGGGCGGATGTCTGTGCGATTTTGATCGATGCCCTCGACGGCGTGACGCACCAGGACGCGGCGATCGCCGGGGAGATTTTGGAGGCGGGCAAGTCGATTATTTTCTGTGTCAACAAGTTTGATCTGGCGATCGAAAAATCCCGTGCCGAAGCAGAAAGTGACGAGCGCGAGCTCACCGAGGTCCCGATGTGGGACGAGGATGTGGAAAAAATCAGACAAAAATATCTCTCGTACCTCCAGCAAAAAGCAAAATTTCTCCCTCCCTGTCCGGTCTTGTTTTTTTCCGCGAAAAGTGGAAAAGGGCTCAAGGATTTTTGGTCCACGGTACGGGAGGTACACGAGGCGCGGACCAAAAGAGTCTCCACCAGCGAGCTCAACCGCATTCTGCCTGAAATCGTGTACGGGCACGTGCTGCCATCGGTGGGTGTGCGGCAGGGAAAAATTAAATTTGTCAGTCAGGTCGACGTCGCCCCGCCGAAGTTTCTCTTTCATGTAAACAATGCCAAGGCCTTCCACTACTCGTACCGCCGGTACCTGGAAAACAAACTCCGCGACCGGTACGGATTTTGGGGGACGCCCCTGCGGATCGAGATGCGGGATGCAATGGAGGAGTTTAAAGGGAGGAGGGGGAAATAATTTTGATTTAAACTAAAAGATACTAAAATCGTTAGCACATGGATCTGCAAAAAAAAATTTTTGGACAATTTTTTACAAGGAAAAATTTTTGGCTGCAACCTCATGTTTTAGAATTTATAAAATCAATTCAACCCAAAGTAATATTTGATCCCTTTGCGGGAAAAGGAGATTTACTAGAAGTCGCAAGAACGATTGGCTTTTCTCGACTCCTTGGATGCGACATTGATGAATCTTTAAAATGGAAAAAAAATGATAGTCTTCTTCATGTTCCAAAAATAAAGGATTCGGTTGTTCTAACAAATCCCCCCTATTTAACAAATTATAGTGCCAAGCGAAAGGGAATTTTTAATCAAGTACAAAAGTATTTTAATAAATGCAGATACAGTGATCTCTATCAATTGGCTATTGAAAAATGCTTAGCAAATGACTACGGAGTAATGATCGTTCCAGAAACATTTATAAATTCTACCTTTCCTAAAAATAGACTAGTAAGTATAACTATTATTGAAGACTCATTGTTTAGCGACACAGATACTCCGGTTTGTGTTATTTGTTTTGATAATAAAAATAAATCGTTAGATGAAGTAAAAATATATAAAAATAATATTTTTCTAGGGACGCTACAATCCTTTGAGCAGATGCGAAAAATTCCCAAAAATAATATCAATATACAATTCAACGCTCCCGATGGACAAATCGCCCTGAGGGCTGTGGATACAACAAATCCCCTTTCCCCTGTGTCTTTTATGAAACCTGAAGAAATAAACTACGATCTTTCAAAGATAAAATTTAGCTCTAGACTCATAACCACAATTAAAATAGTTGCACAAGAGGAGAATATCGGTCAGATAATCAACTTTAGTAACCAAATTCTTTTTTCTTTTCGGGAAGAATGCCATGATATTTTGCTCTCCCCCTTTAAGGGAAATAAAAAAGATGGGACGCGAAGGAGGAGGCTTGATTATCTTACAGCAAGAGCCGTTTTAGAAGACGCATACGAACTCACTGAAGGAAGTTTAACACCAACTCTTTTCCCCTTAAAAAATTCATATGAAAAACAATATCAAGCTGCTTGAATTTTCACTCCAAAATGCTGAACCCATTATTGATGAGTTCTACTTAAAAGCAGGAAATTTATTAATAGCCAAAGATCCTCAAGAAAGAACGACTCTAATGCAAAAAAACCTTGAACTCTTGGAGTGCATTGCTACCTACAATTTTTCTATTAAAAAAGATGAAAAGAAGTTAGCAAATAAGGCGCTAAAAAAGATATTGGAAATTATAAAAACCAAGAATATAAATTATTCTGAGTTTGTGTCTTTTTGGCCAGTTGTTGATATCTCTTACAGCCTTTTTAAAAAAATGACAGAGGAAGACAAGATAAAAATCATTGAAAAAATCGTTAAAAAATATTTAGAAATGAGACATACGCTCTATCTATCTTACGGATATTCTCCCACAACTTTGCAAGTTGGAAAAGATGCAAAAGCACATAAAGAAAGTGGTAATTTGGGAGGAAAAAAAGTAGCAAAAATCTTAGATACTTTTGGTTATAAAAATGCCAACACTGAACCTCTTGAAACATTTATTTCAAAAGGAAGAAAAAAATATATCGAAGCGGATAAAAAAGGGAAAAAACTTTTCAAACAATTATTAGAAAAAGAAAAAATTGCGTTTGCTTGGTCAGAGCAAAAAGAAAACAAATTTCCTGATTTTCTTATTCGGCACAAAGATTTAATTTTTATTGTTGAACACAAACACATGAAAGAAGCTGGTGGAGGACAGGATAAACAAATGAGCGAGATTATATCTTTTATTCGTTCTAAAGAAAAAAATTCAATGGTTTATTATCTTTCTTTTTTAGATGGCATTTATTTTAATCTTTTTACACAAAAAAAATATTTAAAAAAGGGGAAAATATTAAACCAATTTAGTGCTATAAAAAAGGCACTAAAAGACAATCCTAAAAATTATTTTGTAAATACCGCTGGATTTAAAATGCTTTTAGAGAATTTAAATAAATAGTTTTTTCTATTCTTTCGTCATCTCCCTTAATCCAGCGTCCGTCCTTTTTAACCTTCCAATAAACAAGGATGTCAAGGGAAGATCCAAAAATCATTCCTCAAATCTCCACCCCCTGCACCGCCCCGGTAAACCGCGCAAAATGCTCTCGGTGCGTCGTGGTAAAAAACGCCTGCGTCCCCGCGCACAGCCGCTCCAGCGCGGCCTGCCGGTCATCGTCGAGTTCGGAAAAACAGTCGTCGAGCAATAAAATCGGCGCGGCCTCGTCGCCGCGGGTGTGCTGTAAAACCGATCGCTTGGCCCCCAGGAGAGCAAGTAAGACTGAACGTTCTTCGCCGCGACTGGCGGTGGTCACGATCGGCCGCTCCCGGAGAGAAAAAGAAAAATCATCGCGAAAAGGACTCAGCAAACTTTTGCGTGCAGCCACTTCGCGGGAGAAGTTGGCGGTAAAAAAGTCCCGCACCCCGTCGGGGGTCGGGTCAAATTTTTCGGGAGAAACCAGCGATACCTCGATCGAGTCATCACTGTGCGAGATCTGCGAGAGCTGGTGCTGAAGTGGATCAGACAGCTGAATGAGAAACTTCGTCCGCAGCCGCCACACCTCGGGAATCGTCTCGATCAGGATTTCGTTCCACGGGGCGACATCTTCAATCCGTGGGGAAACACCGTCCTGCGTCACCTGCCGAAAGAGCGAATTTTTTTGGCGACTGGCACGGTCGGCGCGCGTCAGTGCCTCGCGGTACCCGGGCCAGAGCTGGATGAGAAACCGGTCAAAGAATTGCTGCCGGTCCCGCTTGGTACCGGAAAAAAGCGAGAGATGCTCCGGCGCAAAAAGGAGCGTCGGAATCTGCCCAAAAAAGCGCTTGCGGGGGAGTTTTTTTTCGTTGCGAAAAAACGCCCGTCCCCGTGGCTGGAGCTGCACCCGAAAGTGATCTTTTTTGTCCGTAAATGCTGAGATCTGCGCCGAGTCTGTCCCCGTCCGAATCAGGTCGGATGCACTGGTCTCACGCCAGCTGCGCCCCACACTCAGCAGGGAAATTGCTTCCAAAATGTTCGTCTTGCCCCGCCCGTTTCCCCCGAAAAAAATCACCACCCTCTCGTGGAAGTCAAACGAGCGATCAGCGACGTTGCGGAAATCAGACAAGTGTAGCTTCTCAATCATCGGGAGCAGAATACCAGATTTTTTTTGAGAAAAAAGTGTGTACAAAAAATGTGCACTTGCTACAATTTTATCAGAAACCCTTTTTCCGCTCCCTCACCGCTCTGAATGAAAATTGAATTCTCTGGCGCCGCACTCGGAGTCACCGGATCCAAACACATGCTCACCCTCAACGGAAAAAAGATTTTGCTCGACTGCGGGCTTTTTCAGGGACGCCGACTCCAGTCGATTCAGGCCAATCTGCAGTTTCCGTTTGACCCAGCAGAAATTGATGCGGTCGTCCTCTCGCATGCGCACATCGATCACTCGGGCGCCATCCCGGCGCTGGTCAAAAATGGATTTGATGGACCCATCTACTGCACCCATGCCACCCGCGATCTCTGCAGTATCATGCTGCGGGATTCGGGGTACATCCAGGAAAAAGATGCCGAATGGATCAAGAAAAAACTCAAAGATCCCACGGCCGAGCCCCTCTACACGATCGCGGATGCTGAGCGAAGCCTGGCCAATCTGCGGTCAGTGGCGTACGATCAGCCGTTTCACATCACGCCGGAGATAAAAGTCACCTTCCGCGATGCCGGACACATCCTGGGGAGCGCGATGGAGGAGTGGGACATCCACGACCAGGACACCGATCAGTACGTGCGAATGGGATTCACCGGGGACCTGGGGAGACACCATCTGCCGATTTTGCGCAATCCCGAGCAACTCGAACACCTCGATGTTTTGATCACCGAATCCACGTACGGAAACCGTCTGCACGAAGAGATCAGCGCTGTGGAGGACGAGTTTGCGGCCAAGATCAACGAAACAGCCAAGCGAGGAGGCAAGATTTTTATTCCCGCCTTTGCGGTCGAGCGCACGCAGGAGATTTTGTACGTGATCCGTGACCTGCAGCACCAGCAAAAAATTCCAAAACTGCCGATCTTTGTCGATTCTCCGCTCGCGATCAATGCCACGGAAATTTTTCGGCTGCACCCGGAGTGTTTTGATTCGGAACTCAAAGAAATGATGGATCGCGGCCAGACACCGTTTTTGGACGAGACCGAAGGCCTGCAGTTTACCCGCACGGTGGACGAATCCAAGTCGATCAATGAATTCTCAGGGCCCGCCATCGTGATCGCCGCCAGCGGCATGTGCGAGGCCGGACGCATTCGACATCACCTGAGAAATAATATTTCCAACGAAAAAAATACCATCATGGTCGTCGGGTACATGGCCCGCAACACGCTGGGACGAAAAATTGTAGAGCGGGAGCCGGAAGTCAATATTTTTGGACAGCCGTACGAGGTCAAAGCTGATGTGGCGATTTTTAATGCTTTTTCCGCACACGCGGACCAGACGGGGCTTTTGAATTTTGCGACTCATGCAGGAGAATCCATGCGGCAGGTATTTTGTGTCCACGGCGAAGAGGAGCAGATCACGCCGCTGCAGAAAAAATTGCGCGAACTCCCCAACATGAAAAAAGCCTCCATCGATGTGCCCCGTCCGGGAGACGAGTTTGCGCTCCAGGGGGACAAGAGCTGGAAAAAAACCAACTATCAAAATCCCGTGTCGGTCAAGCTTTTTGCGGATCCCGAGAGCTGAAACATTTGTGGAGAAAACCGTCTCTGAGAAAAACTTGACGCGGGAGCTTTTTTTCGTAGACTCCGCGTGCTTTTTTGGAACAATCCCATGGCTCGACAGTGTCAGATCACCGGCAAAAAAACCACGGCGGGACAGAACCGCCCGTTTTCGCTCAAAGCAACCAAGCGAACTTTTCGTCCAAACCTCTTTGTAAAGAAAATGTACAATCCGCTCACCGGGCGGGTGGAACGAATGAGGCTGTCAGCAAAGGCCATCAAGACACTCAAAAAGTGGGCCCACAAAAAAGGATTCAAAACCGAAACGGAAAAAGTCGCCCACGCCGAACAACTCGCCGCACAGGCACGACAAACATCACACACCACCAATGAGGAAAAGGGACGGGTAAAAAAGACCAAACTCACCCCCAAGCAAAAAAAAGAACTCGCCGCCGCTGAGGAGGCCCAAAAAGAAGAGGCGAAAAAGAAAAAGCTGGAAGAAAAACTGGAAGTGAAATCGCCTGAAAACCCTGGAGAAGAAAAAGTTGACGAAAAAAAGGAGAAGAAGTAAAAGGAAACAAAGTTTCCTGATATTTTTCCCCGATGGCTGCCGAAGCTCCCAGAGAAGAGAACATCGAGCCGGTTGATTTTGGGTTCCATTCAAGCGATAGGCGAATGATTTTGGAAATTATCACTCCAGATGGACAACTCCACGGAGAAGTGGCTTCGTTGTCTTTTTTTGACCCAGAGGGATCCAAAACCGTTCGCAAAAATCATGCCCCACTGATTTCAGCTGTCTCCAAGGGAGAAATCAAAATTCGAAAAAATGAAACCGAGTTGCGAGCGCCAAACTCTGCCAGCGGAGTTGTCTCTGTCTCCAAAAATAAAATTCGGATGATGCTCGATCATCTCTCCGAATTAAAATCACTGGAGCTCCATCTCGGACGACATCCCCAGCTCCTCCGAGCAGAGCTCTCCACCGAGCTCACAGCGCTCAAAAAAGCACTTCAAAGCGAACCCCGTCCAAAAAAACAGAATGAACTGAAATTTAAAATTCGGGAATGCGAAAAGGAACTCGAAAAACTCGACAAACAAAAATGAAAGTCGTGGTGCTGGAAAACATCCGCTCGCTTCACAATGTCGGAGCGATTTTTCGCACGGCCGATGGGGCTGGATGGGACAAAGCCTATCTCACCGGCTACACGGGCTGTCCCCCGGATCGGCGGATCGAAAAAGTTTCGCTGGGGGCCGAAAACTTTCTGCCGTGGGAGCACGTCGAGGATGCCAAAAAACTCTGCGAAAAGCTGAAAGCCGACGGGGTTGAAATTCTGGCGCTCGAGCAGACGAAAGAGTCGGAAAATATTTTTGAGACAAAAAATTTCGGGGAAAATATCGCGCTTGTGCTCGGAAATGAAGTCGAGGGAGTGAGCCAGGACGTATTGAATTTGGCCGACCGCCATCTGGAAATCCCCATGCAGGGACAGAAAACATCCCTCAATGTCTCGGTCGCCGCGGGAGTCGCGCTGTACGCACTGGGAAGAAGTCGTTGACATTTCTCACGGGAAAATTACAATCCTCCCGCTCTTTTTGCGTATTCAAACGTTAAAATCCCCCCGAGCGAAGCGGGTGCTTTGCGAGGGAGAGGAGCGGTGATGAAATCCAGCGCGATGTCCCGACGTGTCGGGACAAGCCGCGGATGAAATCACCCAGCGACGACGGGTCGGTGGCGGAGTGGTCAATCGCAGCAGACTGTAAATCTGCCGGCTATGCCTACGCAGGTTCGAATCCTGCCCGGCCCACCACGGAAAATTTCAGTGTCCCCCTGCGGGGCAGTGGAATTTTTCGCCGTGCAGCGGCGAGCGGGATGAGAACCTGGCAGGTTCGTGCATTTGCAGCGAGGAGCTGTGCGACGAGGATGCCAAATGCCTCGATTTCCCGCGAAGCGGGATGAGAGCATCCTGCCCGGCCCACCATAAAAAATGCCGATGTCCCCAACGGGGATGGCGGCGTTTTGGTATGGCAGGATGAACACCTGACAGGTTCGATAGGACGAAGCGAGGGAATGAGAGCTTGCTCACAATTTCCGAGCGAGGAACTCACGAGTGAGCGAAGCGAGTGAGTATGCGGAGTCACGGAGCGCGTAGCGCGGAGTAATCCTGCCCGACCCAGATTTCAAAGAAACCGCATTCCAGACCCTGATCCAAAATCCAGAGATCCTGAAACAGGTTCAGGATGACAAAAGATCCTTTTTTTTCTTCAAAACTTCTCTGCTTCCTTTCTTCCCTGCTTTTTAACTTTTCGACTTTTCCGCTTTTTGACGTGCGAGCTTCCATCCAAAACTTGCACAAAATCCCATTCCGCGGCACACTCCGGAACGTGAAAAAGGTCCTCTCCGCCGGTGGCGCGCTGCTGATGGGCTCGGCTGTGATGTCGAAGCTGCTGGGGCTGTTGCGCGATCGACTCCTCGTGTCGCATTTCCCCGGAGAAGAACTCGACTGGGTGTTTGCCGCATTTCGCATCCCCGATTTTTTCTTTTTTCTCCTGGTCGGTGGGACGGTTTCGACCCTCTTTCTCCCCCGCGCGGTGGAGCTGGATCATCTCGAGCGAAAGAAGTTTTTTAGTTCCTTTCTCTGGCTCGTGGTGGTAGTTTTCGGTCTTTTTTGCCTGGCAGGCGCTCTCTGGCCGGAATTTTTTGTCCAGATGTTTGCCACGGGATTTTCTGCCGCAGAACGAATCGAAATCGCGGACCTGGTCCGCTGGCTGTTTGGCTCGGTATTTCTTTTGTCCGTGAGTTCCGTATTTTCGGCTTCGCAGCAGGCCCGGCAAAAATTTCTCTCTGTCGCTCTCGCGCCCGTGCTGTACACCGGCGGCATCTGTGCGGGGATCTTTTTTTGGGCAGGAAGTTTTGGGATGGAAGCGGTCGGCTGGGCCGCTGTGGCGGGCGCGAGTGTGCACTTGCTGGTCAATGTCGTCGCACACTTTTTGGGGAAACAATCCCTCACTTTTGCGTGGAAAAAACCGCGCCGAGCGTGGCAAAAATTCACGAGTGATTTTTCATTCCGCACCGCAAACAACGCCGCGTTTCAGATAAATCTTTCAGCTGACATCTGGATTGGAAGTTTTTTGATTGCCGGCTCGATCGGCGCATTTCAGCTGGGAATGAACCTCGCGTTTGCGAGCTTCACGGTCGTCGGTATCCCGCTGGCGAGTGCTGCATTTCCCCGGCTGACCCAGGCCAAACGGGATCCGGCAGAACAGAAAAAAATTGTCCGCGACACGCTCCGATGGATTGCGATTTTGTCGGTGCCTGCAGCACTGGCTCTGGCAATCGGTGCGAATTTTTGGCTTCGGTTTCTTTTTGGCGTCGACGGCGAACTCCTGCGGATGGGGACACCGCTGCTGCAGATCATGGCCCTCTCGGTGCCCTTTGCCTGCGCGATCCCCCTCCTCTCCCGCGTGTACATGGCCAATGACGACGTGCGCACCCCAATGAAATTTTCTGCGATCTCGATCGGACTTGCCACTGCGACCGCCGCCGTTTTGAGCTTGGTGATCTTGCCCGACGAAACCGCCGTCTTGGGTCTTGCCATCGGTACTGTGGTGGCAAACCTCCTCTCAGCGATTCTCTTTGGCACGGGGGTGTGGCGACGATTTCAGCGACAAAAAAATGACTGACTTCACCCTCGACACCGATCGTCTTCATCTGCGTCCGATCCAACAATCGGATGTCGCAGAGGTTTTCCAGATTGCGACGAAAAATCCTGGTCTAACAAAATTTATGACCTGGGAAACGCCGGAAAAAATTGAGGAGACCCAGCAATGGTTTGACTCTGTGCAGGAAAAGTTTCCGGAAAAAACTATTGCCTGGGCGATCCTGCTAGAAGAAAAATTTATCGGGATCGTAAGTCTGGAGGACATCACTCGAAAACTTAATGCCGTCCGAATGGACGTGGCCGAACTCGGGTACTGGCTCGACCCCGCATTTCACGGAAAGGGTCTCATGACCGAAGCTGCCCACGCCGTCATGCAGTTTGGGTTTGAAAATCTCGATCTGCACAAAATCATCGCGAAACATTTTTCCCAAAACACCGCCAGCGGAAAAGTAATCCAAAAATTGGGCTTCCGACACATTGGCACCTCCCGAGACGAAGCCGCGCGGGATGGCGTGTGGATGGACGGGGAGTTTTATGAATTGTTGAAAAAAGATTTCTCAAAATGATTGAAACAAAATTTACAGCAACAGAAAACGATACCGGGAAACGCATCGAAGTCCTGGCAGCGGGACTGTTTCCCGACGTTTCTCGCACCCGCTGGCAGCGGCATGGACAGTTTTGGCTGGAGGCAAAAGAACGACCGGGCAAAACCAAAGTCTCCGCTGGCGAAACGTGGACGGTAAAATTTAACCCACCCGCAGAGCCAGAGAAGAAGCTGGAATCATGGGATTTTCCGTTGAATGTTCTCGCAGAGACAAAATACTGGCTCGCGATCGACAAGCCGGTCGGCATCTCGGTGCATCCCTCTGCGACCGACCCCACAAACAAAACCGTCGTGAATGCCCTGATTGCTCAGTTTTCGGAGATCGGAAAACATTTCGACGACGTCGAGCGTCCCGGCATCGTGCACCGCCTGGACAAGCCCACCTCCGGCGTGCTCTTGGTCGCCAAAACGCCCGAGGCCCACAAAAAATTACAAGAACAATGGAGCGCGGTGGAAAAAACCTATCTCGCCCTGGTACAGGGGCGCCCCCCGCGAAAAGGAAAGATCGAAGCGGGCATTGCCCGAGACACAAAAAACCGACAGCGAATGGCAGTGTCCTCCGGGAAATCCGCAAAACACGCTGAAAGCTTTTTTGAGCGGCTGGCGGTGAATGAATCCGAAAATCTAAGCCTGCTGCAGATCGCCATCCCCACCGGCCGCACGCATCAAATTCGGGTCCATTTTTCGGCCATCGGCTTCCCCATTCTGGGAGATGAAAAGTACGGAGGAGCGCCTGCCGATCGTCTTTTTCTCCATGCCTGGAAATTGACAGTTCCCGATCCAGAGACTGGGAAATTGATAAAACTCGAAGCGCCCATCCCAAAGGAGTTCCTTGACAAAATGCCCGATTTGGACACACTCCCCGCGACATGAAAAAGTTTCGGGTCCTCTCCAGCGAAATGATCGTGGATGAGCCCTTTTGCCACGTGGAAAAACAAACCGTCAAGTTGCACGATGGGAGTGAGACCGACTGGTTTCTCCGACACTCGCCGGATGCGGTGATTGTTTTACCGATTTCTCCCAAAGAGGAAATCCTGCTCCAGCGCACGTACAAGCACGGGGCCGGTACCGTTGTGACGGAATTTCCTGCGGGGATGGTGGATGCAAAAGAAACTCCCCAGCTCGCCGCCGCACGAGAACTCCGCGAAGAAACTGGACTGGTCGCCAAAAAATTGATTCCCCTGGGGACGGTGTTTTCTGACCCCACGGGCAGCCCCATGCAGTACCATTTTTTTGTCGCAGAGGACTGTCGAAAAATTGCCGAACGAGAGCTGGATGAAACCGAACAAATCGAAACGTTTTGGGTCAAAGATTTTGCGGAAGCCAAGTCCCTCCTGTGTACTCCGGAAGAAACGCGCAAAAGGAAAACACAACATTCTCGCGCCTCTGCTGCCTCTCTCTGTGTGCTGCCACTGGCAGAAGAATTCTTTCGGCGAAAGAAAAGCGCAAAAAAGATTTGACAAAATCATCTATCGACGTACGCTCCCGGTGGTCGAAGACAACTGGCCGTGCCCTGTGCACACAAGACCAGTCGAGACGAACATTCTGAGTGACGAGGCGTGAGGCCAAAGAACCGCTGCCTTCTCCTCGTCCCCTTCAGCATTCGGTCTCCGTCTTCGGTCCTTCCGAAGATTTTTTTAAAAATACGCTCTCATGGCCACGCCTCGAAGCAAAAAAACCGAGCAACTCCAAGAGCTGACGGAAAAATTTAAATCCGCAGCGGGCGTTGCGTTTGTCCGATTCAATCAGGCAACCGTCGAAGAAGTGCAGACTGTCCGTCGCGATCTCCGCGAAAAAGGGATGAGCTACACCGTCATCAAAAAAACCCTGATGGCTCTCGCCGCGCGCGAAGCGAATCTTGCCGAATTTACGTCCGAACAACTAGAGGGATCGGTCGCCGTGATCGTCTCCCCTGATGATGTTGTTTTGCCCGCCCAAGAAATCAAGAAACTCAAAAAAGAGTTTTTTAATAAAAAAACGAAGGTTTCAAAATTTGATTTTGCCGGCGCTCTTTTTGAGGGAAAGTTTCTGGATGCTGCGGCGACAGCAGAATTTGCCAATACCGCTACTCGCGAAGAAAGCCTGGCAAGCCTTGTCGGCATGCTTCGCTCTGGTCCACGCAAACTTCACCGTGTCTGTAATTCTGGATTTCAACGTCTGTACGGCGTCCTCCAGAATGCCGAAAAGTTTGCGGCATAATTTTTGTTATTTTTTTACTTTTTACCCTTTAATTTTTTTCACTCATGACCGACGAAAAAGCTGTTTCCGTCGAGCTCTCAAAAGAAGAGCAGGCCGTGGTCGACGCAATCGAAAAACTCAGTGTCGTCCAAGCCAACAACGTTGCCAAGTACTTTGAAGACAAGTACGACATTTCCGCTCCCGTTGCTGCCGTCGCCGCAGGAGGCCCGGCTGCAGGAGGCGATGCCGAAGCCGAAGACGAAAAGTCTGAATTTAATGTCGTCCTCAAGGACGCCGGCGCGCAAAAGATTGCCGTCATCAAGGTCGTCCGCGAAGTCACTGGCCTGGGATTGGGAGAGGCCAAAGCCCTCGCTGACAACGGTGGCACCATCAAAGAGAATGTCAAAAAAGCCGAAGCCGAAGAAATGAAAAAGAAGTTTGAAGAAGCCGGCGCCAAGATTGAACTGGAATAGTTTTCCACGGAGGAACACACACAAAAGGTCTCTGTCTTCAGGGGCCTTTTTCTTTCTTGAATTTTTGACAAAAGTGGGTACAAACAGTCTGATGCTTCAGATTGAAACCGGTGAAAACAACCCCCTCCTGCGAAAGGTCGCCGCACCGGTGACGGCGTTTGATGAGACGCTGGAAAAGCTCGTGAAAGCAATGGCCGAAACCATGCTCGCTCCAGATCCGGAAACCGGTGTCACGGGCATTGGACTTGCTGCGCCACAGGTGGCCGTAAACCAGCGGGTCATCCTGATCACGCTCAACGTGGGCAGCAAAAAGGAACTCCGCGTCCTCCCGATGATCAATCCGGAGATCGTCGAATATTCTCCACAAGAAACAATTCTGGAAGAAGGCTGCCTCTCCCTGCCGGGAATTTTTGAAAGGATTTCCCGTCCAGCCAAAATCCGAGTCCGCTGGCAAACCCTCGGCGGCGAATGGGCAGAGAAGCGCTTTGGTGGCTGGGAAGCCCGAGAGATCCAACATGAGGTGGATCACCTCGAAGGAATCCTCTTCATCGATCCACCAGAAGTATTGAAAAAACAGAGAAACTGCGTACAATCGCGCTGATTTTGCTTCGCTCCCCATGAAAAAACGCGGCCCCAAAAACACCTCCTCCCAAAACCCGTTTCGGGTGCTCTTGATTATCGCACTTGCTGCAGCAGCGTTTGCCCTGATTTTTCAGCCCGGCGGAAACTTTGGCCAGGAAGAGCCCCAGGAGATTTCCCTCTCAGAGTTTTTGCAAAAATATGAAGAAGACGCGTTTCAGACGATTGAAATCAAAGACAACAAAATTACCGCCGAAACCTTTGATGAAGAACGATATGAAACCACCAAGGAAGCCGGTGCAACCATTGTGGATCTGGGACTCAATGATCGGATGAAGCGTGCACAGGTGGAGATTGTGGACACGTCTGGCTCGAAGATGTGGCTCAACATTCTGCTGGGCGTCGCCCCATTTATTTTGCTAATTGCATTTTTTATTTTTCTGTCGCGCAAGGCCGGAGGGGGCGGTGGCGAAGGCGGTCCGTTTGGATTTGGCAAGTCCAAAGCAAAAATCTACGATGCCAAAAAACACAGCACCAAATTTACCAATGTCGCTGGCGCAGAAGAGGCAAAAGAAGAGGTAGTGGAAGTCGTGGATTTTCTCAAAAATCCTGCGAAATATCGAAAAATGGGGGCCAAAATTCCGAAAGGCATCCTCCTGGTCGGTCCCCCAGGGACAGGAAAAACTCTGCTGGCCCGTGCCATCGCCGGAGAGGCGAATGTCCCATTTTTTAGTGTATCGGGATCAGAGTTTGTGGAAATGTTTGTGGGGGTCGGTGCTAGCCGCGTACGGGATCTGTTTAAAACCGCAAAGCGCAATGCCCCCTGCCTGATCTTTATTGATGAGATTGATGCCATCGGAAAAAAACGAGGCCAGGGCTCCGGCGGAGGACATGACGAACGCGAGCAGACGCTCAATCAAATTCTCACGGAAATGGACGGATTTGACCCCGGAACCAATGTGATTGTGCTCGCCGCAACCAACCGTCCTGATGTTTTGGATCATGCGCTTCTTCGACCCGGACGATTTGATCGCCGCGTACACATTGACATGCCAGACCTGGAGGCACGGCTAAAAATTTTGGATGTCCACGGCCAAAATAAGCCCCTGGACTCTTCGGTAGAATTGCGAAAGATTGCGAGCAAAACGGTGGGGTTTTCTGGAGCAGACCTGGAAAGCGTCGTCAATGAAGCCGCCATTATGGCCGTCAAAAAACGTGCCAAAACCCTGCTCCAAGAACACCTGGAAGACGCTGTGGAAAAGGTTGCCATGGGCCCAGAGCGGCGCAGCCGAAAGATTTCAGAACGAGAAAAAGAAATCATTGCCCACCACGAGGCAGGGCACGCCATCGCAGGACATTTCACAAAAAACTGTGAACCCGTCCACAAAATCTCGGTTATTTCTCGCGGGAGCGCCCTGGGGGTAACCTGGTTTTTGCCCGTCGAAGATACCTACTTGCAGTCGGAACAAAAAATGAAGGACGAGATGGTGTCTCTCCATGGAGGTCGTATGGCAGAGAGACTCATTTTTGGACAAACCACCAGCGGGGCCAGCAATGACCTCGAGCGCATCAGCCAGATTGCGCGTGCCATGGTAATGACCTACGGCATGGGCGGAAAAAAACTTGGCTCTGTTGTGTTTGCCAATAAAAAACGTGGACCATTTGGTCTCGATTTCGAAGAAAAGGATTTTTCGCCAGAGACGGCACGACTGATCGATCAAGAAGTACAGAGCCTTGTAGAAGAAGCCGAAGACCGCTGTCTCGAGATCCTCAAGAAACACGAATCGCTTCTGAAAACAATTGCCAACGACTTGCTCAAAAAAGAAACCATGACCCGAGAAGAATTCTTGAAATATTTTTCCAAACAACCCGCCGGAAAAACAAAAAAATCCTAATGCCCTTTGGATGCCGAGAAAAAATTCTCACGACCGCTGCTTTTTTGATACAGTGATCCTCGCATGAAACGATGGCTCTTCGCGCTCCTCTTTTTGCTCCCCCTCTGCGGGGGAGGAGTGTACGCTGCGCCGGAAAACCTGCCCGAAGAACTGCATCTGCTGTTTGATGATCGCACGCTTACACTGGATTTAGACGTTCAGAAAAATTTGATCCAGCGGGTCCCCCAGCATTTTTTGATCTGGCAGGGGCAGCGAATTCCCATCGATCTGGGAGAAACGCTTCCCGAAAAAACACTCCTGATGGATCTCGAAACAGTGTTTGTCTTTCGGGTTTCTCCTGTGGCACTTCAGCAGTATTTGGAAAGCATTTCCATCCTGCGGACGGATACACAAAAAACCGTAGAAATCCAGCTCGATGAGACCGGGAAAGTCCTCTTTGAGGGGACACCCAATGACGGATATGAAATCAACATTGAAAAACTCGTCCACCTCCTCGATCGGGCGATCGCTTCGGGAAAAAAGAACGTTCGAGTTCCTGCCAAGCGCATCCTTTCACAGGTGGTCGTCCATCCTGATCTGGCAGCACGAGGGATCGAAGAAATCATCGCCATTGGCGAATCCAACTTCACAGGATCCAGTGCCGCACGAAGACAAAACATCCGGGTCGCAGCCGCACAGTTTGATGGAGAAATTATCCCCGAAGGCGGATGGTTTTCGTTTAATAAAATTTTGGGATCGGTGGGAGAAGAAAAAGGCTTTGTCCGAGAGCTCGTCATCAAGGGCAACAAAACAGAAAAGGAACTGGGAGGAGGTACCTGTCAGGTTTCGACGACGGCTTTCCGGGCGGCCTTTCGAGGGGGATTCCCAATTCCCGTGCGACGAAATCACAGCTATGCGGTTCCTTATTATCGTCCCTATGGTCTGGATGCCACGATTTACCTAGGCGCACAGGATCTTCGGTTTATCAATGACTCGCCCGGAGACATTCTGATTCAGGCGTTTGTCGAAGACGACGATCTCTTTTTTGTGTTTTATGGCACAAATGATGGACGCGAGGTTTCTTTTGAAGGCCCCTTTATTTCCAATTACCAAAACGCTCCGCCGCCCATCGTATACGAAACGGAAGATCTTCCCGCGGGCGAAATGATCGTCTTTGACCAGGCTCACGCTGGATTTCGAACCGAATGGTTTCGTTGGGTAAAAAAAGGAGCCTCTCTGCGCCGAGAGAGCTTTGTCTCTGAGTACCGTCCCTGGCCAGCAAAAATTCAACGTGGCATCGGAAAAAAAGAAGACTGAAGCATTGTTTTTTCTACGGAAATCACTACAATTTGCGTGATATTTTCGCTTTTTTGCAATGACCGACGAAAACAAAAACAATTCCTCTTTTTCTTCACGAAAAATTGATGACGGAGACGGCCAAGGGCCGGATCCAAAAGAAGACGCTGCCCCGGCAGCCTTGCCCCTCGAAACACGCGCTGCTGCGGGAAATACGCTCGACATTGTGACGGACATGGAGCGATCCTACCTGTCTTATGCGATGAGCGTGATCGTCAGCCGCGCGCTCCCCGATGTACGAGACGGTCTCAAGCCGGTGCATCGTCGGATCCTGTATGCCATGCACGAGAATGGCCTCCGGGCAAGTGCAAAATATCGAAAATCGGCCAATGTCGTCGGTGCCGTCCTGGGAAGATACCATCCGCATGGAGATGCGGCCGTGTATCAATCCATGGTGCGCATGGCCCAACCCTTTTCGCTCCGATATCCGCTGGTGGATGGGCAGGGAAACTTCGGCTCAATTGACGGAGACAATGCCGCCGCCATGCGATACACCGAGGCAAAAATGACCCGTATCGCCGAGACGATGCTCTCGGACATCGAGAAAAAAACCGTTGATTTCCGTCCCAACTACGACGCCACCGCTGAAGAACCCGTGGTGCTCCCGAGCATTTTGCCGCAGCTCCTGCTCAACGGAACGATGGGGATTGCTGTGGGGATGGCAACGAATATTCCACCGCATAATCTGCAAGAAATCGTGGATGCCACGACCCATCTGCTCAAGACGCCCGATGCGTCCATTGAGGATCTGCTGCAATACGTCAAAGGTCCCGACTTCCCCACCGCAGGAGAAATCTATGACGGCGGAGCAATTTCGGAAATGTATCACACCGGGCGTGGGGGCGTGGTGATGCGGGCCAAGGCCAAGGTAGAAGAAGTCAAGAATGGCAAACACATAATCGTGATCACTGAAATCCCGTATCAGGTCAACAAAGCCGAACTGATCATCAAAATCGCAGACCTCGTGCGCGATAAAAAAATTCAAGGGATTTCTGATCTGCGAGATGAGTCCGCACGAGAAGGCGTTCGTGTCGTGATCGAACTCAAAAAGGACAGCTATCCGAAAAAAATCCTCAACCAGCTCTTTAAGCTGACACCGCTGCAAAAAAGCTTCAATCTCAACATGATTGCATTGGTGGACGGAATTCATCCGCGACTTCTCAATCTCAAGGAAGTTCTGCAGTACTTTATCGACCATCGATTCGAGGTGATCCGCCGACGGACGGAGTTTGAGCTCCAGGTTGCACAGGATCGGGCTCATATTTTGGAAGGATTGAAGCTCGCCCTCGACGACATCGATGCGGTGATCGAAACGATCAAAAAATCCGAGACAAAAGAAGCCGCTGCCATTGCGCTGCAAAAACAGTTTGGACTGTCAGACCGCCAGGTCAAAGCCATTTTGGAGATGAAGCTCCAGACGCTGGCCGGCCTTGAGCGGAAAAAGATTGAAGATGAGCTGGCCGAACTCCGAAACACCATCAAAACCCTCGAATCAATCCTGGCGTCGCGAGAAAAACAGGCCAAAATCATTGCCGATGAAATGGCGGATGCTGCCAAAAAATACGGCGACGAACGACGAACAAAGGTCCATCCACACGCCCTGGGGAAATTCAGTGCAAAAGATACCATCCCCGACGAAGAAATGCTGGTGGTGCTGACCAAGGAAAACTACGTCAAACGCCTGAGTCCTTCAACGTTTCGCACACAGAAACGTGGCGGCGTGGGGGTCGTGGGAGCCAAGACAAAAGACGACGATATTATTGTCTCAGCGCGCCTGGGGACCAATCACAATGATCTCTTGTTTTTTACCAATCTCGGACGCGTGTTTTCGCTGCCAATGTATGAAGTCCCCGAGGCCAGTCGTCAGGCCAAAGGAACGCCGATTGTCAACCTGCTCCAGCTTCAGCCGGAAGAAAAAGTCACCGAAATTCTCAACCTCAGCAAATCGATTGGCGAGTATATATTTTTCTGCACGACAAAAGGTACCGTCAAAAAGACGCCGCTGAAAGAGTTTCAGAATGTTCGGCGCTCCGGACTCATCGCACAAAAGATGCGGCCGGGAGAGACCCTGCACTGGACGAGGGTTTCGAGTGGAGAAGATGAAGTTTTCATCGTGACACGAGAAGGAAAATCCATTCGGTTTAAAGAGTCCGATGTGCGCTCCATGGGCAGAAACGCTGCCGGAGTCCGTGGGATCCGATTGCAAAAAGGAGATGAAGTGGTCGAGATGGACCTTCTCCGGGGCGAAGAAGCCCGGCTCCTTGTCGTAATGCAGAATGGTCTGGGGAAAATGTCGAAGGTCAAGCTGTACCGCCTTCAGAGCCGCGGAGGCTCCGGGATCAAAGCCGCCAATATTACGAAAAAAACAGGCAAAATTGCGGGGGCCCGTATCGTCCTCAAGGAAGCAAAAGGCGATCTCCTAATTGTGTCCAAAAAAGGGCAAACCATTCGCATGTCGCTGGAGGACGTCAAGACCGCCGGCAGAGCGACCCAGGGGGTAATTCTCGTGCGGCCAAATAAGGATGATTTTGTGGCATCTATCCTGCTCCTGCTGGAAGAACTTGGCGGGGAAGAAGTGGCCGAGAAAAAACAAGAAAAGCTGCTCAAGAAATAGCTTGAATTTTCCCGAAGATTTGGCACAATCTGCCGCGGATCAGCCGCTCAGTGGCTGACCTTCTCGCGCCACAAAAAGCGCTGCGTGGGTTGGTAGCTCAATGGTAGAGCAGTAGCCTCTTAAGCTATTGGTTGAGGGTTCGAGCCCCTCCCAACCCACCATTCTTCGCTTTGCGATGGGGAAGGAATAAAATGACGAAGCACGTCGGGGAGGGGAAGATGTCTGTCGGGGTTTTGACGAAGACGGCCTTCTTTTGAATGGCACCGAGAAATTTTCCCAGGAGGAAGGCTTGTTTTTTGTAGGAAATTGTGGTATCATCTCCTGATTTTTCTCAAAATCCATGAAATTCCTGACTCACTCGGCCCCCGGCGTGGATAAAAATACGGCTCGATTTATCTGGCAACAAAATCCAGAATCCCACGACTGGGAAACAGAGTCGATCGATGAAAAGAAAGAATGGGCACAGGAAAACCTTGAAACAGACACTCGGGAGCGCCTAGAAGCACTCAAGTATCAAGCCCACAAAATGCATGCGGCCGAGGTTGCCAACGCATCGGTGGACCAAAAACTCCCGGAGCTGATGGACAAACTCCAGGCTCTCTCTTCGCCGGCGGATGAAGCGACACTGCGCGCACTCGCGGCTGAATATCTGATCAACAAAACTCTCGCCGATCCCGAAGAACAAAAGATGTACCGCACCGAGATGTTTGCGACCTTTCTCCGAAAAACGAATGGGGGCAAAAGTCTTTCAAACCTCACCCCGGCAGAAGTCTCTGTTTTCTTGCGAGATGGAATGGCCGCGGTGTACAGCTTCGCCCCGGGCAGCCAGTCCGTGCACAACTCCCTCTACGCCGCCTCTCGGATGATGAAATATGATCTGGACAGTGCCGGCGTCAACGTCCGCGAGTGGACCACTGAGGCAGGCAAAAGCATCATGCGCTACGAGGCACAGATGAATGCTTCCACACAAACCGGATCGGTCGATGCCACGGGAAATCTTCTGGTGGCAGGAACCGTTCTCGGAAAAATCCGGGGCTGCGAAATCCTCACCGGAGCCGCCATGGCAGAGTATCCGGCCGACCTGCTGACGGCGTTTGAATTTTCGAATGTCGTGATCGAGGACAACCGCATCCTGGCACGTGTCAGCAACGGCTGCCACGGAAATCTCGCCGCGATCAAATTGGAAAGTGTCTCGGTCATCCCAGTGCCAGATCCCGAACCAGAGATCGTCATACCAGAAGTGGAGCCCGAATGTCCCCTGGACGACGAATGCATGGCATTGAAGGCGCTGGGTGTCGGCACGCTGGAGGAAAAACAGGCCACTGTCAAAAAAATGCGAGAGGAGCTCCTGGGGAATGACGATGAACTCGGAAAACTCGGTCTCACCCGTGAGGCACTTGAACTCGTGTACAAACCGTCCAAGCGAGGAACAAAATCGCTTGAGGAAAGTCTTGAAAACTTTATTGGTGGGCGCACCTTTGAGGGAGGCGTCATCGGCTGGATCGAAGCCGCGGGAAAAGCAATCTTTGGCAGCAAAAAAGATCTGGAGAAGATGGGGCTCTCCATGGATGCTTTCGAAACAATGAAAAAGAAAGGCACTCTCTATGATCGCGCGTACAAAAATATCGAGAAAATGCACGGCCGGGGACATTTTGATCAGCCACTCAAGCTTTTGGGCCAGGATCTTTTTGTCTCGCTGTTTACCAGTGTCGTGACAATGACTCCCGATGTGGTACTGACCAACATCAAAACCCCATTTTTCAAAAAGCTTCATCAGCTCGGGGACATGGACACGCTCGTCGCACAGCTCGCCGCTGGAAATGAAACCTACACCAAGCGATTCTTGGACATGGTCAATGCCATGGATCAGCTGGAAGAAAGCGAGCTCAATCTCATGCGAGATCCCGAAGCCCTCTCTGAAACTGCTGATTCAGAATACACCACAGAAAAAAACACCGCGCTCAACGACCTCGCCGACGACATGGCTACCACGGTCGAACGCTTGGAGGATCACATTGATCTCTACACAGAGGGAGCGCGAAAAGAAAAACACGAAGGCACCCGTCGTTCACACCGCAAGGCACTCATCACTGAAAAATCCCGCGATATCAAGCGTGCCTCCTACCGGGGGCTGTCAGAGTTATTTGAAAAGAAATTTGACATGCGACACGCACTAAGAACTCTCAAAACCGATCTGCCCGATCGCAAAAAAGTCGAAGCACTCGAAACCATTATCCGAGAGGCCGTCGCTGAGTTTAATGAGGATGCCCCCAGTGGTTCTGACAAACTGAAATTTGAAGGACTCGGAAAACGCATGACAGGTTTCGATCGGATCTCCCTGGGAAAGATAAAAACCCGCGTCCGCGAAGACGGCGAACGCAAGGTCTACGAGCAGGAAATTTTTGCCAAAATGACCGCCAATGGACAGTGGGAGTTTTGGATCAGCAATGAAGATATCATCCGACAATCAAAGACTCCCGGCGCAAGCATGGCAAAATATGAAAAACTCGAGTCCGACGGAAAGTCCTGGAACAAGCTCGACCGAAAGCTCCAAGACCGACTGACGATGCTTTCGGCCATCAAAGAGCTCCACGGTCTGGCCACCGACCTAGATGAAGTCGCCCAACACAAAGACAACATGCAGCAGCGGCAAAATATTGCCCAGCAGGCCCCCGATGAAAGCGCCGAGGAAAATGTGTACGAAAGCGCCGTGTACGGATTTTTGGGATCGTTCCAAAACTACGATGCTTTTGAAAAAAGTGGCATGCTCAAATTTTTCCCAAAAACAGGATCTGAGGAAATTAAAAAATTCTACGATGCGCATCGCACAGAAGTTGCGCTGGAGGCTCTCACTGAAAATGAACAATTCCAAGAAGAGCTCAAAACCATGGCCGACGTTCTTAAAAGTGACGTGCCGGATCTGTTAGAAAGTGCCCTGGCGAGCGATGAAATCATGGAAAAACTCATGGACCCAAACTGCCACTGCGAGGGAGAAATCTTCCGGTACGTCGATGTCACCGGGCGAGAAAACCATCGCATTCCCATCTCTCTGGGGATGATTCGTTCGCTGTTTAAGATGAAGGAAGTCCCTTTTCAGCGAGTGGAAGATAATGCACAATGGCATCTAGAATTTGAAGCCCGCGAAGCACTCAAAGGCCCTCGTCTGGCAGAGCTTGTGATGGAAGGGTACTCGCAACAGGAAGCCCAGCGAATCATTGCGCAAGAAATTACCAATCAGCTCCTCACCGAAGGATTTACCCAAACCATTACCAGAGCGGGAACCAAAAAGGTGGCCGCCAGTGTGGCGACCAAGCTCGAGTTATCGGGAAAAAGTCAAGCTGCGACAATTCTCGCTGGCGTCATTGCCAACATGTTTTCGAACAAAAAGCACGAATAATTTCTGAGAAAAACGCGTTGCATTTCTGAGAGACACTCGTACAATCACGAGGATTTTGAACCAGAAATAAACACGAAATCATGCCCCATTATCGTCGGAACATCCGCTTTCTTCTCTTTTTAATCTTGCCCATTCTCACGTTTGTCCTGGGCTGGATCCTCAACCAAAAACAATCCCAGTACCGCCCGCATCCCACCGGCGAGGTCGTACAACAGACGGAAAAAAAGAACGGCACCTTCCTTGGGCAAAAGATTTCGCTCCCCCTGCGACGCAAAACCGATCCCCGCAACGTAGACCTGTCGCTGTTTTGGGAGGTGTGGAATGAGCTCGAAGCAAACTTTTTGTATCAGGAAGACCTCGACACCCAAGAACAACTCTACGGTGCCGCTCGAGGCCTCGTTCGCTCGACAGAAGACCCCTACACCACTTTTATGGCGCCGGAGGAAACCAAGGAATTCGAAGAATCCATTTCGGGAGAATTTGAAGGCATCGGTGCCGAAATCGCCATCCGAGACGAACAGCTCATTGTGATCTCCCCGCTCAAAGGCTCCCCAGCAGAGCTGGCCGGGCTCCGCGCCGGCGATCACATTTTCAAGATTGATGGAGAACCCACGTTTGACATGAGCGTGATGGACGCCGTGATGCAAATCCGTGGTCCAAAGGGAGAAAAGGTCTCGCTCGAGGTCATCCGCGAGGGCGAGCCAAACCCGATTCAAATCACCATCGTCCGCGACACGATCCAGGTCAAAAGTCTGGAGTGGCGCATGCAGGAGGGCATTGCCGTGATTGAGATTTCCCAGTTTGGGACCGAGCTGATGAATGAGTTTCTTGCTGTTTTGCCACAAATTTCACTGGCAAAGCCGGACGGGATTGTCCTGGATCTGCGCAACAACGGCGGCGGCCTCCTGGATGCGGCCCTGAGATTTGGCAATGAGTTTTTTGATCGCAAAGTGCTGGTCACCACACGAGGTCGACAGTTTGGCGACTCTGGCGCGCTGCAGAGCGGCCCTGGAGGCGCATTTATCGAGATTCCCCTGGTCGTCATGGTCAATCGCGGCTCAGCTTCGGCGTCTGAAATCTTCGCAGGAGCCGTGCAGGATCATCGTCGCGGCGTGGTGATCGGCGAGACAAGTTTTGGAAAAGGATCCGTGCAAAATGTGATCCCGCTGTCAGATGGCTCCAGTCTCAAGGTTACGGTCGCCGAATGGCTCACGCCGCTGGGGCGATCGATTCACGAGGTGGGGATTGAGCCGGATGAGGCCGTCGAACGCACCCAGGAAGATTTTGAAAATGATCTCGATCCGGTGATGGATCGGGCGTTTGACATTCTGGCAAACCCAGAAGCACTGCAAGAGCTGCTTGCTCCAGAGCCAGAAGAGGCCGATGGAACGACGACTGAGGACGGAGAAACCTCCGAAGCGGAGACCAACGAAGAGGCTCCCGCGGAAGAATCTGAGGAAGCGCCAGCGCCACTCCCAGCTGAGTAGTGCTCGTTTTCAAAAATTTCACGGTTTCTTTCTGCCATACTTTTCCGTACAATTTGGGCGATGGTGAAATCCTCGCGCGGCAAGATTTTCTTTTTCTCCGGCCCCTCGGGGGTCGGCAAGGGCACCCTGATCAATCTCCTGCGAGCAGCACACCCCGAATGGGTGTTTCCCCCCAGCTGCACCACGCGCGCGCCCAGAGAAGGCGAAGTAGAGGGCAAAACCTACTACTTCGTTTCCCGGGAAGAATTTTTGGAAAAGATCGAAAACGATGAATTCCTCGAGTGGGCGGAGGTGCATCATGAAAATTGGTACGGCACGCTCCGTGAGCCCCTCCTGTCCCCGGTGGAGAGAGGCAAGGTCGTGATCCGTGAGTTTGACGTGCAGGGCTTTGCCACCGCACGGGAAAAACTGGATCGTGAAGATTTTGTGTCTATTTTTTTGAAACCCGCCGGCGGGGTGGAAGAGCTGATCCAGCGGATAAAAGAACGGGGGCCCATCAGCGATGAAGATCTCTCCTACCGAAAGGAGTCGATGAAATCCGAATTTGCCCAGGCGCATCTCTACGATCACGAAATCATTGTGGAGGAGGGAAACCTAGAAAAAATGAAACAAGACGCCGAAAAAATAATTGCTGACGCGCTCAAAAAATGACCGGCAAAAATCCCCTGGGACCGAAGGGGGAAGCCATCGCGGCCAAATACCTCCAGCAGCGACAGGGCTGGGAACTCATTGACCGAAATTTTCACGCACAGGGGGGAGAAATCGATCTGGTGATGCGGGACCCCGAGAGTGAAGAATTTATTTTTGTGGAGGTCAAAACCCGGACAAACGAAGCCTTTGGCGGCGGTAAGGCGGCGATCACGCAGGACAAATTTGAAAAAATGCTGCGCGCGATCGAGGACTTTTTTGGGAAAAAAATGCAGCTCCAGGAAATGCCGGAGTTTCGGATTGATGCGGTGATTCTCAAAATTGAGGGAACCAAAGTTTTTTGTGAGCACGTGCCAAACATCGGCCCGGATGATTTTTAGGAGATTGTTTCTTTCTGCACAACTCACAAGATCCTGTTCGCAAAAAATACAAAAACTCGATAATATCTGGAATGTTTTTGGGTATCATGGAGTTATGTGAAATTATCAAATTTTTATGACTACCAATCTAATAACAATTGGAATCGGAGGATTCCTCGGTGCAGTAAGTCGCTATCTTGTCTTCATGATTGATGACAGGTTTTATCATCACACCAAATTCCCTTTGGGAACATTGACTGTTAATTTGATCGGAAGCCTGCTCATAGGTATTGCATTAGGATTAAGCATTAGATACGACTTATTGAGCAGGGGCTCTTTTAGCCACTATTTATTTGTCACAGGCTTTCTCGGTGCGTTCACAACATTCTCAACATTCAGCCAAGACAGCTTTCAATTGTTAACGGGAAAACATTATTGGTTTTTCATAGGCAGCATACTACTTAATGTCGTAGTCGGAATCTCTTTAGCTGCTTTAGGATACATGTTAATAACGAAAAAAATTTGATAACATCACAACTGCTTCCGAAGATTTTGCAATTGTTTTGCATTCAAGATTCCGCTCAATTTCTTGTCACTCGCCTTCCGAATCCCCGCCACCGAGCCACACTCCTGCAGCAGCTTTTTCTTGGTCGCCGGGCCAATCCCACGGATCGAGTCCAGTGCTGATTTTTTGGCCGATTTCTGACGCACAGAACGGCTGAAACTGATCGCAAACCGGTGCGCTTCGTCGCGGAGACGCTGGAGCAGTTTGGAGGCAGCAGCGTCTTTGGCAAGCTCCACCGGCTCTTTTTTGCCGGGGACAAACACCTCTTCTTCGCGCTTGGCCAGCGCACAGATCTGCTTTTTGGGATCAAATCCCGGCACCGACAGTGTTTTAAAAATCTTCAGCACCGACGAGAGCTGCCCCTTTCCGCCGTCGAGGACGATCAAATCCGGCAACGTCTCGGCAAATTTCGGATCCTCCGTCCGCGCAAACCGGCGAGAGAGCACTTCCTCCATCGCCGCGAAGTCGTCGATTTTCCCCGCGGGAAGTGATTTCAGATGAAACCGGCGGTACTGGGATTTCTTGGGCTCTCCGTCGAGGAAAACGACCTGGCTCGCCACCGTGGCCGTGCCGCCAAAATGCGAGATGTCAAAGCATTCAATCCGTCGCGGCGGCTCAGGGAGCGAGAGGGCACCGGCAAGAGTCGGAAGCGCATCGGCAAAATTTTCAGCCTGCGAGAGTGCTTCGACTTCTTTTTGCTCGGCAAAGGTTTCTGCGTTCTTGCGAGCCAGTTGCAAAACCTTCTTTTTTTCGCCTCTCAGCGGCACATTGAGTTTTGTGGACAACACCGATTCGAGCGAATCCTGGCTCTCGGGCATCGCAGGGAGAAAGATTTCCGCGGGCATCTCGTCCACCCGATCATAAAACTGCAGGAGAAATTGCTCGATCACGGCCTCATCTGACTCAAACGCTTCGGCGCGAAATTCGATTTCATTTTGGTCCAAGAGCTTGCCCTCTCGAAAGGCCAGGCGAATAAAAAAGGCCGAATTCTTTTTGCGAACAAAGTGCAAAAAGTCTCGCGAGGTCGTGTCGGTAAACTGAACTCGCTGTCGCTCGGTCGAGCTTTCGACCGAGGCAATCAGGTCACGCATTTTGGCCGCGGCTTCAAATTTTTTCTCCTGCGCCAGTCGCATCATTTTTTCCTGGAGAAAGCGGAGCACCTCTCGGGTGTCGCCCCGGAGAAATCGTTTCATGCGCGTCACGTCCGCCCGGTATTCTTCGCGGGAAATCTTCCCATCACACGGCCCGGAGCATTTTTTGATGTGAAAGTCCAAGCAGGGGATCTTTCGTTTTTCGGGGTTTTTGGAAATCGTTGGCCCAGCCTCACTGCCCTCGCTCCCCCCGGGAGAGGGCTGGGGTGAGGGAGAAAAGATTTCTTCGTACAAAGTCTGCAAAACTCCCTCCAAATTTGTAAAAACGTCCGCATTTGAAAACCGCAACACTCGGATCCCCTGTGCATTCAAAAAACGAGTTCGCCGCTCATCTCGTTTTTTATTTTCGGCTTCTTCGTGCTGCGATCCATCGATCTCAACAGCAATTTTCTTTTCCAGGCAGTAAAAATCGAGAATAAAATTTCCCACTGGATGCTGGCGGCGGAATTTCAGGCCACAAAAATTTCGGTTTCGGAGCACTGTCCACATGATTTCTTCCAGGCGTGTCTGGTTTTTTCGGAGATTTCTTGCTTTTTCCAAAATGTCTCTTGGCACTTGATATTCCCCCTCTCCCTTTTTCCCTCCCCCCTCGGGGGAGGGACAGGGTGGGGGCTCCATCTCCAGCCGACACGTCCGGATCTGAAAAATTTTCTGGCAAAACGCAATCGTGGAGCGAAATTTTTTGGCACTGGTGCGTGGACCGAGGTAAAAACTCCCATCGCGAACAATCCGACGCGTGATCTCCATCCGCGGAAAGGGCTCGTCGGTGATCCGGAGGTAGAGGAAATTTTTGTCGTCGCGGAGGAGGATATTGTACCGTGGCTGCAGGTCTTTGATGAGATTGTTTTCCAGGATGAGTGCTTCGGCTTCGGAGGAAACGATGCGGGTTTCCACGGCGGCAACTTTCTTGAGCAGCGATGCGGTTTTGGGGGATTTTTTGTTTTTTTGAAAGTAGGTGCGCACTCGCGCGCGCAGATTCTTGGCTTTGCCCACGTATAGGACGGTCCCCTCCTTGTCCAAAAAGAGGTAGCACCCGGGGTCGGTCGGGATCTTTTTGGCAGAAAACCACGCGTACGGATTCGGTTTTTTGGGAGAACTCACGGGACTGAGTTTACTTTTTTTGCGAAAATTTTAAAATCATCGCGATGACTCCTCCAAAAACCACTTCCAAAAAGACGGCAAAAAAGCCCTTCCCAAAAAAACTCTCGCCCAAAAAGGGAGATGAAACCGAGAAGGCCAAAGAAGACCTGGCAGAAATTGCCAAAACCTTTGAACAAATTGGGTTTCGAGACTTTATCAATTTTCTCCAGTCTCCGAAAAAAATCATGTTTCGCAATTTTCTCGCCGGAATTTTCCGCGGGGTGGGGGTGGTGATTGGGATGACCGTGGTCGTCGCGCTCATCGTGTGGATTTTGACACAACTGGTGGACTTTCCGCTGATCGGGGAGTATTTCCAGGATTTGCTGGACCTCTTGGAATCGGCGCCGATGATGACCCCAAACGGCGGATGAGCGAATTTCTCCTCCGGTTTGTCATAAAATTTGTCGACATCCTCAGTCAGCTCTTGTACTGGGCCATTTTGATTTCGGTGCTGCTGTCCTGGTTTGCCAGAGGACGGACCCCGCTGGGGGCGTGGCTCGATCAGATCGTCCGCCCACTGTACAAGCCGTTTCGCTGGGCGCGCATCGGGATGATTGATTTTTCGCCGATTTTGGCCCTGCTCGCCATTGAATTTATCGGCCGGTACCTGACGGAATTTCTCGTTTCTCTGCTGCCGTGATGGAGATCAAATTGACCAACACCCTCTCTGGCAAAAAAGAACCCTTTCGCCCGATCACCCCGGGGAAGGTCAAGCTGTACTCCTGTGGCCCCACCGTCTATGACTTCGCGCACATCGGAAACTTCCGGTCGTTTTTGTTTTCCGATCTCTTGAAGCGCGTGCTGGAGTACGCGGGACTTGAAGTAAAAAAAGTCATGAACATCACGGATGTGGGGCATCTGACCGAAGATGACGCCGCGGATGCTGGGGGGGAGGACAAAATTTCGCGCAAAGCCCGCGCCGAAAAAATTGATCCGTTTGAGATCGCGCGGAAGTACGAAGAAGCCTTTCATGAAGATGAGAAAAAATTGCGCATCCTCCCCGCTGATGCGTACCCCCGAGCCACAGAGTTTGTCGAGGAACAAATCGACTTAGCCAAAAAGCTGATTGCTGCCGGGTTTGCGTACGAGGCCCATGGCTCGGTGTATTTTCGGACGAAGAAATTTGAGAAATACGGTCAACTCTCGGGCAATTCGCTGGAAAACTTGATCGCCGGCGCGCGGGTCGAAGTCAGTGGTGAAAAAGAAGATCCGTTGGATTTTGCCCTCTGGAAACGCGCAGAGCCCAATCATCTGATGCAGTGGGAGAGTCCGTGGGGAAAGGGCTTCCCCGGCTGGCACGCCGAGTGCTCGGCGATGTCGACGAAGCTCCTGGGGCTCCCCTTCGACATTCACACGGGAGGGGAGGACAATATTTTCCCACACCACGAATGCGAGATCGCTCAAAACGAGTGCTCCTCTGGAGGCAAAAAATCCGTGAATTATTGGCTGCACGTCAAACACCTCCTGGTGGATGGAAAAAAGATGTCGAAGTCGGCCGGCAACTTTTATACGATTCGAGATCTGTTGGAAAAAGGCTGGAAGGGCGAGGAAATCCGCTTTGCGCTGCTGTCGGCGCACTACCGATCAACATTAGATTTCTCGATGAAATCGCTGGAGCAGGCGCGTGCTTCAATTGCCCGAATTGTGGAAGCAAATCGCGCGTGTCTGGACACAGAATTTGAGGAACAAAATGATTTTGCTGAAAAATATCGCGCCGAGTATCAGCAAGCACTTGCTGACGATCTGAATGTGGCCGGAGCTCTGGCCCCCGTCTTTGCGCTTGTGAGCGACGTGTTGAAATTAAATGCAGAACAAAAATTGGATGGAGCAACCGCCAGTGCGGCGCTCGATTTTTTGCAGAATGATTTTGATCCCGTTTTTGATTGCCTCCCGCGCGAGGTCAAAGTCAACGAACTCGAGAAAGCGGAAATTGAATCTCTGCTCGAAAAACGTGTCGCTGCTCGCAACGCAAAAAACTGGGCCGAGTCTGACCGAATCCGAGACGAGCTCGCGGAGAAATGGGATATCGAGGTCCGCGACGGTCCGGACGGACAGACGTGGCGGGTGAAGGAATAAAATTGTAAACCCCCGATGAAATTCACCGGGGGACGTATTCTTGTTATGGTGGCTCCTTTTGATCACCCGGCAGGAGTCGAACCTGCGACCTCCAGGGTGATAGTCTGGTGCTCTGACCAACTAAGCTACGGGCGAAATTGTGAAGGAGCCAACAAGAACACGATTTGCGCGGAGAACAGGATTCGAACCTGAGACCCTGGAATGAAAATCCAGCGCTCTGACCAACTGAGCTATCTCCGCAGATGCGAAGAAATTTTTACGTGAAAAATTTCAACAGCTGTCAAAAGATAGCAACAAAAACTTTTCTGTCAAGAAGAGTTGCCAAACCCGTACAAAAAACTACACTCGCTGCCGATGCTGGAATTTCTTCTCTTTGCCCTTCTCCACCACGGCAGTTCCGACTTCCTGGAAAAGTCGGCACCGGTACCATCCCCCGCACTGGAGGCGATCCGCCCGGTTTCCCTCCCCACACGCAAAGCGACAAGCATCGCACCGCTTCTCATGCAAGACGAGCGCACAGCCGTCCTGGCCACGGATCTAGACTCGGGCAAAACCCTGCTCCGACAAAATGAAGATCGTGCGCAACCCATCGCCTCCCTGAGCAAGATCATGACTGCCCTGGTGATCCTGGAAAATCATGACCTGGGAGAAGTCGTCGTCGTCCCTCTCGCAGCGACAGAAGCCGCAGGCTCGCAGATTGAGATCTATGAAAAAGAGGCCCTCACCGTCGAGACACTGCTGGAAGCGACCCTGATCGCATCGGCAAATGATGCGGCGGTGGCTCTGGCGATTTTTGATGCCGGAAGTGAGGAGGCGTTTGCTGAAAAAATGACCGCACAGGCTCAGGCGCTGGGACTCGATTCAGCGAAGTTTTATAACGCCACGGGCCTCGACCTAGTGGATGAAAATGACACCCCCTACGGCAATGAAATGTCCGCACGGGATCTGTTGAAACTGACGCGCATTGCGCTCCAGGATCCGTTTTTTCGTGCCACCGTGCAAAAACAGAATTTCGATGGCACCAGCATCGATGAGAACTTTTTTCACGAAAAAGAGTCGACCAATCAGCTCTTTGATACATTTTTGAAGCTCAAGGGCGTCAAAACCGGATTTACGTACCTGGCCGGGCAGTGCTTTGTGGCGCTGGGAGAGTCGCCAGAAGGAAAAGAGGTCCTGACCATTATCCTGGGATCCGCGGACCGATTTGGCGAGACCAAAAAACTGCTCTCGTGGATCTACGATAGTTTTGAATGGCAGTAGCCAATGACAGATGACGAATTACAGATGAAAAATGGAAGAAGCGAAGTCCTAAGTCCGATTTTTTGGAGAATTCTTTTCTTCAAAACTTCCCCCCTTCCCAGCTTCCCAGCTTCACAACTTTTGAACTTTGCCACTTCCCGCATTCGTAATTGGAAATTCGTAGTTGATAATTGTTACACAATCGGCTCGTTGAAGTCTTCTTCAAAATCGAGCGACGCGTTTTTGACGGCCTTGTCTGGGTTTTTGGGATCGTACTTTCCTTCTTCCCACTGCTGGAGAATTTGTTCGACCTCGTGCAGCGGCCGACAGTAGGTTTTGCGCGAGTGCTCGATGCATTCTGCCGCAAATGACTTTTCGGGAAACTGCATGTTGAGTGTCCGGCCACTAAACGCCTCCCGCAGCTCCCCATCCACGGACATTTTGCAGTAAAAATTGCGCATGGCGAGATTGATGATGTCGCGTTCTCTGACACGGGGGGTATATTCTTCCTCCAAAAGCTTCGCATCCTCCCCCCCAACGCGAAAGGTCACCATCGAGCCGACATTGCCAAATACCGTCGTGCGGATTTTGGGGGACAGCTGCCCGAGAAACTGGTGGGCAATCGTCAGATCCAACCGGTATTTTCGAGCTTCCGAGAGAATCTCGTCAAAGGTATCGGTGGCAAAGTTTTGAAATTCGTCGACATAAAAGTAGAAGTCGATGCGATCGGCCTCCGGGGTGTCAGCGCGAGACATGGCGGCCTGGTAAATTTTGGTGATGGCAAGTGAGCCCATCAGCGCGGCATTTTCTTCGCCGAGGATTCCTTTGGAAACCTTCATCAGGACGATTTTTTGATTATCCATGATGTCGCGGAAATCGACTTTGTTTTCCGGCTGTCCGACAATATTGCGGATCATGTTGGTGGAGACAAACTGTCCGACCTTATTGAGCAGTGGCGTGATGGCTTCGTTATCGAATTTTTCGGACCACCCGGCAAATTCATTGACCCAAAAGTTTTTGACGACATTGTCCTGGATGTTGCGCACGATGGTCTGGCGGTAGTTTTTGTCGGTGAGCATTTTGAGAATCGACAAAATCGTCGTCCCGGGGGTGTCCAAAAGCGCCAGGGTCGTGTACCGCAATACATGCTCCAGCCGGGGGGTCCAGTTGGCCCCAAAGAGTTTTTTGAAGATTTCGATGAATCCGATCGTCACTCGAATTTTGAGCTCGGGGGGCACCTCGGCCAGCGGATTAAAGCAGATCGGATATTCCATGTCCGAGGGATCAAAAACCACCACATCCTTGAGCCGATTCTCGGGAATGCAGCGGAGCACGTTGTCGACCAGGTCTCCGTGGGGGTCCAGTACCCCAATGCCTTTGCCCGATTTGATGTCATTTTGGATCAGGAGCTCCAGAAGTTTCGATTTTCCCGAGCCCGACTTCCCCACTGTGTACAGATGACGGCGGCGATCAGAGCGACGGATACCAAAGGGGATACGTCGTCCGTGAAAATTGGTTTCGCCAAAAAAGGAAATTTCGGAATCCTTGGTGTCCACCGGGAGGTCCGAAGGCGGCTCGCACCGGCGGGAGAGGACATGAATCAGGTTTGGAACTTTTTGTTCGTTGGGCAGGTGAAACAGGGTTGTAATTTCTTTGAGACAGAGAAGAAACCCGCCGTTGATCGCCCGAGTGCGAAATCGCTGTACGCCCAATTTTTTATTTTTGGAAATCCGACCAAAGCGAAACTTGTTGTAGTCAAGCGTGTTGAAATTCTGGAGGCCACCAAAAATGGCGCGCAGCTTCATGCGGGGATCTTTTTTTGGGTCGTCCGAAAACGCCGCTACCCGCAGATTGCAGTGAAACATTTCCCCTTCTGTTTTTTCTTTAATCCGCCCACGGAAGCTACTTTTGATGCCTTTTTTAAACCAAAATTTCGTGCGAAACACGCGGCGAATACGCTCAAACCGCTTGCGCCAGCTGAGGAGAAAGTGAAACCATCCGGTGTCCAGCCGCGGCCGCGTGACAATCTGCAGCCACACCCCTTCATCCGGCTGACACTTGGCCAGCACATTGAGAATCCCCGACAGAGAGTCTGTTTCGTACTGATCGAACATTTTCAGCGGGTACAGATCGTTGCGCAGCAGGCCCACCCCCGTCCATGCAAAATCTGTTTTTTCTTTAATTTTGCGGGTATAATCGGGGATTTCCAAAATGTCAGCATCGGGGTCCATCGCATAAATTTGCCCGCCGATCACCTCACAGGTGGCCGGATCTGAGGTAAAACAAAAGCCAATGTTTTGGCCAAACACCACCATTTCAAACGCCATCTTCACCCCCGGCATGGATTCATGGAGATTGGCAAACACATCCATAAACCGCTCGGCGTTGCGCATATTTTCCTGCTTCGCCGTCTTGGCCAAGACCTTTTCCTCTTTGAACTGAGGAATGACAATGAGGTAGGTTTTGAGCATGGCAGGAACCCGCAAAAAATCGGAGCATAAAACTCAAAAGAGTTCTAGCAGATTTGGGGTGATTTGACAAGTTTGATTTTTTGTGACCTCAGCGATCCACCCGCGGAAATAAAATCTCCGGTTCCCCCACTTTTTGCTCATCGCCCAGCATCTTTTTCATTTTTGGAAATGTCTCTGGCAGAAGAACTTCGGCCATTTCTGTAAGGGTTGCGAGCATCGGGATCAGCTGTGCAAAAACTTTTTCTGCGGCGGGCAGGTCGGTTTTGGCCAATTTCCAGGGCTCGGTTTCATTGAGCCGTTCATTCGCTCGATCCACTTCGGAGAAAAAGAGCTGGATCGCCTCGCGGATTTTGTTTGTTTCCAGGCATTTTTCAAATTGTATGGGCGGATTGTAATCCGACCCAACGACAGATGCTGGACTCTTCCCCTCCAAAAACTTGTGGATCAACACAATCACGCGGTTGAAGAGGTTCCCCACGCCTCCCGCAAGTTTTTTGGCGTACAGGTCGTGAAACCCATCGAGTGAAAAATCGCCGTCATTGCCAAATTCAAACGCAGAGAGAAGTCCCATCCGGAGCGCGTCGCGACCGTACTTCTCCGTGAGATCAACCGGGGAGATCACGTTGCCGAGTGACTTCGACATTTTTTCTCCATTCACGGTAAAAAATCCGTGCGCAAACTCCTCTGCTGGTGGCGCAATCCCGGCGGACAAAAGCATTGCCGGCCAAATCACGCTGTGAAACCGGGTGATGTCTTTGCCCAAAATGTGACAGACGCCGGCCCAAAAATCTTCCCCTGGACACGCTGATCGGTAGTTTATCAGCGCATCAAACCAGACATAAATTTTGTGTCCCTCATCCCACGGCAGCGGAATGCCGAATTCCGCATTTTCTCGGGAGATTGAAATGTCCTCGAGTCCCCCGCGGATAAAAGACAAAACCTCATTTCGTCGTTTCTCTGGCCGGAGGAGGTTTGGATTTTTTGAGAAAAGTTCCAAGAGTGGCTCCTGGTATTTTGAGAGCCGGAAAAAATAATTTTCTTCCTGAATTTTTTGTGGTGCTTTTTTGTGGTCGGGGCAGTGGCCATTTCCGTCGAGATCGGATTTCTTGAGAAACGCCTCGCAGCCAGTGCAGTACAGCCCCTCGTACTGGGATTTGTAGATGTCTCCCGCGTCGTGGATTTTCGTGAGAATCTCGTGCACCGTCTGGACGTGCCGCTTCTCCGTGGTGCGAATGAAGTCGTCGTACGAAATCCCGATCTGGTCCCATGTCTTGCGCCAGGTATGGGAAATTTCTTCCAAATATTGATCGATCGGTTTCCCCGATTTCTGGGCGGCTTCAACGGTTTTCTGAGAGTTTTCGTCTGTGCCCGTGAGAAAAAAAACGTTTTCTTTTCCGAGTTTTTTTCGCCAGTACCGCGCAAACGTGTCTGTCGCCAGCGTACAGTACGTGTGCCCGATGTGAGGCACGTCATTCACGTAGTAGATGGGAGTGGTGAAATATTTTTTCATGGAACGGGTACAAAAAAACCGGCCAGCGACCGGAGTGAAGGCAAAAAACTCCGATCACCCAATCATCGGAGGCACATCATCGGAGTGCGACACGCGTCTTGCATCGCCCCGATTGTGGGGATTTCGGTAAAAAAGTCAACGCGAAGAAATTTCTTTTTTTGGTCCGGCGCAAAAAAAGTCTACAATGCCAGTGATGACTGCGGCCAAAACAAAACGCTTTGCCTTTGTCCAGAAAAATTTCCGCGCGCTCTCCTTTGAGTCCCGGATGCTCCTGGGAACGCATGCGGGGACCTTGCTTTTTTGTTTTTTCCCCTGGATCGGCGTCCAGCCTCTGTACGGGGAGCCCTACTTTCACTCGGCATTTGAAGGACATACCTGGCTGATGGGAACGTTTATTTTTCTTATTTCTCTCGCGGTGGTCGGCCTTTTTTTGGACGAATTGCTGGAGAAGCATTGGTTTCGCTGGAAAGTATCGAAAAACAAGTTGTTTTTTGTCGCGGGAGTGCAAGAAATTATTCTGCTGATAAGTATTTGGTCGGTTCTGAATGTCGAAAGTCGCGGATTTGAAAATGCACAAATTCGATTTGGATTCTTGCTCTGTGTGCTTTTGCAGGTGGTGGGACTCGTGGCGGTGTACCTCCGCGCGCGGCAGGCAAAAAAAGAACAGGTGGTTTCTTTCTTCCAAAATGCAGCACATCCCAAAAAAGAAGCTCCATCTCAGCTTCCGTTGACAGACCCCGACACATCCTCTACAAAAGCGCCGAAACATTCTCCGAAACAATAAATCATGGCGGACTCCTCCCAAAAACAAGACCCAAAAAAAGACGACACCTCGCGAAGTTTTTTGAGCGAAACACAGCAAGAGGGCCGCGCAGCAGGAGATATCCCGCTCGATGATCTGGACAAGGCCATTGCGGGCGTGACCGATATTCTGGACCCTGCAGCTGTCGAGCTCTATCGCAGCCAAAAAGAAGAAGACTGGCCCACCTGCAAGATGGCCCTGTACTGCCACGACTGTGGTGGCATTGTCCCAGCGGGCGTAGGGCAGACGCTCCGGGGAAATCCGCGGACAGTGTGTGGGACCTGCGGGAGCAAAAAAATTTCGAGCGGCCGCGAGGAAGCGCTGCGAAAATTTTATCATCTGGACACAGACAAGAAGAAAAAATCTTAATTTTTGTGAGCCAGAAGTCCGAGATATTGGTCAGAAGTTTCTTTCTGCCAAGAGATTTTTATGGCTTCCGTGCCTCACTGCTTCTGTGCTTCCTGAGTTTTCCAAAAAAAGATTTGACAGGGTGTATGCTGGGTGTATACTTCCGTGTGCATGGAAACAAAATCCCTCACGCCCCGCGAAGCTGACGCCCTCCGAGAAATCCGGAGCGCGGTGCGCTTGCTCGGGAAATTTCCCTCGGTGCGCGAACTCATGGTGGCACTGGGGTACCGTTCGCCCAGATCAGCCGCCGTGCTGATGAAGGAGCTGGAGAAAAAAGGATTTCTCCGGCGTACCCCCGGAGGGAAGCTCTGTCTCTCTGCTCAAGGAGAAGACGTCGGCGGCACCGACACCATTGAGCTGCCCGTGGTGGGACAAGCCCGATGTGGTGTGCCGACCTTTGCCGAAGAAAGCGTGGATGAATTTGTCCGCGTGAGCACCGACCTGGCGCCGCGAGACCGAAAGCATTTTCTGTTGCGCGCGCAGGGCGACTCGATGGACCAGGCCGGCATTCAGCCGGGAGACCTGGTACTCATCCGTGTCCAGGACACCGCGCAAAACGGCGATCGGGTGCTCGCACTGATTGATGATGAGGCAACGATCAAAGAATTCGAACGCCGCGGCGAGGTCGTGATATTACATCCACGCTCGAGCAATCCCGAACACCGCCCCATCGTCGTGTCTGAAAATCTCAAAGTCCAGGGCATCGTCGTCACCGCTATCCCGGCTTTTTAATCCCCCAAAAACACAATGCATCAAACACAAATCGGATTTCCAGACCGTTCAGAAAGAAGGCCAAAGCGGCACTTCCCCGGATTTTTTTCAGAGATTTTCTCGGTTCTTACTTTTCTTTTTCATTCTTAATTTTTCTCAAAATGGCAGACACACAAAAACAGGCTGCACTCAAGTCCGCGCTCGCTCAGATCGAAAAAAACTTCGGCAAGGGCGCCGTAATGCGAATGGGAGATCATGCTCGACCCAAGATTGAAATGATCTCGTCCGGCGCAATTTCTATTGACCTGGCGCTGGGGGGCGGCTGGCCGCGCGGACGCGTGATCGAGATCTATGGTCCCGAAAGTTCGGGAAAAACAACGCTCGCGCTCCATGCCGTCTCGGAATTTCAAAAAAAGGGCAGCACGGTTGCCTTTGTAGATGCCGAGCACGCCATGGATCCGGAATATGCCGAGCGACTGGGGGTCAATGTCGATGACTTGCTTTTGTCACAGCCCGATTCCGGAGAGCAAGCCCTGGAGATCGTGGAAGCGCTGGTGCGCTCAGGAGGCATTGATCTGATTGTTGTCGACTCGGTGGCGGCCCTGACGCCACGTGCAGAGATCGAAGGTGCGATGGGCGACTCCCAGATGGGGCTCCAGGCACGACTGATGAGTCAGGCACTGCGAAAACTTACGGCGATCTCGAGCAAAATGGGGACCACGATTATTTTTATCAATCAAATCCGCATGAAAATCGGCGTGATGTTTGGGAACCCCGAAACCACCACCGGCGGAAATGCCCTGAAGTTTTATTCTTCCCTGCGCGTCGAGGTCCGAAAAGGAGGCAAAATTGAAGTCGGCACCGGCGATGCCAAAGAGGCCCACGGAAATGAGATGCGCGTAAAGGTGGTCAAAAACAAAGTCGCGCCCCCCTTTCGCACCGCGCAGGTGGACATCTTTTTCAATGAAGGCATCTCGCGAATGGGCGACCTCCTCGATACCGCCGCCAAGCTGGAAGTCGTCAAAAAGGCCGGCGCGTTTTATTCCTACGGCGAAACGAAACTGGGCCAGGGAAAGCAAGCTGCGGTCGAAGCGCTCCGCAAGGACAAAAAATTAGCGGAAAAAATCGAAAAGGAGGTGCGTGAAAAAGTGGCAAAAAAATAGTCCCTTTTTCTCACACAAAACAGCAAGAAAGGCGCGAGGGATCGCGCTTTTTTGCACGGAGAATAATTTTCCAGGAAAAAAGACTTGCCTGGAAGAAAAATCTTTGGCAGGATAAGAACCCTGTCTTTAATAACTCTTTCAAAATATGAAATTCTCACTTCCCCCGCTTCCGTACGAAAAAGACGCACTCGAGCCGCACATGTCGGCCCAAACGCTCGAGCTCCATCACGACAAACACCACGCGGCGTACATCAAAAAAACGAATGCCAAGATCGACGGCACCAAATTTGAAGAACTTGATTCCCTGCAGAGCATTTTTCAAAAAGCCCACCAAGAAGACGACGGCATTTTTAACAACGCCGCCCAGGCCTGGAACCATGAATTTTTCTGGGAAACGATGACCCCTGGCGCACGAGAAGTCACGGGCGAAATCAAAGAAAAGCTCGATCATCACTTCAAAAATTTTGATGCTTTTGCCGATGAATTTGCCGAGGTTGGCGCGAGTCAATTTGGCTCGGGATGGGTATGGCTTGTGCAAAACGGAGAAAAACTCGAAATCATGAAAACACCCAATGCCGAAAACCCGCTCGTCCACGGCAAAAAACCGCTGATCGGCTGTGACGTCTGGGAGCACTCGTACTACCTGGATTATCAAAATCGCCGTCCGGAGTATTTGAAAAATTTCATTGAAAACCTGGTCAACTGGGACGTGGTCAACCAGCGTCTGGCGCAATAAATTGACAATTCGTTTGACTTCTGCCCTCTCCTCTTTTAGACAGAGGGATGATGGGGTTATTTGGAACGGAACGCGACTTGGACAGCAGGTTTTCAACGCGTGGAGAGCGCCGAAAAAGCCACCACGAGCTACTACCGGGGAAGATCGCTCTCCCGTTTGTCACTGCCCTGGCCGTTGCCTTGTTGGTGATGGATAAATGCAATCAAGGCGAGAAGGCTCACGGCTCAGAAAACGCGAATGCTGCTGCCACTTCTGCCCCGGCTCCCCAGCCCCCAACCGAAACGAGAACGCTCCCTCTCACGCCGGAACAAATTTCTGCTTCGCACCAGACACCAAAAACACCCGATTGATCCCCGCGGCAATCATGGCCTCCCAGCAGCTCTGGCAGCACCACCAGTGCCCCCAGAGGTACAGATCCGCCCCAGCAGGATCGTGTCCGTTTGAAATAGCATCCGCAAGCGCCATCTGCTCCGCATGCGTCCGTGGGTCACAGCCAGGACAGAGCTCGTACTGCTCACCGGTGGGAATGTTTTGTTCTTTGCGACGACAGCCGTGTTTGGCGTGGTACTCCGAGGTATTGGCACCTTTGCCCAAAACTTTCCCCTCGCGCACCACCACCGCCCCTGTCTGCTGAAGCGCGCCGGAAGCATGTTTTTCGGCGGCCTCTCGTGCGGCGGTAAGAAATTCATTCTCCTCGTCTAAAAACTGGATCGTTCTCCCATCCGGCAAAAACGGCACATTTTGCAAGTCTTTTGCACTCATGCGTACGGGTGTTTTTTGAGCGCGTCCAGGTCCCCCGATCGCAGCAGAGACATTTCTTTGTCGGCGTCTTTTTTGGACGAGAGCTCGGCGGCAGATGCTCCCTCGTACTTTGCAACACTCACTCCGTGCCTGAGGGCGTCTTCTTTTTGCAACCCACTTGCAAGTCGCTGAAACACCACCTGGCAGATGCGCTCGCCGGGATAAATCCGGATGATCTGGCTGGAGGTGCGATTGTGAATCGGGATCATCAGGTGCCCTGAGTAGTGAGCGTCCACGATGCCCGTCAGGTCCACAGACAGCCCCCGCCGATTGATCGAACTCCGCGGGTACAGCACGCCCATCAGGTCATCGGCTCGGAGGGAAATTTTTTCCAGTGTCGAGGCGATGATCGACTCCCCGGGAGCAAGCTCGAAAAATTGCCCCGGCTTCAGTTCAATTTTTTCGAAATTATCACCACACTGCTGCGTCACGTCGACGTTCAAAACTTCTCGCCCAGCGGCTGAAAGTTTCCAGATTTTCGGCAAATAAAACACGGTCCCCAGTCGCAAATCCACCGCGTGCGGTTGGTTTTGCCACTGATCCAGTGCGGGAGAGAATTCTAGCTTCCCAGAGGACAAAAGTGCCGCGATGTCGTGACGAGTGAGGATCATTTTTTAACAGTGTAAAGAAGGGCGAGTGTCTGCTCCCCGATTTTTTCCATCTTTTCCAACTGCAAATCCAGTGAAATTTCCGGGGCGAAGAGGCCCAGTCCGTCTCCAAAAATTTTAGGGGAAACGGTCACCAGGATTTCATCGATCAGGTTTTCCTGGGCAAAGAGCGTGTTGACCGTGGCTCCTCCTGCCAAAATAGGGTTTTCAAAGCCAAGCGATTCTAATTTTTTGAGAAGTTCCGCCGGCTTCAGCGAAGTGAAAACGAGATTTTCTTCCCGCGCCTCCCATTCTCCGGCATTTCGAGAAAGGACGACCGTGAGCCTCCCCGGCAAAACCCCCGGCAGGGTTTCGAAGGTCGTCCGCCCAAAAATCATCACGCCCGATTCCTTGGTCCGGGTCATAAAAAGCTTCTTGTCAGCGGGCTCCGTCCAGTCGGGAAAATGGTCGGCGGACTTGGCCGTGCGCCCGTCCAGCGTCTGCGCCATCAGCAGGGTCAACTTCATCATCGGCACTGTACCGATTTTGAGAAAATTTGCGAAAAATTTTTGCAGCGCGTACGATCTGGGCGATGACACCACGACAAAAACGCCTTCGAGCTCGCCAACGAACGCTCGGCGCGCTGGATCCAAAACTCAGAAAATATCTGCTCCGCGCCCAAAGAAGTGAGCTCACCGAGGCCGCCGTGTACGAACGCCTGGCGCGACTCGCTCGCACACCAGCCAATCGACAGCTTTTGAAAAAAATCGCCGCTGAAGAACGAGCACACGCCGGCATTTGGGCTGAAATCACCCAGCGCACTCTCCATCCACGTCGCCTGCGCGTCTGGCTTTGGTCCTGGGTGGCGAGTATTTTTGGCCTGACCTTTGGCGTGCGATTTATGGAGCGAGGAGAGGAGCAGGCACAAAAAAATTACGAAGTCCTGTTGCCCCATTTCCCAGAGACGAAACAGGTAATCGAGGACGAACAACGGCACGAAAAAGAACTCATCAAGCTCCTGAATGAAAAACAGCTGGAGTACGTGGGGTCCGTCGTCTTGGGGCTCAACGATGCGCTGGTGGAGCTCACCGGGGCGCTGGCAGGACTCTCTTTTGCGCTGCAAGACACCCGCCTGGTGGCCCTCGCCGGGCTGATCACCGGGATCGCGGCGAGTTTTTCGATGGCGGCCAGCGAGTACCTCTCCAAACGCAACGAAAAAAGCCGTGAGGCTGGGAAGTCTGCGCTGTACACCGGGGTGGCATACTTGCTCACCGTGATCCTGCTGGTGCTGCCGTTTTTTCTCTTCGATCACTACTTGCACGCCCTGGCGGGGACGATCTCCGTGGTGATTCTGGTCATCGCGGGATTCAATTTTTACATTTCTGTGGCCAAGGCCGAGTCCTTCTGGAAGCGGTTTGGCGAAATGGCCCTGATCAGTCTGGGCGTGGCCGCGCTGTCGTTTGGAATCGGCGTGATCGTGCGGCTGGGATTGGGGATTGAGGTGTGATTGTGGAGGTGGTCGCTCTTCTTGCTGGGAATAAGATTGGCGTCCTTCGGTCGTTTTGCGGGGCAAAAGGAGGGAGTTTTTCGAAATTCCAGAAAAAACACCTCCTGTCATTCCCGCTTGTCGGGAATCGGTGCCCGGACTGCAAATGGTTGTGGATTCCCCGTTTTTTTAACCGAGGAATTCATTCCTCGGCGGCGGAATAAATTCCGCCGTTAAAGAAATTTGGCTCGGACAAGCCGGAATGACATGATGTGATTTGTCTAATATGAGCATGCAATTAAAACGATTCCTTCTATTTTGCTTCGCCGCGCAAAATGGCCCTCGCTTTTGTTAGGTTTTTTTGGCGTTGTCTTTCTCTTTCTTTCGATCCAATTTCCTCAGAATGACCTACCGACGCAAACGGACTTCCTTCGACCCGGTCTGAGTACGGCAACCGACTAATAACTCTTGCTATTCTAAAGTAAGGATGGATCTGATTTATTGCCTCTTTTGTTTTTGTTTCGCAAGAAAGTGTTTTTTCCAGCCTCTCTCGCAGCTCCCCCTGGAATTTTTTAATCGTTGCTTCCAAAAGCTCAATAATCTGTTGCTCATTCAGTATCTTTAAAAAAAAGGGAACTGTTTCTGTCAAACTGTTCTCTGGGATTTGCTGTAAAAGAAATGATTCTTGTCCTTCTGTGGTAGCAGCTGTGCCACCCCCAAGAAGAAAAATTTTATGTTTTTTTCCCCGAGCAAAAGAAAAGAGTTTTCTAAATTCTCTTTGCACTTCAATGTCCTCTTCTAGCATCATCCCCTCGTCAAAAATTGTTCCGCCTTCTGCCTTTTTGATAGATTCTTCTGCCCATTTTTCGGCAGTGCCAAATCCAAAGGCCTGTAAGTCAACAAAGGCAAACCCCTTTTCTTTTGCCAGATTTTTAAAAAAGAACGTTTTTCCTGTGGCAGAAAATCCGCCCACGACGCAAACTTCTTTTTCTGAATCTAAAAAGTCGTTTATTTTTTCACTTTCTTTTTTTCGATATTCAGAAAGAGGGAGGCCTTCCGGATCTGGTGGATGCGCTTTAAATTTTTCCCCTTTTCGTGTTTGATATTCCAGCCCGAAATCTTCCGGTGAATATTCAATCATCGGAGACAATTTAAGCTTCGTTTTTATTTTTTGTCAATCACAACACAATCGCCATTTTCCCGAGGGAGTCCTGGGGGTGGTACTGTGCCCGGAGCTGCTCAAACACCTCCTGCACCAGCGTCTCATCCCCCTCCTCCGCCCGACGAAAGGCGTCTTTTGGGCACTCGAATGGAATCGAGTCGTGCTCACATTTTCGCTGCACGATCTCTGCCGCCTGCTCGAAGTGAATGTCGTAAATGTGTGCGTTGGAGATTGAGACCGTGAGAAAGCCCGGGTTGACTCCCAACCGCTCGGCCAAAACGTGCGCCAGAAAGGCAAACCCCGCCACATCGTGCGGATTGCCGAGCATCATGTCATTGGACCGAATGACCAAATGCAGGTGCAGCTTGCCCCCAATGATCTGCACGGTGAACGTGTACGGACAGGGCACATTTTTCTTTTGGATGCCGTCGGCGAGCCCATCATCGCCCGGATCCCACATGAGGATCACGCCGTGGCGGGAGCTGGGATCTTTTTCGAGTAATTTGACCAAGCCGCCAATCTGGTCACGCCCGAAATGTTTGCGCCAACGGTACCCATACGCCGACTCGACGCAGTTGTTGGCTTCGGCAAAGTCATCCCAAATCTTGGTAAATGCCTGGAGGAATCGCAGGTTTTTATTGCCCATCAGAAACCAAATCTGCTCTGCGATGAAGACTTTCAGTGGAATTTTCCGCAGGGTCAGCAGGGGAAATCCCTTCGCCAGATCAAACTGCATCGCCTTTCCGGGGAGCGATTTGCACACGTGTCCGGTGCGTTTGTTTTCCTCGGCAAATCCGGTTTTCAAAATCTCCTGAAGAATCTGCTGGTATTGAACATCAAATTCGTTTTTCATCGCGCGCATTTTCCCCTAAAATCCGGCCGATGACAAGCCCGAAAAAAAAGTTTGATGGGGGGGAAACCGTTGCCGAGATTTTGGAAACAATGCCCGAGGCACAGGAAATTTTGCTCGCGCACGGCCTGCACTGCGCCGGCTGCATGATCGGCAATTTTGAGCGACTGGCTGATGGCGTCCGCGGCCACGGGATGGGCGATGCGGAGCTCCAAAAGATTTTGCAGGACCTCAATGAAGCCGCGGAGGATTTGAATGTGTTTGCCCCAAAAAAAGATCCCTTTTTGACCAAGGTTGCTGCAGAAAAAGTTCGGCAGTTTCAAAAAGAAGCCGGGCAAGAAGGGGCAGGGTTCAAACTCGAAGCTCTTTTCCCCCCGGGGAGTGAAGAAGTGACGTACCACCTTGATTTTTTGGATCACCCCGAAGCGGGCGATGCTGTGGTCGAGACCGAAGGGGTGAAGCTGTTTTTGTCCCCCCAGACCTTGCGCCATTTACAAAATTGCCGTATTGATTTCTCCGACGCTGGCGACGAGGCCGGCTTCAAGATTGAAAAAATATGAAAACGATTTTTCTCGCTGCCGGCCGCAGCACCCGGATGGAACCGCTGGGAGATAAAAATTTTCTCGAATTTTGTGGAGAGCCCCTGATCGTGAAGTTGCTCAAAAACGCCACCGAGGGCGGATTGGAAAACTTCATCGTCGTGGCCGGGCCACACAACCAAGAACGAGTTGAAAATATTTTGAAACAGTACAACTTCCCCGCCCAGGTCGTCCAGCAAAAAAACCCCGAAGATGGTATGGCCGGCGGCGTGATGGCGGGACTGGAGGCGGCCGGCGAGGGCGAAGTTTTTTTGTTGGGAGGCAACGACGCAATCGATCCCGCGGTGTATGAAACAATGGTTTTCGAGGGGCGAGCCGCTGACGGTTCGATTTTGGCCAAAAAAGTACAAACCTATTTTCCCGGGGGCTATCTGCAAACCGATGGCAAAAAGATCGAAAAAATAGTCGAGAAGCCAGGAGAGGGAAATGAGCCCTCCGATCTGGTGACGATCGTGGCGCATTTTTTCTGTGATGCAAAGATGTTGCAAAAACATCTTTCTGCCCAGGATTTCAAACACTCTGACGCGTACGAGCGATCGCTACAGACACTGTTTGAGGAGAAAAATTTCACCGCCGTCGCCTACGATGGTCCCTGGTGTGCGATCAAATACCCACACCACGTCCTGGAAATGACCGAGTTCTGGCTTGGGCAGCTACCGAATGAAGCCTTCATTCACCCGGAAGCGGAGGTCGCCGACACGGCGCGCTTGCGCGGGGAAAAAATTTATCTCTCGGCTGGCGCAAAAATTACCGACAATGCCGTCATTGTGGGGCCCTGTTTTCTCGGAGAAAACGCGGTAATCGGCACGGGATCCCTGGTAAGAAATTCCATCGTGGGCAGGGATTGTGTGATCGGATTCAACTCCGAAATTGCTCGCAGTTTCCTCGCGCCAAATGTTTCGACGCACATTTCGTATGTGGGAGATTCCGTAGTGGATGAGGGGGGAAACTTTGGCGCTTTTTCCTGTACGACCAATTTGCGACTCGATCAGCAAAACATAAAAGTAAAAGTGAAAGAAGAACTCCTCGACTCCGGGCGACAAAAACTCGGCGCGATTGTGGGAAAAAATTCGCAAATTGGCAGTGGGGTCAAAATTTTACCCGGCCGCATGATTCCACCGGATTCGCTCATAGCCCCAAACACGGTGTGGAAATAGTTTGCACCAAAAACATTCCTTTTTCTTTTTTTTGTTTTTGCGACAAGAGAGGAATAAAAAAAATTGCACACCCATCCCCCCTCCCTTTCCACAAAAGAGAAAGGAGTTTTCCACATTTTTCTTGGGTTTTAAAGAAAAAAAATCACGGTATTGCAAAATCATTCTTTTCCCTTTCCCTAAAAAGCAGGAGTTTTGATCAGTAATTTTATAGTTCATTTCTTGGTCTTCTTTCTTTTTTTTCTCAATATCATTGCAAAAACATCCCCCAAGAAGAATGCTTCGTTTCTCGCTTTTTTTCTCTACGAATGACTAAGTTATTCTTTTTCTTTTTTCTCTAGAAAGAAGTGGATTTGTGAAGAAAGAAAAAAATAGAAAAAACAGCTTGACCCTTTTTGGAAAATTCATACAATCGCGTGGCTTTTGGGCTGGGAAACTCTTTTCTCTGTGTCCAAATCCCTCATTTCCTGCTTTTTTTTCTCCTTCTCATGAATAATGAAGTCAAGAGAACCAGTGTCCCTCAAGCACTCTTTGACTCGATTTCGATATCCATTGCCTCTCCTGAAGACATCCTGAGTTGGTCACACGGAGAAATCACAAAACCCGAAACGATTAATTATCGCACCCAAAAACCGGAACCAGACGGTCTTTTTTGTGAAAAGATTTTTGGACCGGTGAAAAACTGGGAGTGTGCGTGCGGAAAATATAAACGCATTCGATACAAGGGCATTGTTTGTGAAAAATGTGGCGTAGAAGTAACCCGTTCTTCCGTTCGACGTGAACGGATGGGGCATATCAAACTTGCCGTCCCGGTGACCCATCCCTGGTTTTTGGCTTCCACGCCATCAAAGATTGGGCTCCTTTTAAACCTCCCCGTCAAAAAACTGGAATTGGTTGTGTATTTTGCTGCGTATGTCGTAGTGGATGTGGACGAAAAAGCCAAGGAAGAGGAAATTGAGAAACTCGAACAAGAATACAAAAAAGTGCTGGACAAAACGAAGGAGGAAAATGACCAGAGTCTCAAAGCTGCCAAAAATGCCGTCAAAAAAGGCGACATGAAAGAGGCAGACCTCAAAAAACTGGAAGAAAGCCTTGTTGGGAAACTCGAAGAAGTAAACACAAATTTCAAAGAAGCGAAAGAAGAGCTCAAGTCCATCTCAGTGGGAGAGGTTCTTCCAGAGCTCAAATACCGAAATACCTCGATGAAATTTGGGCATATTTTCCGCGCGGGGATCGGAGCCGATGCCGTACGAGAAATTGTTCAAAAAATAGACCTCCCCAAGCTCGGAAAAGAGCTCGAAGAAGAGATCCGAAACTCCTCCGGACAAAAACAAAAAAAGGCGATCAAACGGCTCAAACTCGTGAGCTCATTTCAGCGAAACAAAATCCGCCCGGAGTGGATGATTCTCACAGTCATCCCTGTGATTTCTCCAGATCTGCGCCCCATGGTGCAGCTGGATGGAGGGCGTTTTGCGACCTCCGACCTAAATGATCTCTATCGCCGCGTGATCAACCGCAATGCACGCCTCAAAAAACTCATTCAGCTGGGAGCACCAGAAATTATCTGCCGCAACGAAAAACGCATGCTGCAGGAAGCGGTTGACATTTTGATCTCCAATTCTTCCCGCAGTACCCGCTCAGGCATGAACTATGTTCAGCGCCGAAAGCTAAAATCGCTGTCGGATATGCTGAAGGGAAAACAGGGGCGCTTTCGCCAAAACCTTTTGGGAAAACGCGTCGATTATTCTGGACGATCTGTGATTGCGGTGGGTCCGGACTTGCGCCTGGATGAATGCGGACTTCCGAAAAAAATTACACTCGAACTCTTTAAGCCTTTTGTCATCTCCAAGCTCATTGAGTTTGAACTTGCCTACAACGTGAAGACCGGCGAAAAACTTATTCGTGACGGGGAAAAAGTGGTCTGGGATATTCTGGATGAAGTCATCAAGGGAAAATATGTTCTTCTCAATCGTGCACCCACCCTGCACCGACTGGGGATTCAGGCATTTCGTCCTCGTCTCGTGGAAGGGAAGGCCATTCGTCTCCATCCGCTCGTCTGTGCTGCCTACAATGCCGACTTTGACGGAGATCAGATGGCGGTGTATTTGCCGCTGTCAGAAAAGGCACAAACCGAAGCGCGAGAGATCATGGTGTCGGCCAAAAATCTTCTCAAGCCTTCTTCGGGCGATCCAATCATCAATCCCTCACAGGATATGGTGCTGGGATGTTACTTTTTGACACAGCTTTTTGAAAACAAGCCGGGAGCCGGCAAGGCATTTCCCTCAGAAAAAGCTGCCATCATGGCCTACGAAGCCGAGCAGATACATCTTCAGGCAAAGATACAGGTTCGCAGCGAAGACTGGGGCCTGCTGGAAACTTCTGTGGGACGCTTGATTTTCAACCGCGTGGTCCCCAACGAATTGGGCTACCAAAACCAGTCTTTTGGCAAAAAAGATCTCAGTAAAATTTTAGCAGACTGTTATTCGCAGCTGGGCAAAGACGCGACAGCAAAAATGGCGGATGCGATCAAGGACTTGGGATTTCTCTACGCGACGAAATCCGGGATCTCCATCTCCGTTTTTGATTTTATTGAGCCAGCCTCTCGAGAAAAAATCATTGAAGACGCCAACGAAATCGTAAACCGCATCAATTCACAATACCGCCACGGCCTGATCACCGACGAAGAACGGTACAACAACACGATCAAAATCTGGTCCCGCGTCAAAACAGAAATTACGGACGAGATGATCCAAAACTATGGTCCAGAAAATGACATTTTTTACCAGATCAACTCCGGGGCTCGCGGAAACTGGGGACAGGTCACCCAGATTTCTGGCATGAAGGGACTCGTCTCGAGCCCATCTGGGCGCACGATCGAGCTTCCTATTCGTTCGAACCTCAAGCGTGGGTTTTCTATTCTCGAATACTTCAACGCCACGCACGGAGGACGCAAGGGAAAATCCGACACCGCGCTCAAAACCGCGGAAGCCGGCTATCTGACGCGTCGATTGGTGGACTCGGTACAGGATGTGGTGGTACGAGAACAGGACTGTGGGACGACCCGCGGCAAAGAAGTCACGCGCCTCAATTCTGCGGAACTGGGCATGGATTTTGAAAAACGGGTGTACGGCCGCCTGCTTCAGGAGCCGGTAAAAAAAGGAACCAAGACCCTTCTCAAGAAGGGAACGCTGCTGGAACACAAAGAGCTCCAGCTTCTCAACGAAGAACAAATAGAATCAGTAATTATCCGATCGGTTATGTTTTGTCGCACGAGCGATGGAGTTTGTCAGAGCTGCTACGGCTATAATTTGGGAGACAACAAACCCGTCGAAATGGGCACTCCCGTGGGGATTATTGCCGCCCAGTCCATCGGAGAGCCGGGAACGCAGCTGACCATGCGGACATTTCACATGGGAGGAATCGCCACCGAGGGGATGTCCATGACCCAGGGGCTGACCCGCGTAGAAGAGCTCTTTGAGGCACGGTCGCCCTCCACGCCTGCCGAATTGGCGGAAATTTCTGGGAAAGTTTCGATCAAAAAAGGAAAAAATGATACCAAAATTATCATTCAGGCAGAAGCGCCAGAGGAAGTAGTGCATCACCTGGGATACAACTTTGAACCCAGTGTCAAAAAGGGAGACACCATCAAAGAAAAACAAATTATTGCCCGGTCTACCGAGGACAAAGCAACGGTCAAGTCACGCTGTGCCGGAAAAGTTCTTTCAGCCGACAACAGTGAAATTATCATTCGCGAGGGAGAGGCGGCCAAAAAAACTTACGCCATCCCCACGCGTATCACGACCAAAGTAAAAAGCGGAGACGTGGTCGAAAAAGGGACCCCACTGACCATTGGTCATTTGGATTTGCGAAAACTGATGGAGCTCACCAGCGTGGAGCGTGTCCAAGAATACATTCTGTACGAAGTGCAGGGCATTTATGCCTCACAGGGACAGGACATTTCCGAAAAGCACATTGAAATTATCGTCAAGCAAATGGCTTCCAAGGTCCGTGCCATTGATCCGGGGGATTCCCGATGGCTTGCGGGAGAAGTCCGTGATTATATCGAGTATGTCAAAGAAAATGACGCACTCAAGAAAAAGAAAAAACGCCCCATTCGTGCAGAGCGACTTTTGCTCGGGCTGACGCGCATTTCGCTCTGGACCGACTCCTGGCTGAGTGCGGCCTCGTTTCAGGAAACCGTCCGCGTGCTGGTCAATGCCGCGGTGGAGCGACGACGAGATACGCTTGACGGACTCAAAGAAAACGTTATCATCGGCCGGCTTATTCCGGCGGGGACTGGCTACAAAGCCCTGCAGGAAGCCGAAAAAGCGGCCAAAGAAAAAACCACCGCTTCTTAAAAAATAGTTTTCCCCCATGCCCACGATCAACCAACTCGTTCGCAATCCTCGGAGCCACCGACGCAAAAAATCAAAATCGCCGGCGGTAAACATCGTGCACAACACGCTCAAAAACACGACCCGAAAACTCGCCTCTCCCCAAAGACGAGGCGTTTGTATCAAGGTTTCGACGATGACGCCCAAAAAGCCAAACTCGGCGCTGCGGAAAATTGCGCGGGTGCGCCTGACAAATGGGCAAGAAGTCAACGCCTACATCATGGGGGAGGGACACAACCTGCAGGAGCACTCCGTGGTCCTGGTGCGCGGGGGACGCGTCAAAGACCTGGTTGGAGTGCGATATCACATTGTCCGGGGCACGCTCGACGCAGAGGGCGTCACGGATCGCAAGCAGAGCCGCTCTCGTTACGGCGCCAAAAAACCGAAATCTTAATTTTTTCTTTCTCATGGCAGACGACACAAAAGTAGTCCCGCAGAGCGGGAAAGCCGCCTCAGAAAATTCAGCAGACAACGTCAGCACCGCCCAAAAGGCGGAAAAACAAGATCAAGCGCCTGCCGCCGAAGCGGCAAAAAAACCAGCCAAAAAAAAGGCGGAAAAATTTGAAAATCCCTTTTCAGCGCAGGATCCCATTCAATCACGACTCGTAAACAATCTCATGCGGTGTGGCAAAAAAACCATTGCCCGCAAAATTCTCAAAGACATGTTTGCCGAGCTCCACGCCCGTGGCGAGGAGGATCCGCTCAAGACGTTTGAAAAAGCGCTCCAAAACGCCAGCCCCACCATGGAGGTGCGCCCGCGTCGTGTGGGAGGGGCGATCTACCAGATTCCCGTGGAGGTCACGCCCAAACGACAGGAGACACTCCCCATTCGTTGGATTCTCGCTGGTGCCCGGAGCAAAAAAGGGCAGCCCATGTACAAACGGCTCGCGGGGGAAATCCTGGATGCGTCGAAAGAAACGGGGTTTGCGTACAACAAAAAAGAAGAAGTCCACAAAATCGCCCAGGCCAACAAAGCCTTTGCTCATCTGGCGCGGTACTAATTTTTGTCTTCGTACGCGCCATCAAATCCTGACTCGAGATCCGCGAGTTTTTGCGTATTTTCTTTGTCCAGAAGCGTTTCAGCCTTTTTGAGACTTTTTTTGACCGCGGCGTTCATTTTTTGCTCGAAGTCTTTTTGGATCTCCTGCAGGTCTTTTTGAAACTGCAGGAGCAGTGCGCGAAGCCGATCTTTTTGGGGAGAATTCATGTTTAGGAATAATCAAGATTTTTGGTGCCCGCGAGATGATTCACATATTCTTTGAGGGTTTTTATTACTGGTAGCCTTTGAAACTCTTTTCCTTTTTCTGTGTCCGACCAGCGAACGAGATCAAGAAAATCATAAAGCCCAAGGTCTTTTACAGAGGAGTTAATCTCATACTTGATCTCTTTGTAACTATCCGCTTTCGTTTCATTTGGATGTTCTTTTTGTCGTTTTTCAAAAGAATGGATGGCCTCCTCCAGGATTTTCTTCGAAACGTCTTTTATGTCATCCCAGTTAGAGCTACCGATGTCGAGTCCCTCAGTAGCATAAATTACCTCATCCCATATTTTATTAAATCGAAGCTGTGGCTTGAGGGTGATTATCCCATTTTCAATGGTAAAATCTTTATTTTCGTCACGAGGAGAAAGCCCCCCTTGATCACTAACATGTATGTACTCGTAAGAATTTTCAGAAATTTTTATTTTGTAGGAATGATATTTCTTTCCTTTCTCTTCATGGCCCGAGTTGCGGTCGATGCTTACACTTTTGACAAATCTTTTATCAATTTTTAGGTTCACCCCCTCCACGGATTTAGCATTTTTTTCGGGAGTGCCTGCGTCGACAGAATTTTTCGAAAAATTAATTTGATCAAGCGCTTCCTGCCGAGACATCATTTTTTTCCCGTCAAACGCGCGATCGTTTGAATAAAACCGGAATGTTTTTCCTTCAACCTCATACTTGAAATATGAATTATTTTCATTGGGGAAATTTCCTTTCGTGGGGAGATTTTTTAGATCTTTGATCTGAAAGACAATGTTTTTTTCTCCAGACAGAACCTTTTCTCGTGGGTTTTCCCAGCCCTTCCGCCCCCACTCACCGATCTGCAGATTTTCTCGTGCGGTCTTAAGGGCGGTGTCGTCGATGTTTTTTTTGGGATCTTTGTGTTTGGAGTTGAGCGCAGATTCAAAGCCTTCCAGCGCATCGAGAGAACCTTCGGCGGCGTTTATTTTTTGGCGAAGCTCGTCGACATTTGAGTAGTCATTGGCAAGGGAGGGGAGATCGTCGAGGCTTTTTGTGGCGGCTTCGACGAGCGCTGCGTGTTTGTTTTCCACGTCGGCGCGTTCCACCTCCGCCCAGACCTCTGTTTTTGCCTGCTCGAAGGATTTTGTTTTATCCGGCTTGTCGTTGGAAACGGGCTCTTTTTGTTTCGCTTTAATTCGATTGTCGATTTCCTTTGTTTTCTCGTCCACGCGCCCGGAGGCGATGTCTTCTTTTTTGTATCCCTCAATTTCTGAATTGTTGAATCCCAGGGCGGCCTGGTATTTTTCGATCGCCACAAATCCTGTGCCGGCCGCATTCAGTTCGTACAGATTAAAATCGCCCAGCGTCTCGGCACCAGCAGAAAGAATTCCGTACTGGCGGAGACCGTCGAGGTCCAGATTGCTAAGAATTTTTACCGACTCATTCCACTCGGCCTTTTCCGTTTCGTTCAAGCTGGTGGGAGCCGCGGGTGCGGTTTTTTTTGATTTCCATTCAGCCAGTTCTTGCGCGAGAAAATAATCAGCCGTGGGTTTTTCTTTTGATCCTTTCCAGGAGCCTTTTTCTTTCCAGAGAAAGACGCCGGCTTTTTCCCAGACGGTTGTTTTTCCGACCGTGCTTTTTGGGGCGTCATCGGAAACAATTTCTCCGTTGTCGTTTGTGAGAAAATTGATCTGTGCGTTGTCGAGAGATACAGACTCGCGGTACTGCAAATTTTTTGGCACTTCTGTGGTGTAGCCATCGTTGACTTTGTAAAATACGACCTTCTTTCCCTCCACGGTTGCTTCGTACGCATCCACGATGTTTTTGTGTGGTGTTACCTTTTGTGTGTTAAGTTCGCCGTCGTCGGCGAGTCCCTCGGGGATCAAAATTTCTTTTCCGTCCGTCCCTGTCACATGGAGCGTACGGCGTTCTTCTTGGGTTTCGATTTTTTCGGAGAGCTCTCCCGCTTCTCTGGCAATTTCGTCCAACAGCTCGACTTTCTTTTTGAGCTGCGCGTTGTTTGCCTCGCTGACGATTTCTTGAAATTCTCGGTTGAGCTCGTAAAAAAGCTCGCCGGTTTCGTCATTCGGATTGAAATCTCGACCGCCAAAAAACTTTTGGAGGAGGTCTTTTTGTTTTTCAAATGCCACTTTGGCGTACCGGCGGGTCATGTCGCTTTCGTGATCGACCAAACCGTCAATGGCTTGCAACGCCTCTCGATCGGCGTTTTGAAAATCAGCGCGTTCGTCCATGCGCTTATCCAAAAAATTGAGCGTTTTCTCCAGGTCGGCATTCAGGTCCTCCCGAATTTCCTCCTTTTTCATTCGCTCGCCAGATTCATCATCAAGTCCCTGCTTGGGGGTATCAGCGGTGGTGTACAGCCAGCATTTCTCTGGTCGGTCGGGGCGGTGTGCGAGCAATTTCATAAGTTTCCAAAAAAGAAATCTGGTCATTGTACCAGAACTTTTTGGGAAACACAAGCCCCAAAACAAACCTTTTTTAGGCAGGGCTTGTGGATTGGCCACTCACACAAACGACTCCGGGATGGGATGCGCCAGGCAGAGCTCGCGGATTTCCTCGCGGATGCGTTTTTTGAGATCCTCATTTGTGTGATCTCTGAGCACCTCGACCATGAGTTCCGCCACACGGGCGGACTCTTTTTCCGTAAATCCTCGCGTGGTGATGGCGGGCGTGCCAAATCGAATGCCGGAGGGATCCAGTGGTTTGCGCGGATCGTCGGCGATGGTGTTCATGTTGAGCGTGATCCCCACTTCATCCAGGGCGGTCTGAGCCTCCTTGCCCGTCACGCCCAGCGAGCCGTACACATCGGCCAGGAGGAGATGATTGTCCGTGCCGCCACCGAGCAGACGAATGTCGTTTTTTTTGAAAACTGCCTCCATGGCTTTTGCGTTTTTCAATATCTGCTGCGCGTATTTTCGAAAGTTCGGTTGCAGCGCCTCGCCAAAGGCCACAGCCTTGGCCGCGATCAGGTGCATGTGCGGACCGCCCTGCAGTCCCGGGAAGACAGATTTATTAATTTTTTTCGCAATCTCCTCGCTCTCACGAGTCAGGATCATTCCCCCCCGGGGACCGCGGAGCGTTTTGTGTGTGGTGGTGGTGATGACATCAAATCCCGCGTCGAAGGGGCTGGGGATGGCCTTGCCCGCAATCAGCCCGGCCACGTGGGCCATGTCCGCCACCGTGATGGCACCGACCTCCTGCGCGATCTCGACAAATTTTGAATAATCCAGATTTCTCGAATACGCCGAAAATCCCGCCAGAATGACTTTCGGCTTCTCGCGCAGTGCCGTTTCTCGGAGCTCGTCGAAATCAATTTCCCCGGTGTCAGGGTCTTTCATTTTGTATCGGACGAAATTGAACACATGCGAAAGATGCGTCACCGGATGTCCGTGAGTGAGATGCCCGCCGTGGCTCAGGTCCATGCCCAGGATCGTTTCTCCTGGCTCACAGAGGGCGAAATACATGGCGACATTGGCCGGGGCCCCCGAGAGCGGTTGGACGTTCGCGTACTGGCAATTGAAGAGCTTACAGGCCCGTTCTACGGCGAGGAGCTCGACGATGTCGGTGAAATCCTGGCCGCCGTAGTATCGACGTCCGGGGTAGCCCTCAGAATATTTGTTGGTGAAGACGGATCCATCAGCTTCCAGCACGGCCTTGGACACATAATTTTCACTCGGGATGAGCTCGAGGCCTTCGGACTCGCGATGTTCTTCGCCACGGATGGCGGCAGCGATTTCCGAATCTTGTTTTTCGAGGAACGGGATGTGTTGGGGAGAAGACATTTTGAGAGAAGTTAAAAGAGAGAAGCGATTTTCAAAAAACAGGAAGCGTTCGATTTCAGATCTCCATGCGCCCCTTGCCAGAAGGGCGGCGTCCGTGGTGTCGTTTTCGCAGGAGAATCATGGCGTCTTTATCCTACGAGCTTTTGGGGCGGAGTCAAAAGATTTGACATGTCTAGGCCGTGGTTGTAAAAGTATGTTGATAAAAGAAAAAATCATGGGAAAAGAAAGAATAATTAGAAAAATGGCGACCGAGGCAGGGAACCTGAATCAGGTTCTTTTCTCTCTACAAGAAGGTCTTTTGCAACTAAAAAAACTGCAAGAAAAATATCCACAGCAGGTGGAGGAAACTCTTCAGCAGGAGCGAGCAAGAAACATGCCCATCGAGCAAGCGGGATTTTCCAAAAAAGCGCTGGATTTTTTTCGAAGTCAGGGACTCTGGACGCTGGGGGATGTCGCCCAAAAGGGGAAAGCCTTTTTTGGGGCGCAGCAGGGATTGGGACCCAAAAAGATGAACGATATTCAGGAAATAATGAAATCACACGGGTTGCCGCTTTTGCCGTTTTCGTCTGCAGAGATTTCTCCAAAAAACACAGAAAATTCACCCGAAGGGCTTCCAGAAAAAATACTGGACTTGGACATGGGGGAGGCGGTGGAAAAATATCTTCCCAAGGAATCAGAATCAAGCATTACCCGCCTCAAGAATGGGCTGAGGCAGTCGGGAGCTTCTACGTTTCGAGAACTTTTCGAAAGCAGTCTGCCGGGGGACTTCACGGAGAATAAAAGACAGATGGGGGAAAAAATGAAGGCTCTTTTTTGGGCGATGCTCTCCCCGGCCGGTATCACCGAGCGCACTTGGCAGCAAATCTATGAACAGGCACAGGCCAACGCGCAGGCGGGATCGGCGGAAACCCTTGAGGCAAGCAAGAAAATTTCTCAGTGCGTACAGCAACTCAGAGAAAAGATTTCTCGAGTCGAGGGGCTCGCGTTTGGTCATTTTGTCACAGAGCCGTTTCCCTCCCAAGAAAAGAAAGAGTCGGTTTTTGCGAAGAACTTTTTTTCTTTTTTACAGCAAGCGGGCCTCCCCATAGATCAACAAAAAAACAAACTCTGGAAGTTGCCGCAGCGATATAACTTTACAACGGTTCGAGAATTTTTTGAAAAGTTTGACCCTCATGAGGAGGTATCCGGGCTTGGCCCCACCGCGGAACGATTCCTTTTTCGCGCCTTTCGAAAACATGGGATTTCCCTAAAAGATTGGGACGAAATATATCAAACAGCGCAGGGGAAATAAGTTGTTTCCGCTTTAAGGCAGGATCCCCTTTTTTCGTACGGGTCTCCCTGATATTTTTTGCAGAGAAAGCTTTTGGGGCGGAGTCAAAAAAATTGACAAATCAGAAAAAACAACTTATAAAAACATTGTTTTATTTGAAAACATGAATAATTCAGAAAAAAACTCCATCATTTTAAAAATCGAAAGATTGGAGGGAGTTCTTTCTCAGGCGCAATCCGAACTGTCAGAACTAAAGGAGCAATATTGGGAAAGTATTACAGAAGAAATAATTAAAAAAACAAAGAAAACGACCAAAAAGACTCAAGCACTGCAGAATGAAAAGAAAAATACGGGAATGAAGGAAACAGTTTTAACGGGAGTAACACTCAATGAACTAATCGATCGTTTTTTTGAGCCAAAAGGAGATCCTAAAAAAAAGGGGATTCAAAGCCGACTAAAAAAGCACTTAATCGGAACCTTTTATGGCACAATTTCTTATCGAGATCAAGATGGGGCGACGTTAAAAAATTTATTTTCCACGCTGTCACCGTATAATTATCGGAGAACTCGAAATTTGGGGAAAAAAGCAATTGATGAATTTTGGTTGGTTTTGGGAAAATATGGAATCACAGAAGATGCCTGGAAAGAAATTTATGATGCGGATCACTCCTAATTAAAAAATCCCCAAATCCCCAACGGGTTGCGCCCAAAAAAGAGTTGAGTACACTCTGCCCCGATGGCCAAACGTGTCCGTAATCACGTCAATCCCCTGTCGATCCTGACCGAACATTCCTTCGAGGGATTTGGGAATGATCGTCCGATGTTCGTCGACGTGGGGGCGTGCAAGGGGGAGTTTGCGGCGGAGCTTTTGGCCAAATTTCCCGACCACAATTTTCTCCTCTTCGAGATCCGGCGGCCGCTGGCGGAAGCGCTGCGGCAGAAGTTTGCCGATGATTCCAATGTTGCCGTATTTGACGGGGACGCCGGGCGCAATTTTCGCGCAATTCTCGAGCCGTGTTTGAAGCAAGGGGCAACGATTAAACAGATTTTTATTAACTTCCCCGATCCCTGGTTCAAAGAGAAGCACAAAAAACGGCGATTTGTAAATGCGACATTTTTGCAAAAGCTTTCCGAATGGCTTCCGGAGTCGACAGAATTCGTTTTTCAAACAGACCAGGAATCCCTTTTTCATGAAACGCTCGAGGTCGTGCAGGAGTCGCCGTTTGACCAGATCGAAAAATTTCACACCTCCGTCCATGGCATTCCCACGCACTGGGAGCGACAAAAACTTCTTGAAAAAGCTCCCATCTGGCGGATGAAATTCAGAGCAAAGACCGGTCTCCCCCGAGACCGGTCTTGAGTTTTTTTAAAATTCAACTCCTTCGCAAAAACTATTTTGCGACGTTTTCAAAGCGGCTTTCGCGGAAAACCGCCACTCGAACTTCCCCAGGGTACTCGCAGGACTCTTCAATTTTTCTGGCACATTCAAACGACAGCTTCTCCGCGGCCAGATCGTCCATCTCGGCAGCATTCACAAACACACGAACCTCGCGTCCCGCCTGAATCGCAAATACTTTTTCTACGCCCGGGAATGAGCCAGCAATGGCTTCGAGTTCCTTGAGGCGGCGGATGTATTTTTCCAGGGTTTCTTTTCGTGCTCCAGGGCGCGAGGCACTGATGGCGTCAGCGGCTTGCAGAATTCTCGCTTCAATCGACTCATACGGGAAGTCCTCGTGGTGTGACTGCATCGCGGCAATCACCTTTTTGTCCACGCCAAATTTCTCGAGAATTTCTTTACCAATCACCGCATGGCCTCCCTCTACCTCGTGGCTGACAGCTTTCCCGATATCGTGGATAAGCCCCGCTTTTTTGCAGACTTCAGGATCTGCGCCGGGGAGCTCGCGGGCGATGGCTTCGGCCAAGTAGGCGACTTCAATAGAATGGTTCAGCACGTTTTGGCCGTATGAGGTGCGGAACCGTAACCGCCCCACGAGTTTCAAAATCGCCTCTGGGAAGCCAGAGACGCCCAATTCCTGTGCGGCCTTTTGCCCCAACTCCAGGATGAGCTTTTCCGCACGATCCTGTGCTTTTTTGACGTGTTCTTCAATTTTTGAGGGATGGATGCGTCCGTCTTTCAAGAGTTCCTCCAGCGCGACCTTGGCCACGTACCGGCGAAACATGTCAAAGGATGAAATCGTAATTGTCCCGGGGGTGTCATCGATGATGACGTCTACGCCAGTGAGCATTTCAAAAGCGTTGATGTTGCGGCCCTCGCGACCAATGATCTTCCCCTTCAGCGTGTCGGATTCAATTTTGACCGTGGTAATGGTCGATTCGCTCGCCACGCTAGAGGCATACCGCTGAATCGATTCGACAATAATTTCAGAGGCCTGTTCGTCTGCATTTTTTCGCATGAGGTCTACTTTTCGCTCCAATGTCTTGGCCAGCTTGGGGGCGGTTTCCTTTTCCATGCGCTCCAGAAGCTCTTCCTCTGCCTCTTTTTTGGTAAGTTTGCCCAGTCGTTCGAGTTCGGTGTTTTGGACATCGAGCGCCTTGGCGAGCTCTTCTTTTTCGGCATCGGCTTCTTTTTTGCTTTGCAAATACTGTTCTCGGGCGGCTTCACTTTTTTCAATTTTTTGTTCCAGCACTTCTTCGCGCTTTGCGGCTCGTTCATCGGCCTGGGTTTGGAGTTTTTGCATGCGATCACGCATCTGCTGCTCCTCACGACGAATATTTTCCCGCAGCTGTTCCCCGTGCTTGCGAGCATCCGTCAAAATACGTTCCCCGTCGCGTTCGGCATCTTTGCGCAGGCGTTCGGCTTCACGACGAGCAGTTTCCTCGATCAGGCGAGAACGAGGCCGAGTAATGATCGTCGTTACGCCCGCACCTACCAGGAGGGCGACGCCCCCCACAATCAGGGTCAAGATTTCCATGGTTCAGAATGGTTAAAGGACAAAGAGTCCTTTTCTCCGCCGCGGCCGTATACACATTCTCCCCCGAGGCGAGGCGCCCCAGAAGCAAGTTTCTTGCTAAATCTATCCACCAGGAGAATATCTGTTTCAGCATGCGAAGAGAAAAGTCTTCGATCGGAAGTCTACGAAAAAAACAAACAAAGTCAATCTTGTCTTCGTTCTGTGGTTTTCCGTTTTTATCGGCAGTGCTTGCAGGCACCAAAAAAGGTCAAATCAACCTCTCGGAGGAGAAATCCCTTTTCTTTTTCGAGCTGCTTGGAGATTGAATCCTTGTAGTCCAGGAAAATTTCTTCAGCCCGGGCACACTTTTCACAGACAAGAAAATGATGGGAATCGCTGCCATTTTCTGGATTGGCACACGGAAAGAATCCGCCCGCAACCCGATGGATCAGCCGGGTTTCCAAAAAGCGCTCCAAAAGGCGATACACGGTCGCAGTGTCGATTCCTCGTCCGGCGTCTTCGAGGGCGGCAGATATGTCTCTGACGGGGAGTGGGACATCGGTTTCTTCCAGGACACGGGCGAGGTTGCGGGTTCCGGCGGTAAATCGCCAGCCCCGATCAGCAAAAGCGACTTGCGCGCGTGTGGAGAAATTTTCCATGTCGGGCGGAACGTAGCAAAAGTGCAAAGCCCTTGCAACTCTTTTTCCAGAAAAATTTTCTCCCGGGATTATCCCAGGATCCGGGTCATCATGCCGGGGTCAAACAGGAGGGCGAGCCCGATCAAGAAAAGCAAGATGCCCCCAATCAAGTGAGAAATTTGCACAAGACGAGGGGAAAAGACTTTGAGCGAAAACGTCCACATCGCAATTAAAAATACCACGAGGTCATCCAAAATGTACATGATATCGTACAAAACCAGCGCGGCTATTTTTTCGGTCCAGCCCAGATTGGCCGAGACGAGACTGGCCGTAAAGGTGGTCGGGATAGCAAAGGAGCAGAGCAGCTCTACGGCATTGACACTGATGGCTAGGCCGGAGACGCCCAGCAGGACGAGCCACAGATTTTTTCGTTCCAAAATTTGCTGTAATTTTTCCGAAAACTTTTTTCGGCTCTCGCCGCTTCGTACCTGACACTCCACCTGTGCGCGTCGCACACTCCAGAGGACGACTCCCCCCGTCCCCAGGGCCAATGCTCCCACCGCACGGAAAATCCAGGTCATGACGCCTCCGGCGGCAAGCGCAGAAATTTCAGAGAATCCTAACAAATAGGTCAGCAGGGCCCCAAAATAAATCAGGCCCGAAACCCCGATAAACACCCCGCCAATCATCCAGCGCTTTTTTTTGCTCTCGAGTGCCAATAAAAACCCAAGCAATACAAACAGAGACCACATCGCACAGGGATTGAATCCGTCAATCAGCCCCAGCGTCAGTGCCATCAGCGGCCAGGGAAAGGACAGATATTTTTCCCAGGAATTGGCACACGGCTCTTTCCCAATGTTTTCGGGAGCACATTCTTGTGCCGGCTCTCCGTACTGCCGGGCGAGTGCGTCTCGAATTTTTGCTGGGACAAATCCGACAATGACCGTCTCGCCAATAATGTTGGTGGGGACGCCCATTGGTTTGTGACCCAGCTCGGCCAATCGTTCGCGCCAGAGGGCCTTGTTTTGGGCATCATGCCAGACTTCATATTTTTCAATTCGCAGATCTGGATACATCTCCTGGATCTCCGGAAACCACTCCATCTCTTCGTGGCAGTGGGGGCACTCTTCGCCGTAAAAAAATTCAAGCGTGGGGATCCGTTGTGCTTGTGCCAGCCCTCCGCCAACCAAAAACAGGGCACAAAGAAAAAGAATAAATTTTCGCATCATAAAAAGTCAGAAAAGAAAAGGAAAACTTCCTGCGTCAGCAAAATTGTGGCACAATCAAAAAAAAAAGGCAAACCATGCTTGAACTCGAATCCGTTTCCCTCTCCGCAGGCGGGCAGCCCATTCTCCAGGACCTCAATTTTACCGTCGTGCCAGGAGAAATGGTTGCAATTTTGGGGGTTTCTGGCGCGGGAAAATCTTCTGTATTCCAGCTGTTGATCGGAGAAAAACGAGCGACGCGCGGTTCGGTGAAGCTTGATGATTATGCTCTAGAAACCCTCTCTCCGGACTCCATCCAAAAATATCGTCGACAGATCGGCATTGTTTTTCAAGACTTTCGCCTCCTCCCCAAAAAAACCGTGTTTGGGAATATTGCCTTTGCGCTGGAAGTCTGCGGAGAAGAGCATTTGATTGCTCACCGGGTGCCGGAGCTTTTACGCCTGACGGGACTTGAAGATCGTCGCGATGCGTTTCCTCATCAGCTGTCAGGCGGCGAAAAACAGCGGGCTGCCATCGCACGAGCGCTCGTACACCGCCCCAAGATTCTGATTGCGGATGAGGCCACGGGGAACTTGGACCCCCGAAGCTCTCGCGGCATTGCACGGCTTTTTAAAAAACTCAACGAAGAAGAGGGACTGACCATTCTTTTTTCGACGCATGATTTTGTTTTTCTCTCCGAAACGCTCCCCCGCGTCATCCGCCTAGAAGACGGAAAAATTCTTTTCGACCGACCGCAGTGTTCCCTCGAAGAAGCGTTTGAGGGGATTTTATAGAGCAAACTCTACGGCCATTTTTTCTGCCAAAATTTCAGCGAGATCTGGTGCAAGCAGCGCCTTGACCCGGAACAAAAATTCACGAGTAATTTCTGTTTTTGGAAGGGTTTGCAGCGCGGCATCCAAGGCCAAAACTTGATCCATCTTCAGTGGTGGGTTCATGATTTTTCGATAAAAGCTCAATACGTATTCTTGCTTGAGGACCTCTCCCAGTCGGCGCTCTTGGGCGGTGGTCAACTGAAATGCCCGATCGAGCAATACAAATCGGTCATAGCTCTGGATGCCAGTTTCTGCAAGAGAAAACGCAAACCAATCCTGTTTCTCTTTTGTGAGCCGAAAAAGCGTTTCCAGTGCTTGGATTTCTGCCAAGAGTTGTGCGTTTTTTGTTTTTTGCGACACCATCGCAAAAATCTCTTTATTCTTTATAAGATCAGAGTTTGTTCGTTTTATGATTGTGAGATTTCTGGAGGCATTGAGGACCTGGGCAATGGACCGAAATGTTTCTTCGGCAGAGGAGACATCTTCCCAGCCGACGGTGTCTTTTTGGCGGACAAAATTTTCTATACCACTGAGAAGTTTCGTTCGGGCAATGACCAGCTTGGCATCAATGGCGAGGAGCTGGGTTGTGGAGAGCTCGAGGTCTCGGGGCATGTCTTGGTCTGTGAGAGCCGTGTCGGTCCGCAGGCGCAGTTCTTCTCCCTCTCGGAGGACCGTTTCCCGGTCAAAGAGGTCGACGACTGAAAGCCGATTTTTGCGGAGGAGGATATGCGCTTCTCCGCTGTCAGAAACCTGCAGATCAAAGTCTGCTCCCGGCTGAAGCCGTACTCGGCCGCGTTCTGTGAGGATTTCTCCCGATTGTTGGACGTCACTCTTGAGTTTTCCCGAAGACAGAAACAGCGCATCTTGCGCCAGGATTTTTACCTCCGTGCGGTCATGCGCCAGAGAGGTAAAACGGTCGGGAAAAATCAGCTCGGCGGCAGCCCGGTTTCCTACTCGGACAATGTCGCCTTTTCGGAGATCGGTTTGCTCGGTTACCAAAAGGGTTTCTCCGCCGCGTTGAATCTCTACGGGACCGTATTGTGGCCGGATTTCTCCCGCGGTCGTCCGTCCCTGGAGAGACATCAAGAGACCACCCCCGATCACAAAAAGCCCGAGCACGGCTGAAACGGTTGCGGTGGAATAGCGCGAAAAAAAGGCGCGGCTCCACAAGGGAGTGGTTGTCTTTTGTGCCGAAAAGGCCGAGAGGGCTTCGGTTTTTATGCGGGTCTTTTCTGCTGGGGCAGCCGACGTACTTGCCTGGGTAAGAAACGCGAGGAGTTGTTTTTGAAGATTTCCAAAACTCATAGATGGGGGGAATTCATACACACAAACGAAGTGACGCCAAAAGTGTTACAGTTTCCGTTCCCGTCTCACGCCCATCTTTGCCTCAGTCCAAAGAAACCTGGTTGATCATAATGCGTTCAAGTGGACGGTCGTTCATGTCCGTTTTGCTGTTGGCGATTTTGTCTACGACATCCATTCCCTCGATCACGTGTCCAAAGATCGAATGTCGTCCGTCCAAAAAGGTCGCATCTTGGTGTACAATGAAAAACTGCGAACCATTGGTGTCAGGCCCCTTGTTTGCCATCGAGACAGCACCCCGGACATGGGAAAGATTGGGCGAAATTTCATCCGGCAAATATTCTCCCCGAAAAGACATACCGCCGGTACCATCGGAAAACTCAAAGTCGCCGCCCTGGAGAATGAATCCCTTGATTACCCGATGGAAAATAGTGCGGTCATACTTTTCGGCTTTTGCCAGCCGCCAAAAATTTTCGCTGAGTGTTGGGGCTTCCTTGTGCAAAAGTTGGATCGTGATATCGCCTTTATTTGTCTGCAGAGTCACCGTTTTTGGAGGAGAGGTAAAGACGCTGGCCGTGAGATTTTTTCCTACATCCGTGAAGGAAAGAACCCCTCCCAACACAACCGCTACGGCGATCAAAATTCCAACAGATTTTTTCATCATTTTGCCTGTTTAGGACGCGGTTATTATCGCGGGAGGAGGGGCAGGAAGTCAAATTTTCTTTGTCAGTGGCTTCCTCTTCTCCTTGGTGCGGCTTCTTTTACAAGAGAAAAGACTTGTTTTTTGCCTCTTTTTTTGGTACAATTTCTGGATTTTGTTTCTTTCTATGAAAAAAACAGCGGCAAATTATATCTCCAATTCCTCCCCCATGACACGGCGACTGCTGTCGTTGTGCTTGGTGGTGCTGTGGAGCCTTTTGCCTCTTTTTTCCGCACTGGGAGCGGATTCGGATGGGATATCCTCTCCACCGGATCGGTATCCGGATGCCGACTTTTCCACCCCAGAGATACTGAGTCCCGCCGAAAGCGAAAATGTGATTGATGACTCTCGCCAAGTGACATTTTCTGGGGTTTCTGAAATCGAAACCACGATCGACATCCTCGAAAGCGGGTTTGCGATTTGCTCGGCTGACACCTGTGATGGTGGCATCTGCCAGACGGGCATAGTCGAGGCCTCGGGTTCAGCGGTTTCGTTCGACAGCGATAGTCTCTTGGGAAGTGGGATTGTGGATCAGTTTTTCTACGACACCCTTCGGGACGGAGGAGATTCTTCCTGGCGCACCGCCTCTGGATCGAGTTGGTACGCCGAGACAAAAGATGATTCAGGGGATTCGGTTTGCGATTATCAGATGGGCGATGGGGATGGCGATCCCCGATCCGGGGGGGATGATCGGTGTGGGGCTGCGACATTTCCCCAGCGCACACTGCTTCTCGCCACGACGGATCGACTCTTGCTCTTTGACGCGGAGCAACGCACGTTTTGGAAATCGTTTGCAGTCACGGGCATCTCGACGGTTTCGGCGCTCAATGGCCGAATTTTCGTCGGGACGGATAGTGGCGTGGTGACGTTGGATTTTGCCAATGACAGCCTCTCCACATCTCCCACCTACACGACCACCTCTTCTCCGGCAATCAACGGCAATGACATTCGAGCCCTTGACGTGACAGAGATTGGCGGAGAGACCTTTCTCTTGATTCTCACAAACGTGGGCCTGAATATCCTCAATGTGGATCAGGGCACCAAAGTGGGGAAGGTGTCTGCTGCGGTCGATGCGAGCTTTACCACCAGCAACAAATTACTGTATTCCACAGGGGCAAGCACCTTTCTCTCGAACACAACGGCCGATGCGCTGATCGACGACTGGGCACATACCGACATTTCCTCACTGATAGCAGCGGATGGCGGGATAGTTTCCACCGTCGACCAAAACGCCCTGGGGCTCTCGACCGGTGGAGCGGTTTTGACCGAGTCGGATGGAGCGGCGTTTGTCAGCCGGATTACCCCGAGCCTTTTTACCCTGCCCTACACGATTGACACCCTGGGACACTGGAGTGGTTCGGTCACAGACCTCGGACCGTTGGGGAATGATCTGACAGATTCAACAAGCGTTTCTACCACGCCTGTGGCAACGGGCGCGGAGTTATCAGCCTTTCAGTTCGATGGCATGAGCAAATACTTCTCTTCGACTGATGCAGACTTTGATGTGACAGGACAGGCGCTGACGGTGGGGATGTGGCTCCGTCGGCCGACCGCGGGGGGCAGCGGGCCGTATGAAAAGATTTTGATCAAAGGAGAATCCGACACGACGCGCACATACTGGGTTTCGGCCGGTGATCCGTTTTTTGACTACGGACTCGAAAAAGATCCCTACTTCTTCGGAGTCAAGACCGCCAACGGCGAACGCGCCGCAAGCATCCACGACTTTTCCACCAACACATGGCAGTTTGTCGTGGGGGTGTATGACGGCACCAATGTCAAAATCTATTTAAATGGCCAAGAGGTAGATCAAAACCCAGACACGCCGGAAATGGATCGCGTTTCTCTCACCGGCAACATGGTTTCCTCTGCGGAGGAACTGCGCATGGGATGGGGCTATGATGATGAATTTTTTGAAGGGGATGTTGCGCTTCCATTCATCACAGAGGCGGCATTTTCTGAGACACAGGTGTCCGCCCTTTACGCTGCGAGCCAAAAATGGTTTGTGGCGAACAGCACCGAAACACTACTTGGGACAGAGGCAGGCGTGACAGACGTGTCGTGTGATGACGCGCGGGGCGAATGCTCCTTTTTGACCGCCCAGGGGGTGACCCGTCGGACCGCGCAGGGACAAACCGATCAAAGTTCTTCCAGCACCAGTCTTCAGTCCGCGCAGCCCACCTATCTGGCAGAGTGGAGCTGTGCGGCGACTTTCAATCCCAGCGGTTACTACACTGTCCAAGCTCGGGTGGGGATGGGCGGAGCCGATTCGACCATTCTCTCAAGTGAGCGAACCTTTGGAATTTTTACGGCGGGGGGAGATTCCGACAGTGATGGATTTTCCAATGACATCGACAACCAGATCACTATTCCGATTTCTCAGCCGGTGATCAGTTCGCCCTCAGCGGACGAAATTGTTTTAAGCGAAACGGTTTCCTTCGCTGGCGTGAGTGACGCGGCCGATGTGGGTACGTCTGTCAAAATATACGAAGACGCCGCGCTCCTCTGTACTGCCACAGTAGACAGCGCGGGAGACTGGACCTGTGATGCCACGTTGACCGTGGGCTCACATACTGTGACAGCGCTCCCTGCCATCGGAGCCGTTTCTGCCGCAGAAGCCTATCGCTCTGCCAGTCGGACGTTTCTTGTGGATTTTGGCCAGCCAGTTGCTCCGACGATTACTCCACTCAATACATACACCGGCACCAATGAAGTGACCGTGTTTTGGACGTCCAACGATGAACGCTCGGAGCGGTTTTTTGTCGAAATGTCCCCCGTCTCCGACTTTTCCGAAAATAAAACCTCCTCTGGGGGGCTTTCTTCTGAAACCGTTTCGTACCTTTTGAGCAATCTTTCGGACACGGTTGAGTATTTTTTCCGAGTGAAGGCACAGAGCATCGGCGGGATTGATTCTGAGTGGTCGAGCACCACTTCCACCACGGTTGACCTCTCCAATCCGGTGGCAGGCACGGTGACCAATGCAGTAGGAGCGTATTCTTCGGATGGCATCCTCTCCTTTTCTTGGGACGGAACCGGATTTACCGATGCGACCTCAGGGATTGACCATTACGAAGTGCAGGTATCCACGGATCAGGCATTTGCCGCCCCCGAACAGACGATTCTCTCCGACACCAATTACATCTCTACCAACCTGAGTACAGACTTGGGAGAAAATGGAAGCACATACTACGCTCGCGTGCGCGCGGTGGATCAAGTAAGTCATGCTTCGGATTGGGCGACGAGTACCGGGACGCTTATCGACACAACCGCTCCTACGAGTTTCACCCTCAATGCGCCGACTTCCCCATCGGCGGGTACCACACAAACTCTTAGTTGGACAGCGGCAGCCGATCCCGAATCGGGGCTTGGAAACTACACCGTGTACCGTCGAACCTTTGATCTTTCCGGCGAATCGCCGGTGATGACCGAAGACTTTACGATCGTGGGGACGTCTGCGGGGCAGTCACTGAATGTCAGTGGTTTGCAGCACGAACATCTCTACGAATTTAAAGTAGTCGCTGCCAACCAAGCAGGACTTACCACCGAGTCAAATGTTGTCGAGCTGGAAATCGATACCACCCTTGCGAGCCCCCCCGTGTTTGAAAACACAAATAACTATACGACGACCGACACAATTGATCTCGCGTGGACAGCGGTCAGCGGCGGATTTGTGGCGAATCAGTATGAGCTTTTTCGCAACAGTAATTCTCTCGATACCACGGAGGCCTCGGTGCGTACCTACAGTGACACGGCCCCCAAAAGTGATGGCAGCACGTACGATTACACCGTTCGGGCTCTCGACGATGCCGAGCCACCCAATGCCGGAGAATTTTCTACCACGCTCCACGTGCTTGTCGACAAAGCGGATCCTACGACAGCTTCTGCTGTTGACAGTGGTACCGCCGGCGACAATGGCTGGTACACAAGTCCGGTCGTGATCTCCCTGACGGCGACGGACCCCGGGACGACGCTGTTTGATCCGCTGTCGACTACCGGTGGGGAAAGCGGATATTACTCAGGCGTGGATCAGATTTCCTACGAAGCGGACGGAGGACAGTCCACGCAGTATACGGCCCCCGTGCAGCTAAACGGTGAAGGGACACACACACTTGCCTTCGAAGCAACAGACGTGGCAGGGAACACAGAAACCCAGCAGAGCGAAACCTACAAGATCGACACCGTTGCTCCCACAGCAACCTTTACGACACAAGCTCCGCTTGATCTGACCGCTCACAATGGATTTGTCACGGAGGACAGCGTCTCCTTTTCCGTTTCCACGGAGGACACGACCTCCGGCGTGAATTCCGCGAGCGTTCAGACGCTCATGTCCTTTGACGAAAATGGCGACGGAACGATCACCGGAGACGATACAGATTTTGCGGCAATCGAAGGAACGAGTTATGCCTTTGCCACGGATGGCCGCTACAAATTTAAGGTGACCCTTGCGGACAATGCAGGCAACACCGGTGAAAGTACCGTGACGACCATCAATGTCGATCGTACGGCACCGATCACCCTGGTCGATGCACCGACCACCACGCCCGAAGGAGCCTTCGTCATTTATCTCCTCCCCTCCGATCAGCCGGCGGTGGCAGCGGGAGTCCAGCAGACCTATTATTCGGTCGACGGAGGAAATACCTGGGAGACCGGGACAGAGATTTCTTCCACCGACCTTGATATTGATGCAGAAGGAAACTACAACCTTCACTACTACTCAGTGGACATGCTGGGAAACCAGGAAGCTGTCAAACAGATTGGCCTGGATACCGATGAAGATGGAATGCCAGACTGGTGGGAAGAATACTACAGTCTCGACCCCAACGACCCAACAGATGCCAGCGAGGATCCCGACGGAGATACGCTTCTCAATCTAGCAGAATATCAAAACTCCACTGATCCCACCGATGCCGATAGCGACAACGACACGGTTTCAGATGGGACAGAGGTGACGACCGATGGGACCAACCCGCTGAGTGCGATTTCGCACCGATTTTTACCGCTCTTTTCTCAGACACCAGCAGAAACCAAAGGGACCTTTGTCTTGTACGGGACTGCCAGTCCAAATGTGTCGATACAATTTTCTCGCACGACCGGGGGAGGAAATGAACTTCTGGGCACGGCCACAGCAGATGCAAATGGAAAAGTGGTATTTGAAACCACGCTTTCCACAGGAGAACACACGCTGTCGGCTTCCTTTTCTCACAGCGGGGGGACCGCGACCAATGACAGCCTGTCAGTGACCGTTTCCACAAGCGCTCAAAATCCGCAGGTTGCTGACCTCTCCGACGGAGACCGCGTCAATCCTTCGCTCACCGAGTTGGACGTTTCGGGTGTCGCCTCGGGAGCAAGCCTTCAGGTTTTCCAGATCGTGGAAGGGCTTCTCAGCGCCGTGGGGACCGCCACAGCTGATGAATCAGGAGCAGCGACCGTGCCGATTGTCCTTTCGCCGCGAACAGAAGGGCTCTTTGTCTACGATCAAACAAATGATTTGACCTCAGAGCTTTTGAGTGTCGACACGACCGTGTATCTGATGGGGCGGGTGATTGATACTGATGGCATTCCCCTGGGAGGAGTCAATGTTCGGGCAATTTCTTCGGAGGATGAAATCTTTACCCTGACGGGGTCGGATGGAAGTTTCCAAGTGTCGGTTCCCATCCAGGCAGACTATCACGTCAAAATCTGGGACATTGCTCATCACATGGTGGAGCAGGACATCTCCATTTTGTACAGCGATGTCTATCTTTCCCCTCGCCTCTCACAGATTACCGGTGACACCCTCGTTCAGCGGGAAGACGGATTGTTTCAGCCCACTGGAAGCGGGGAGGTGACCTTTGCGGGATTTAAGCGCGGCTACTGGAGCTCTGAAAACGGAGAAATCCGAATGTCCTATTCCGATTCGTTGGATCAGGTGCTGGAATACAACAAAGGAATCGAAAGTGAAATTGTGTATATCACCGATTCAGAAGGCAAAGAGCGGTTTGCGGGATACCGAGCGGGTCGCCTAGCCGCTGACGAATACAAAAAAGAAGAAAAACGCGTACTCGGCTGGATGTCCTTTGATTCAGAACGCGTACAAATGAAAGCGGCAGCGGAAAAACACTGCCTTGAGTCTCGAGCAGTGACAATGGATTTCGTCGATATCCCGACGGAGACAGAGTTTTATCGCGTGATTGCTAAAATGTATAGTCTGGGGTTGCTTCAGCCAAATGAAGATCGTGCGTTTGAGCCCCACAAACCAATGACGTGGGAAGAAACCCTCGAAATCGTTCTTGCCGAACGGTGTCGCGTGCCCGAGTCGGCGATTTCTCTTCGCCGAGACGATCTGCCAGAACTCGACTGGGGTCCGCTTCGCAATGAGCCCACTGCCCGGCTTTTTTATACCGCCCTCAAGTATAATCTGATCGAAACGGATTTTGATCCCCAAAAACCGGTAACTCGAGATGATGCCATCCGGCTTTTGGCGACGGCATTTGATCTCCCCATCAATTCCAAAGCGACGAACACGGCGTTTGTCGATATCACTTCCGAGGAAGAACTTGCCCCCATCCTTGTGGCGGCCAAACAGCACGGAATCTTTGACCTCTTTCCACGCCGAATTTTTGCGCCGGAACGTCCGATCGCTCGCGATATTTTTTCGGCCTGGTTTGTGGGCGGGTTTGAATACAAACACGAGCGAGAAGTGCCAGAAGAAGAAACAAAAGAATCGCTGAAAGGCGCTGTCCCACGGATGAGCCGAGAAATTTCGGAAATCGATGCCTACGAAGCACTGGAGAAAAAACAGGCAGTAAACCAAAAACAGATTGACGAAGTGCGAGAACTCTTTGAGCCCCTTCGGCCTGACTCAGGATGGAATCCAATGGGAGACAGCGGTCGCGAGCGGATCTGGCACAAGGACAACACCTGGAACATCAAACGCAACAATGAAACCTGGGAGGAGTTTCGGGCACGAAAAGCCAAAGCTCTCGGCGACCTGGAATCCTTTTATTCTTCGGCAGGGCTGACCATGCCAGACGTACAGGGAATGGATGTTTTTGGCCCCATGGATCCAGACTCACTGACACTGCCTTCCAGTGGGCTGCAGATTTTGGATCGGTCTCAGTTTGTCAAACGCCTGGGAGAAACCGACGAAGAATTTGCGACTCGTGTCCGCAAGGCACTCGAAGATCTCAAGCGTGTTCTCGAAGAAGAACGCGCCAAGGAGAAAGCAGTCGAAGAATCTTCTCTCGACCCTACCGATACCGGCTCAATGATCCAGTACGAAGATCGTTCGTGGAATATCCGCCGCCTGGACGAAACCGAAGCAGAATTTCAGGCACGACGACAAAAGGCTATGGAAGAACTGGGACTCCTCGAAGCAGAAGCACCACTCCCCGAAGCAGAAGTCCAGACCCCCCTGCAAGAAGTACAGGAAGAAAAGAAAAAACTGCCGCTGTGGTGGTCTCGCGATGATTTTTCCAACACCCAGCGTGCGGGAGAAACCGACGAAGAATTTGCGGCGCGCAAGGCCCGCGAAGCCGAGCAGGTAAAGTTTCAACTGGAGCAAGAGATCGAACAACTCAAAAGAGAAATTACGGACGGAGAGGACAGCGAAGAAGTGTCCGATGAGGCGGATCAGGAAACCGGACAAGAGTCGGCGACACAAACCGATGCGTTCCTCCCCACACGCAAAAGTCTTTTTTCCGAAGAATATTCTGCTCGTGCGGAAAACATACCGCTCTGGCAGACAAAAACACAGTTTTCCAATGTGCGTCAGCCCGGCGAATCCATGGCGGAATTTCTTGCGCGGCGGGCCCGCCAAAAAAAAGCCGAGGCAGATCTGGCACGGACACAAGAAAAACAGGAAAAGGACCCGATCTAGTGTTTCTCCGTTCCCGCAGCACGCTCGACTCGGCGCAGGGTTTCTTCTTTGCCGATCACGCTGGCAATTTCAAACGGCCCCGCCGAGCCTTTTCGGTTTGACAGTGCCACACGAAACGGCCACATGAAAGGACCATTTTTGATCCCAAGTGCCTCAATTTTTTTCACTGAAACTTCGTGCAGCTTTTCCGCTGTCCACTCGCTCTCTGAAATTTCTTTCAACAAGGGAAGAATTTCTGCCAGCATTTTTTGCCCATCTTCAATCGTCAGGCCCATTTTTTCATGCATCAAAAGCGACGCATCCCAGCCGGGATCGTCGAGTAAATATTTGAGCTCGTCCTCCAGCTCGACCAGCGTTTTGGCTTTTTCCCGTGCGATCTCGAGTGCTTCGACTGGCACCGATTTCCCGGAAAAATCCGCAAAATATTGCTGCAACTTTTTCACATCCACGCGGCGCATCCATTGGCTGTTAAACCACAGCATTTTCCCAAAATCATACTGGGCGGCTCCCGGGTTGACTTTTGTAATCTCAAACTTTTCCACCAGGGCTTCCATCGAAAAAATTTCTTCGGTCGTTTTGGGATTCCACCCCAGAAACACCAGGCCATTGACCACGCCCTCGGGGAGAAATCCGGCGGTCTGAAAATCTTTGACCAGGACACAGACTCCGGGCTCGACATTGCGTTTGCTGAGTTTGCGTTTTTGCTGATCCAGCACCAGGGGGATGTGCCCAAATGTTGGTTCGGATTCCCCGAGGGCTTCGTACAAAAGCATCTGTTTTGGGGTATTGGAAATGTGATCTTCGCCGCGCAGGACGTGGGTAATGTTTTGGGTCGCGTCGTCGATGGCATTTGCAAGAAAATACAGCACACTCCCATCCGCTCTCGCCACGGCAAAGTCGCCGATCGTATCGGTGTTGACACTCACCTTTTTGCGCACGAGGTCTTTCCACACGATCCAGCGATCACGCGGGGTGCGCAGCCGCCAGACAAATTTTTCTGTTTTCATTTTTTCTTCGGCTGTTTTTTTGTCGAGCTCTCGCCAGGGCGACCAAAAGACAAAATTCGTTTTGTCGGTGGCCGCTTTTTTTCTCTGTTCTTCCAGCTCTTCTGCAGGGGTGAAACAGGGAAAGACCTTTTCTTCCTCCCAGAGTTTTGCCAGTTTTTGTCGATGCAGTTCGGCGTTTTCTGTTTGGCGAAATATTTCACTTTCTTGTTCAAAATCCATCCCGAGCCACTTCAGTCCGTCGAGAATTTCTCGCTCAAATTCCGGCTTGCTGCGCTCGCGGTCGGTGTCCTCCCAGCGAAAAATAATTTTGCCGCTGTGGTGGCGGGCAAACAGCCAATTGAAAAGCGCCGCCCGGGCTGTCCCCAGGTGCAGATGCCCTGTCGGGCTGGGGGGCATGCGGACGACGACCGGGGTTTGTGTTTCAGGAGTCATCGACGGGAGTGTACTCAGACAGCTGGTAAATTGCAAAAAACAAAGAGCAGAGAGCAAAGAGCAATGAACAATGTTCGATTACGAATTACAGGGAGGGAAATCCCCCCATCCCCCTTTGAAAAAGGGGGGGAGGGAAGCAGTGAAGTTTTGAAGAAAAAAAGAAAAAGAAGAATTACAGATTCCAGATGACAAGTTACAAGAAAGAAATTCGTTAAAGACAAAAAGAAAGTAAAAAAACTATTTCAGAAAAAGGTGGAGCGATGGAAATTATTTCCGCGTATTTCCAAACACCCGCGAGGAGGTGCTGGTGTGGAGGCTGATTTCTGGCGCCGTGGAAAATCCGTATTTTTCAAATTCTGCCAGGGATGTCTGCAGCGACAAAAATACCGACGGGTGTCGCTGGGCCGCTTCCACCCGAAAAGCCAAGAACGGATCTCTTGATGGTGAGGGCACAAAGACAAAAGATTCCACCAAAATTGACGGCGGAGAAATCACGGTCCAGTCGTGCTCTCTCCCGCAGAGATCTGTGCCGCCCAGGGGATCATTCCCATTGTACTGACAGCTGGTAAGTACATGACTCCACTCGTCGGCACGCCCATCTCCGTTGCTGTCAAATCCCAGCTGTCGCTGGACTTCAAGGGTGCCGGCATTTTCGCGGATGGCCAAGCGAATTGTTCGATCGCCGTTAATCAAATACAGGGTGCTGAGATCGCCCTGGAACGCTACCGTACAGGGATCGTCCTCTCCCGTCAGGGTTTTGCCCCCGAGGTTTCGGTCTTGGATGCCATCGTCATTGCTGTCCCAATAAAAAAGGCGGGGATAGGCCTGGGTGGCTCGTACGGTGACTGGGTCAGTCGCAGCCGCCCCTGGCAGCTGATCGGCATCAAAAATTTCGCACGCTCCTAGCGTAGTGTCCGGACCGACTTCTTCAAAAAAACGATTGTAATCAATGGTGTTATTGCATGAGAGCTTCGCGAGTCGCTCGAGGACAATGCGGCTCTCATCATAAAAATTCTGCGAGAGCGTGACGCGTTTTTGTAAGAAATAAATATTTCCCACCGTCCCAAAAGCGGTCACCAGAACCACTGCGGCGATCCCGCTCGCCACAAGGATTTCAAATAACGTGAAGCCAGGTTTTTTCCATTTCATTCGTAGGATTCGCGCTCAAAGAAGTCAAAAAGATGCGTCGACAGTTCGACGGATCGCACGGCAGTTTCTTCTTGCCAGGCAACCGTGACGACCACCTCCAGCTTTGCCCCGGCACAGGCGTCTCCTGCACCATCACAAAACCCTGGCTCAGACATGTCACTGTCCGCAAAAGGAGTTTCGGGAGCAAGAAAAATCTGTCGATAAAAAAGAGTCGGTTCATTGCCCGCTTCCTCATGGGTGTATCGAGTCCCATCAAACCAGAGCTTGAAATCAGAGAAATCAGCTGATTCGTTGGAGAGATCGAGTGGATCGCTTCCCGCGTATTTCGTTAGCAAATACTGCTCTTGGGCTTCCGCAAAGGCGACCGTATACAATCCTTCTGTAATTTTTTCCACACAGTCGGGAGAGGCAGGAAGGCAAAGCCAGTTTTGGCGACGGCGGCCGGAATGCTTGAGCCAGTTGGTATCGCGAATGTTCCGCGTCGCTTCAATCCCCTCACGAGCGATGTCGAGGGCAATAATTTTATTTTTGACGTTTTCCGTGGTGCGATTTGCTTGCCCCAGCAGCGAAAAGGAAAGAATCAGCACGCTGCCCAAAATCATCAGTGCTACCACGACCTCCAGGAGAGATTCTCCCGCGCTTTTTATTGTGCGAATCCGTCGCAAAATATTCATTTTTTCTTTTATTTTCCGCATTTCCCGTCCTGGTCCCAAAAGGGAAAACCGCCAAAACGGTTAAAGCAGAGTTTTTTTGAGCGGATATTTTCTTGTCGAGGTTCAAGAACCAGTTGGATTTCGCTGTAGGTTATGGCACCATCATCGACCTGAATAACGGGGGGAGTATTTTCTTCTGTCGAAAAAACAATTTCGAGAGGACGACTCTCTAAATCAATGGCCTCCAGAGTCCACTCAGAAAGGACATCGTTGTAGGAGTACAAAAAAACATTCACATGGGAAAACATCACCGTATTTTCTGTAGTTGCCGGATTTGCGTTGCAAAAAAGGCGTCGCTGTTGTTGTTGAACTTTAGCTGTCCAGGTTTCGGCCGCTTCTCCAGAGGGGCAGACTCGCTCAGAGAGCGCATTTGCCCGAGCGGCGGTAAGCGTTTCTATCACGCGGCTGGTTTCCCTGAGATAGGCTTCTTTGCGTTGCCACTGGGCCAAAGAAGGATAAGCCACTGCTGCCAGAGTCCCAATGAGGGCGATTCCTACAACGATTTCAAGAAAGGAAAATCCAAAAGTTTTGTGCATTGTGTTTTCGAAAGGATTGTACGTTGGCGAGAGGCCAGTTGCAAATTTCCCCGAAAGAAATAGACTCCGTGCCGATTATGGACATTCGAAACTTCGGCATCATCTGCCTTCATCAAAACGCTGTCGGTCAGGTCACGCACGGGATTCTCGTCGTGCCGCTCGATCCTTCCATTTCCCCAAAATTCTTTTAGAACATGGACATTCGAAACTTCTGTATCATCGCGCACATTGATCACGGGAAATCTACGCTTGCCGATCGTTTACTCGAGCGGACGGGGACCATCTCTTCTCGTGACATGAAATCTCAGCTCCTGGACACGATGGATCTCGAACGCGAACGGGGGATCACGATCAAGCTTCAGCCGGTGCGAATGGACTGGAAAGGGATACAGCTCAACCTGATTGACACCCCCGGGCACGTGGATTTTAGCTATGAAGTGTCTCGCAGTCTCGCCGCGTGTGAGGGAGCCGTTTTAGTCGTGGATGCGACGCAGGGGGTACAGGCGCAGACCTTGGCCAATGTGTTTCTCGCGATGGAGCAGGGGCTCAAAATCATCCCCGTTTTGAATAAAATTGACCTCCCCGCCGCCGAGCCGGACCGCCGAGCCGAAGAAATTGAAAAACTGCTCGGATTTCCCGCAGAAGACATTCTTCATATCTCCGCCAAAGAAGGGACGGGAACAGAAGCTCTTTTGGACTGTCTCATCGAGCAGGTGCCTCCTCCAGAAAAAAACCGCCTCTTCTCTCATTCTCCCGACCTCTTTGCCCACGGCTCGACCCGCGCATTGATTTTTGATTCGACGTTTGACAGTTATCGCGGCGTGGTGAGTTCGGTACGGGTCTTTTCGGGGACGCTTCGTGCCGGCCAAAAACTCCGGCTTTTGCGAGCCGGCAGAGAGTTGTTGCCGACAGAGGTTGGCTTTCTTTCGCCCGGCTATACCCCGACAAAAACGCTTTCTGCAGGGGAAGTCGGATACATCGTGACCGGTCTCAAAAATGTCGTGGATGCCAAGGTGGGGGACACGCTTTATTCCGGGACAGAAGCGCGCCCTGCGGGGCTCCCGGGGTACAAAGAACCCATTCCGTTTGTCTTCGCGGGGATTTATCCCATTGCCGGCGACGATTTTCCACTCCTGCGAAAAAGTCTGGAAAAGCTGGTTCTCAACGATGCCTCGCTCGTGTTTGTTCCCGAAAATTCTTCGGCACTGGGCAATGGGTTTCGCGTCGGATTTCTGGGACTTCTCCATCTCGACATTGTCCAGGAGCGACTCGAGCGCGAATTTGATCTGGATATTCTCGTCACGGCCCCGTCGGTAGCATACGAAATGGTGCGCCCCAATGACGAGATCGTTCCCATTTCCAATCCCTCGGAACTCCCCGATGCGGGCAAGTACGATGCGTTGCGTGAGCCGTGGATGAAGGTCATGATTTTTTGTCCGGCCGAACAGGTAGGCGCAGTCATCCAGCTCTGTACTGATCGTCGTGGGCTGCACAAAAATCTGCAGTACACGGACCCCACCCGCACGGAGCTGACGTTTGAAATGCCCCTGGCCTCAATCGTCACGGATTTTTATGACGACCTCAAATCGATTTCCAGTGGATTTGCCTCGATGTCATACGAGCCGATTGGGATGCGCGAGGGAAATCTGGCCCGACTGGACATGCTGGTGGCCGAAGAAAAAATCGACGCGCTTTCTCAGATTGTTTACAGACCGGACGCCCATCATATCGGAGAGGCCTGGTGCAAAAAACTCAAAGATATCGTCCCCAAGGCACAGTTTGCCATCAAGATTCAGGCGGCGCTGGGCGGCAAGATTGTCGCACGGGAAACCATTTCTGCGCTGCGAAAAGACGTCACCGCCAAGCTGTACGGCGGAGATGTCACGCGCAAAAACAAACTGCTCAAGAAACAAAAAGCCGGGAAAAAACGACTCAAGCAATTTGGAAAAATCGACATCCCGCAGGAGGCATTTTTTGCTCTGATGCGAAAGTAATCGAATTTCTTGACACGGGGATTTTTTCACCCCAAACTACCATTTGTAGAATGTGCGGGGGCGGCGGATTCTCATGCTCTTTTCGGCGATGGCTTTCTTGGGTCGTTTCCTGTCTTCCGTGCCAACCGAAGACAGAACCGCGGCTCAAGAAATTGGGTCAGGCGGTCAAATTCTGAATTGGAAAATTTAGGATTTAAGAATCTCCAAATTTATTTTTTATGGTTTTAAATGAAACAAAAACAGCAGCAGTGGCGAAAAAAAGCTTTGCTGCAAACGAAGCGAAACTAAGAAAGCTTGTTGGGAAAACTCCCTTCAGCGAAAACACATCTTTTGGGAAATTTTCTTTTGATCCTTCGATTGAGGGATTTCGCACCAAAGGCGGAGTGACAATTTTCGTAAACGGAAAAGTCGAGGTAAGAACTCGGCAAGGGATTTTGAAAAAAGGAGATCCTCAGGCAACGAAAATTTTGGGGCAGTTGGTTCAGAAAGTCGAAAACAAACTTTCGCAAAAGCGACCTCCAAAGAAAAGAAAGAGAAAGCAGCAAAGTGTTTTTTCCGCTGTAAAGCCAGGATCGCAGGAGCGAGTTGAAGAAAAACTGCAACTTCTTTTCTCAAAAATGTATGAAAAAGCGCGAGAGGGGAACTTTCTCATCGGAGGATTTTTCTGCGATGAAAAACGAGAAAACGTCGAGGAAGGACCTGTGTTGATCCTTTCTCAGTTGGATGAGGAAGGAGAAAAGAAGGAAGCCTTTCTGGTACTGAAAGAGTGTTGTGATCCAGTGGTTACTCGCCGAGATGGAAAAACACTAAAGGGAATCGAGGCAGTAAAAAAGCTAGAGCAATTAGTTTTGGCGCTTGAAAAAAGAGAAGAAATATCTCTGACTTGAGACCCATCGTTGAATAGTGAGTGGGGATTTTCATGTGGAAATCCCCCTCTTTTCTTGTTCCCGATTTTTTGCAAAACCTGCTACACTGGAGCTGAAATTTTTCCCCTCCCATGAATACTCTCACCGTCATCATCGTCGTCGCGGTCGTTATCATCCTGCTCTCCTCCCTCAAGCAGATCAATCAGTACCAGCGGGGAGTGATGTTTACGATGGGGCGATTTACCGGCATCAAAAATCCCGGCTGGCGTATCGTGATTCCCATCTTTCAGCGCATCAACATCATCGACATCCGGACCAAAGCCGTGGATGTCCCCGATCAGGAAGCTATCACCAAAGACAACATCCCCGTGCGGATCAATGCGGTGATTTACTACCGGATCGCCGATGCATCAAAAGCAGTGCTCGAGGTCGAAAATTTCTTCTGGGCGATGAGCCAAATGGCCCAGACCACCATGCGCAATGCCGTCGGAGAGGTCACGCTGGATGAGCTCCTCCAAAATCGTGATTCCATTGCCACCAATATTCGTAAAATTATCGATGTCGCCTCGGACCCCTGGGGCATCAAAGTCGAATCTGTGGAATTGAAGGATGTGATAATCCCCGAAAATTTAAAACGCACCATTTCCAAAGAGGCCGAAGCCGAACGCGAAAAACGCGCGGTCATCATCAAGGCCGAAGGCGATAAAATCGCTGCCGTAAATCTGGCCGCTGCCGCCAAAACGCTTTCCGAACAAAAGGGGGCCCTGCATCTGCGCACGCTGCAGTCGGTCAATGATCTGTCGTCCGATCAGTCCAATACGACTGTCTGGATGCTCCCCATTGAAATTTTGGAGGCCATTCAGGGATTGAGTGAGACGATGGCCAAGAAAAAATAACGCGAAACACCGCACGCTCACTGGACTTTCGTGGAAAATTCTGATACAATTTCGCGATGGATTTTTCTTTCTGGAGCCAGTCGCCAGTGTTTCAGCTGTTGCTCACTATCGCGTTGGGCGCAATCCTCGGGATTCGTCGGGAAATGGACGGACAGACGACCCGGCAGCATCAGAGCTTTATCGGGGTGCGGACGACCATGTGTTTGGCCGTTCTTGGCCTGGTGTCGACCTTTTTTCCGTCGATGCCGTTTTTGCCGCCCGTGATTTTTGGTTCTGTGGTCGTCCTGATGGCGATCGCGTACTGGTACGGAAATTTTCGCCTCAAAAAACCTGGGATGACCTCCGAGCTGTCGGGGCTCCTGACCTTTTGGCTGGGCGCGCTCGTGGGGTTTGGGCAGCCGATCATTGCGCTGCTGCTGACGATTTTTCTCTTTACCCTCAAAGAATTTCGCGACGATCTGCATCGTTTTGTGCGGACACTCACCCCGGCTGAGACGCGCGGAGCACTGCAGTTTCTTGTCTTCTCTGGGGCGGTCTTGCCCTTTCTCCCGCAGGAGCCGATTGATCCGTGGGGCATTTTTGTTCCCTTCACGGTGTGGCTCTTGGTCATGCTGATCTCGGGCATTGGATTTGTGGGATATTTTCTCACCAAATATTTCGGGGCCCGCGGAGGCATCCCACTTGTGGGGCTTCTTGGGGCACTGGTCTCGAGTACAGCGGTGACCGTCAATTTTTCCGAGCAATCACGCAAAAAGTTTCCCACCAACATTTTGGCAGCAGGGATTCTGATCGCGATGGCCGTGATGGAATGGCGGGTGTTGTTGGAGATTTTTCTTCTCAGTCGCGGGCAGTTTGGTCTTTTGTTTCTCGCAATTCCTGCACTGATGGGGGCTATCAGCATGGGGATTGGCTGGACGATGCTCCGTCAAAAAGGAGAAGCAAAGTCCCCCAAAAAGCCGCCGCTCAAAAGTCCATTTGAGCTTCGTCCCGCGCTCAAGTTTGGCCTAATTTTTATCGTTGTTCTGTTTGCCATCTCTTTTGGTCAAAAATATTTAGGCACCCAAGGGGTGTACGCGGCGGCGTTTCTCTCGGGACTGGTGGATGTAGATGCGGTGGTGCTTTCCAGTCTGGAGTCTTTTCGGCTGGGAGAGCTGAGCCTGCCCGTGACACGAACGGCTATTTTTATCGCCTTGATGGTAAATACGCTCACCAAACTCGGCTACGTGGCGCTGCTGGGGTCTCGAGAACTTTTCCGAAAAATTATTCCCGGGGTGGCTATCGTCTCGGCCGCAGGAGGGCTGGTGTTCCTCTTTTTGTAGAGGGATTTCCAGTTGACGTTCGGCGGGGACTGGGGTAGAGTCCGAGCGTTCTTTTGGTCTGTGCAAATCCCGTTGAGTGGCTATCCACCACAACTCCCGCTCTGGCGGGGCGGGAGCGGAAAGAAATTGTCTTCAAGAGTAGACTCCGCCGGTGCGTGGCTCGTCAGCTGCAAAAATAAGCCGTCCCGCTTTCTTGCCGGGGAAACGAGCTGGTACCGTCCTGTGCATATGGGATGCTCGTAAACATTGTTTTTCCCCGTTGTATGAAACCTCATTTTCCGCAACCCAATCCCCAAAAAACCCTTGCCCAGCTGGAGGAAGAAATCCTGGTCCACTGGAAAAAAGAGCGTATTTTTGAAAAAACGCTGGAATATCGAGGGCCGCATCATAGTTTTCGGTTTTTTGATGGGCCACCGTTTGCCACGGGCACTCCGCACTACGGGCACATTTTGGCGGGCACCATCAAAGACGTCATTCCCCGGTACTGGACCATGAAAGGGTACCGCGTGGAACGCAAGTGGGGCTGGGACTGTCACGGGGTTCCGGTCGAATTTCAGGTGGAAAAAGAGCACAAAATTGGCGGCAAACCCGGTATCGAAAAGATGGGCGTGGGAAAATTTAATGAACTCTGCCGGTCGGTCGTCATGCGGTGTGCCGATGAGTGGGAGCACACCGTCGAGCGGATGGGGCGGTTTGTGGATTTCAAAAACGACTACAAAACCATGGACCCGGAATTTATGGAGTCGGTGTGGTGGGTTTTCTCAGAACTCTGGAAGAAGGACCTGATCTACGAAGGCGAAAAAGTCATTCCGTATTCTCCCAAGCTCGGCTCGCCCCTCTCAAATTTTGAGGCAAACCTGAATTATAAAGATATTTCCGACCCGGCGGTGACCCTCAAGTTTCCGCTTGTCGATGATCCGCAGACATCGATTTTGGCGTGGACGACCACGCCGTGGACGCTGCCGTCGAATCTTGGTCTCTGCGTGAATCCCAAGCTTTTGTACGTTCGCGTGCGATTTCATGGCGAACAGTTCCTTCTCGGTCAAAGTTTGGTCGAGGCAGTCTTCGGAAAGAAAAACCAAGCCGAGGTTGAAATCCTTGAGACAATTCCAGGCAAAGAATTGATCGGCAAAAAATACGTGCCTCTGTTTGATTTCTTTGCCGACCTGGCGCCGAATGTGCACCAGATTCATGGGGATGGGTACGTTTCCGACGAAGACGGGACCGGCATCGTCCACATCGCGCCGACCGGGGAGGATGATGCGCGTATTTTGAGCGCGGCTGGCATTCCGCTGGTGTACCCATTTGATGACCACGGATTTTTTGATGAGACCATTCCCCCCCTTGCCGGAAAATATTTCCGGGATGATCCCGAGGTGCCTGGCTCGCTCGAAGACAACGCCAACGACTGGGTTTTGAAAAATCTGGGCGACAAGCTCTGGAAAAAAGAATCGGTCACCCACTCCTATCCGCACTGCTGGCGTACGGATTGCGCACTGATGTACCGCGGGGTCAAGACCTGGTTTGTCAACATTCAAAAAATTAAAGACACGATGCTGGCCAAAAACCAGGAAATCAACTGGGTGCCCGAGCATCTCAAAGATGGCCGATTTGGCAAGTTGCTTGCCGACGCTCCCGACTGGGCGATCTCTCGGAATCGGTACTGGGGGGCGCCGATCCCGGTGTGGCGCTGTGACAAATGTGGCGAATTGGTCGTGGTTTCCTCGCGTGCGGAGCTCGAAACATTGACCGGAAAGAAAGTGTCGGATCTCCACAAACATTTTGTGGATGAGCTGCATTTTTCCTGCTCGAAATGTGATGGGACGATGACCCGCATCCCGGAAGTGCTCGACTGCTGGTTTGAATCCGGCGCAATGCCGTATGCGTCCAATCATTTTCCGTTTGAACAACAAAAGGATGTCGAAGTACGAGAGGTGAAGACAGATGAAGACTGGAAGAATTTTCATAATATTCTGAAAACAGAAATTTTCGACAAATTTCGCTCAGAAGTTCCTTATAATCCGGATCACGAGAGTTTTCAGCAGGGCACTGCTTTTTTGTTTTCCCAAAAAGGGATTCCCGTGGCAACTGGCAGAATAGAACTTGATCCACAAAAAAAAGAACGAGCATTTCTTTGGAACTTTGCCGTTAAACAGTCTTTTCAGGGACAAGGGGTGGGAAGTGGGGTGTTGCAAAAACTGGAATATTGGGCAGTGGATCAGGGGGTGCGAGAAATTGTTTTTAATGCCAACCCAAAGGCTGTTAAATTTTACCAAAAAAACGGATACGAAACGGACTTTTGGGAAGGAGATTTTTCGCATGACAAAGACTCTGTGCCGCTTGGAAAAAAGATACAGCCACCGACTGATTCCGGACAAGCCGAAAAGACAGAACAGACGCTCGACTTTCCCGCTGCCGATTTCATCGCCGAAGGGCTCGACCAGACGCGGGGATGGTTTTACACGCTACATGTCTTGGGGTGTGCGCTGTTTGGCAAAAATATTTTCAAAAATGTAGTGACCAATGGAATCGTGCTGGCGGAGGACGGGCACAAAATGTCGAAATCAAAGAAAAACTATCCGGATCCCAAGCTCATCTTCGACCAGTACGGGGCGGATGCCATGCGGTACTATCTGCTTTCCTCTCCGGTGGTGCGCGGCGAAAATTTTCGTTTCACCGAAAAGGGAGTGGAGGAGGTGCTCAAGCAGGTTATTTTGCCGCTCAAAAACGCGTACCAGTTTTTTTCGACCTACGCCAATGTCGACCGATGGAAGCCAACGAAATTTATTTTTGTTCGGCACGGAGAGGGCGATCACAATGTTGCAGGAATTTACTCCGGCGACCGGAGCAAAAAACACCACCTGACCGAGACCGGAAAAGCCCAGGCAAAAGAAGTGGCTCAAAAACTCGGAGCGTTTGATCTGATGATTGCCTCTCCGTTTATTCGGACACAAGAAACCGCTGAAATTCTCAAAAAAGAAACCGGATTCTCTGGAAAAATAATGACCGATGAGCGCGTGCGAGAGCTCTCCTTTGGCGATCTTGAAGGAAAGAAAATGGTTTCCAGTCCGCTGCGAATGGCAAACCCCACCACCGAGTCGCCGGAAGAATTGCAAAAACGCGTTCGAGAATTTCTCAGAGAAATGGGGGAAAAATATCCGGGCAAAACGATTGTCGTGATCAGCCACGGAGCCACGATCCGTGCCGCTGATGCCGTGCTCAACGGGATTACCGCTCGGGAAGATTTGCTCTTTATTCCGATGGCTCGAACCGCCGAAGCCAAGCGCCGGTTTCCGCTTCCGCAGCCCGAAAATGAACTCGATCAGTGGATTCTTTCTGTCTCTCAGGAGTCATTGCAAGAGTTTCGCAAAAAGATGGACGTGTACGATTTAGAGGGTGCACTTCGTGAAATTTCACCGTTGATTGATCAGCTCAATAACTGGTATCTGCGTCGTAGTCGCCAGCGGTTTTGGGCGGAGGGACTCGAGGAAGACAAGCAAAAAGCGTATGAAACGCTTCACTACCTGCTGCTGACTTTTTCCAAAATTTTGGCTCCCGTGTGTCCTTTTTTCGCGGAACAGATTTTTCAAAATCTTGGGGCGGGAGACTCTGTCCATCTGGCATTTTTCCCCCACCCCCAGCAGCAATTCCTGCAGCCAGCGCTTGAGAGAAAAGTCGCTCTTGAGCGAGAGATTGTGGCACTGGCGGCAAAAATTCGTGCGAGAAAACAGATCAAGCTTCGTCAGCCGCTTCCCAAACTTCAGTTTCTCACCACCGAAAAAATTTCGCTCGACCGGTCTGTCATTCAGGCCGAAGCCAATGTGAAATCGGTAGAACTTTTGTCTGAGGTGCAGCTGGAAAAAGTTGCGAGACGGGTCGTGCGAGTCAACGCGCGAATGGTTGGCAAAAAGCTTGGGAAGAAGGTTCAGGAGGTTATCCGCATGGGAAAAAGCGGAGAATTTTCTCTCCAAGAAGATGGCAGCGTCATTATTGCCAGAGAGACCCTTTTGCCGGAAGAGTTTGAATTTGGATTTGTCACGACCGAAGGGGTCGAAGCAGAAGGGTCTGCGACAGCGGTTGTCTTGCTGGATACCGAGATCAATGAAGCCCTTCGGCTGGAGGGGATTGCGCGAGAGATTATTCGAGCGATTCAGGAGCAGCGCCGAGACCAGGGGTTTGCCCTCACCGATCGGATCGTCGTAGACTTTTGCACAGTCTCAGAAGACCTCAGGAGCGTTTTTGCAGAGTTTTCGCAAAAGATTTCAGAGGAAGTGCTCGCGCTCAAAGTTTCGGAAGGCCATTTCGAAGACGGAGAGGTGCTGGAGATCGAAGGAAACCAGATGCGCCTCAAATTGACCAAGAAAGCAGAAGTGGAGACAACGCCCCATACGGAAGAATAATTTTTTCTCAAAAAGTTCAGTGCAAAAACGAGCGCATCCGTGTCAGGACGGTGGCGATCCCGAGTTCGTCTGACTTTTTGAAGACCTCCTCATCCCGGATCGAGCCGCCGGGCTGGATGATGGCTTTTATCCCGGCTGCGCCAGCTGCTTCCACGGCATCGGGGAATGGAAAAAAGGCATCCGAGCCGATCACGGCTCCTTTTGCCCGATCGCCGGCTTGGGCGAGCGCGATTTTCATTGCATCCACGCGGGAGGTCTGACCACCGCCTTTGCCGATCAGGGCGCCGTCTTTGACCACCACGATGGCGTTGGATTTTACAAGTTTGACCATCCGCCAGGCAGCCTCCAGATCGTGCCATTGAGCATCGGTGGGACGGGTCTGGGTGGCGACTTCGAGCTTCCCAAACGCTGGATCGGCGGTGTCGGCCTCTTGCACGAGCGTGCCGCCGCGGACGCGTTTTATCGACAGGTCCCGTGCTTTCTCTGAAAACTGCGGCACGCGCAAAACGCGCAGGTTTTTCTTTCCCTGCAAAATTTTCAAAGCCTCTGGCTCGAAGTCCGGGGCAAGGACGACTTCGTTGAAAAAACGCACAATTCCCTCTGCCACCTGTTTCGTCACCGGCCGGTTGAGCGCGATGATCCCGCCGAAAGCCGAAGTCTGATCCCCCTCTGTCCACGCGCGATCCCAGGCCGCTTCAATTGTTTCTCCGGTGGCGGCACAGCAGGGGGTGGCATGCTTGAGGATGGTGGCAAACGGTGTGTCAAACTGCAGCGCGAGCTCCAGGGCGCCGGTGGCATCCTGATAATTGTTGTAGCTCATCGGCTTCCCGTTCAGAAGTTCGGCTTCGACGAGATTGGCGCCTTCGGCAAAAGGATCTTTCAAAAGAACGGCTGACTGGTGTGGGTTTTCTCCGTACCGCAGGCCGCCCGTTTCGGGGGTCGATCGGGCCGATTCCACCCAAAATTTGGCGATCAGCAGATCGTAGTGCGCGGTCATCTCGAAGACCTTTGCGGCGAGTTCTTTTTGCAGCTGCTCATCCATCTTTCCCGCCTTCAGGGCTTCGATCACCCGCGAATAATCCGCCGGGTCCACGACCGGGGCGCAGAATTTGTAGTTCTTCGCCGCGGCACGGATCATCGACGGGCCGCCGATGTCGATCTGCTCGACTTTGTCCGCGAAACCTTTGCTCTCATCGGAGTACGCAGCTTTAAACGGATACAAGTTGACGACGACCAGATCGATATTTTCAATCTTGTTTTCCTGGCAAAATTTCTGGTGTTCCGGCTTGTCACGGAGATTCAGAATCCCCCCGAAGACCTGCGGGGTGAGGGTTTTGATTCGGCCTTCGAGCCCCTCGGGGAATCCGGTGAAGTCTGCCACTTCCATCAAATTCTTGATCCCGGCTTTTTTTAACTCCCGAAAGGTCCCTCCCGTGGAGAGAATGCGAAAGTCGAGTTTTTCCAGCTCTTGGGCAAGCTCGACGATGCCTGTTTTGTCCGAGACCGAGAGGAGGGCTGTTTTCATGACGGGGCGAGTGTACTTTTTTTCCACGAAAATTCCAGTACAATTGTGCTCGATGCAGCTCTTGTTTTCCCTCCTGCCGATCGCGCTTCTCATCGTAGTGATGGCGCGCCGGCGGAGCATGCCGGCGTATTTTGCACTTCCCGGAGCCGCGGCACTGATGCTGCTGGTGCGGATATTGTTCTTCAAGGATGGGGGGACATTTCTCGCCGCGGCGACGATTTCGGGTGTTCTCACGGCACTGACGCCGATTCTCATCGTCTGGGGGGCGGTGTTTCTTTTTCGCACGATCGAGGTTTCTGGTGCGCTCAAAACAATTCGACACTGGCTGAATGGCATCTCCCCCAATCCCGTCGCGCAGGTGATGATCGTGGGGTGGTCGTTTTGCTTTCTCATCGAAGGGGCGAGTGGGTTTGGGACGCCGGCGGCGTTGGCGGCGCCAATTTTAGTCGGCCTCGGATTTCCGGCCGTTCCCGTGGTGGCCGCGTGTCTCGTGTTTGACTCGGTCCCCGTTTCCTTTGGGGCGGTGGGGATGCCGACGTGGTTTGGGTTGGGAAATCTCGGTTTCTCTCCCCATCAGATGGTCGAACTCGCGCGACAGACTGCGAGCATTCATTTCCTCGCCGGACTGGTGATTCCGGTGCTGGGGCTTCGGTTTCTCGTTTCCTGGAAAAAAATCAGACAGAATTGGGGATTCATCCTCCTCTCGATCCTCGCGTGCCTGGTGCCGTACTGGTTGATCGCGCAGGTGAGCGCAGAGTTTCCGGCATTGCTGGGAGGAGCGCTTGGGTTTTTGCTCACGATTTTCTTTGCCCGGCGAGGATGGGGGCTCCGTCCACACCTGCATTTTCCGCAAGAGCACCAATTTTCATTTGGGCAGCTAGCCAAGGCTTTTTTTCCACTCTGGGGTGTCATTCTTCTGTTGGTCCTGACGCGACTCGAGTTTTTCCCCCTCCGGGATTGGCTTTTGGATCGCACGCCACTTTTTTCCGCAGACAATTTCCGGCTCTCGGTGGGGGGAGTCCTTTCGTGGAGACAGATTTTTGGCACCGACATCTCCTGGTCGCATGCGATCGGGTACGTGCCGTCCTTTATTCCCTTTTGGGTTATTTCGCTGTTGAGTTGGTGGTGGTTTCGCGTTCGCAAAACGGAACGACGGGCAGTCGTTTCATCGGCCTTTCGTCGTATTTTGAAACCCGCCGTGGCGCTGTTTGGGGCACTGGTTTTGGTTCAGTTGTTGCTTCGGGGAGACCCCTCGCCCGCGGGGATTCTCGGTACGGCACTGGCGTCAGTCGCCGGGGGTACCTGGCCGGCATTTGCGGCAGCACTCGGGGCGCTGGGGGCATTTTTTTCCGGGTCAAACACCGTTTCAAATTTGACATTCGGAGGGGTCCAACAGTCGGTGGCGTACGCGGCGGAGCTCAATCCCATTCGCGTCGCGGCCCTCCAAAACGTCGGCGGGGCTGCTGGAAACATGGTCTGTCTGCACAACATCATTGCCGCGTGTGCGGTGCTGGGGTTGCACCGAGCGGAGGGGCGGATTCTCCGCAAAACCTTCTGGCCGCTGCTCGTGTACCTGGTGATCGCGGGAGTAATAGGAATTTTGTTTTAGATTGCGCGGAAAAAAATCTTTGATACGATCAAAACACTTCTTCATTTTTTCTCATGAAATATACTACATACGGACTCTCGGTTTTTTTGATCGGACTGTTTTCGTTCGGTTTTGTTTTTGCGCAGGAGACGACGGAAGAACCGTCCGCTGCTCCCACAATGCTGTCGGATGAAATGCCGATGATGATGCAGACAGAAATGCCCCAAATGCAGGACTGCATGATGATGGGACAGGACTGGAAAGGCGGACACGGAGACTGTCCAATGATGAAACAGTTTTCGCACAAATACGATAAAGGGTTTGCCAGCAATGGGACCTATTTCCTCTGGAAAATGCTCAAGGGCATTTGCGTGCTGGTCTTTTTGTTTCTCGGTGCATTTGTCATCCGGCTGGGATGGGCACTGGGGAGCCCCAACTGCTGCAAGCCAAAGAAAAAATAATCGTCATTTTCTGATCGCTTCAAAAACGACGCCCTTGGGCGTCGTTTTTTCTTCCGCACGGGGGAAGCGTTGACAAACTCGTCTCAAAAGAATACGAAAAAGCTGCTTCAGGGTTTCTTCATGAAAACCCCCGACTTGGATTCACGCTTTTCTGTTTCGATTGAATTTTCGAGACAGGACTTTCCGGACAAAAAATATCCCTGGATTCCGGTATTTGAACTTCGCCCCATCCTTCGTACTGTGCAGATACGGGTTCAGCGGGTTCTCGCAGCACAGAGCGATTTTAGCAAAGCTATCGGAACCCGCCTGCGGGTGTTTTCGCTTTCTGCCGTGGGACTGACAAAACAAACAGTACAAGCAGCCGTTTGGGAAGCCCTGGAGAAATGTCTCAAGGACGCCTCCGGTACAATTTCTCAAACAAAGCAAGTGGCGGCAGAATTTCTTCAGAAGATAAACATTCAGGTGAGCGAGGGATCAGAACTGGAAACGGAGGCGTTTCAAAACAACATTCCCGAAGAGGAAGTATGATTTTCCGGGTGCATTTTTTGCCAAAATCAGTACCCTTTGATCGATGGACTTGACGACGATTTTACTCATCGTGATCGCGGTGGCGCTGGGGGGCGTGATCGTGCTGCAGCTGCGACCCAAGTCCGGCGGGGACCCCAAAATTTTCGATGAATTCTCTCGGGACCGCGAGGCACGATTCCGCGAAAGTGAGGCGCTCAAAACAGAACTTCGAGAAACCACCAAGTTTCTCCAGAGCCAGTTTCATCAGGTCAACCGTACGGTGGATTCCCGCCTTTCGGAAAGCTCAAAACAGCTCAACGAGCGGCTGGACAAGTCTTCCGTCGTGATCGGGAAACTGGAGCGAGAGCTTGGAAAAATGAACGAGGTGAGCGCGACCATTAAAAATCTCGACAGAATCCTCCGCGCTCCAAAAGGTCGCGGATCGCTTGGAGAGCAGAGTCTGGAAGAAATTTTGAAGTCGGTTTTTCCGGTCAATCTCTGGTCACGTCAGGTCGAGATCGGCCGGACCGGGATGGTGGATGCAGTGGTGCGCACCTCAAACGGAATGATCCCGATCGACGCAAAGTTTCCCCTGCCGGCTTTTGAGGCACTGGTAAACGCAGAAAATGAAACGTCCTCTGACACCGCCCGACGTGAATTTGAAAAAAACGTGAAATCGCGAATCAACGAAGTGGCGAAATATATTCAGCCGGGCGAGGGGACGCTGGACTTTGCTATTCTGTTTCTTCCCAACGAAAACATCTACTACGAAGCCGCCATCCGTTCGCCGGATTTGTCGGAGTTTGCTCGCACCAAAAAAGTCCTGATCACCGGGCCAAACACGATGCTGTACGTCCTGCAGGCGGTGCTCCAGGCGTACCAGAGTCAGCAGTTTGCGGCTCAGGCGCGAGAGGCACTGGCGCAGCTGGCAGGGGTCAAAAATCAGGCCAAAAAACTGGACGAGGCGGTTTTGCTCGTGGCTCGGCATCTGGGGCATGCGCACAAATCCGTGGAGGGGGCTCAAAAAGAAAATCAAAAACTGCAGGATCGACTGGAAAAAGTCGCCTCACTGGAGGAAGGACTGGAACAAGAAGAAGCAGCCATCGAGGCAGGACGCTAGTCTTCCTCCCGGTGCAGGAGCCCAAAGTCAAAAAACGGCGAGAGGTTTTTTTGGCGGTACAAAAACTGCACGACTTTTTCGCGGCGACTGGTTTTGCCGGTGGCTCGCACCTGCGCGGCGAGTGGGGCCATGGTGGGGTCGAAACTTCCCGCAGTGATGAAAAACGGATTCGTACTGGTGTTGATCAGGGTGAGAAAACAGGTGTTTTCGTCTGTTTGCGTGTTCAAAAAGAACTGAATTGTTTGCTGAAGCTCCGTATTTCGTCGCCCAGAGCTACTGGGAAAAAGCGGACCATTCCCCGTTTTTCCGATCAGGGCTTCTGTCACGTCCCCTGGGTTTTCGCACTGGATTTTCCACTGGACGGCCTTGTCCCAGTTTTCCCCTGAAGTAAAAGAAAACTCTCGCACGGATTCGGGTTCGTATTCACCGGTTTCATCCACATCTTGCTGGAGACGGAATTTGGCAGAGGTTCCCCCCGGCAGCACAAAATCAAATGTCTCTTTTTTATTTTGAATCTCGAGATGCACGGCTGTGCCGCTCATCTCCCCTGCGCTCAAGAGTTCCGAGGACTCGCGGTGCTGGACGGGGTGTTCTTTGAGCTCCAGCAGTGCCGCCTCCACGCCGGATTCGGCACCGAAGTAGGCTTTTTCACTGAAAATGAGATCGGAGGAAAACTTTAGCTCTTGCGACAGTGTGCGCGAAAGCCCCAGGCCAATCGTCAGAATCAGCCCGGACAAAATCACCGAGACAATCAGTGTCGCGCCCGAGTTTTTGGCCCGGAGGTGTTTTTGGATGGCGCGAAAAAAGCATTGTCTCATTCGTACTGGCGCGAAGAAATGGTGGTACGCAGGAGGAGCGGGTCGATTTTGATGGGATTTTTTTCGGCACTCTCGAGCTTCAAGAGAATCTGTACTTTTGGCTGGAATTGATCGTTGCCAAGGTTGGCAGGATCTTCTTCAGGGGAAACCTCAAATACTGCCTTTTGGATGTGAAAAATGTCCGAAAAAAGTGGCTGTCCCGCAAACAAGAGATTTCCCTCGTACTGCTCGATCTGGATGCCCCTCTTGAGACAGAGTTTTTCTGTGTTTTCCAGGCTGCAGGGAGCGTTTTCGCCGCTGTATTTTGAGTAATCAATGGAATTATTTCGAATCCGATCGCCGATGCGGATGAGGGCAAAGTTTGTCTCGCGCAAAAGTTGTCGCGAGAGGTCGATTTTTCGGCTGGATTTCTCCAGGGACACGTAGCTGGTCATCACCGTGGCCAGAATGATCCCGGCGACCGTGATGGCGACCAGGAGTTCGACCAGCGAGAGTCCGTGGAGTTTTTTCATTTTTTACGCCAGTCAGTGAGGAGGTGCGAGAGGGAGACGGCGTCCGTGCCGACCTTGAGCGGCCAAGAGACCGTGCAGGTGATCTTGATCTTCTGATTTTCAGCGGCTTCTCCAATGGTTTCAACCGCAGTCGTCCGGGTAAATTTTGTTTGGGTGCCATCGATTTCGAGGAGTTGGCCATAATTTTCTAGAGCTTCAAATTCTTCTTTGAGATCTTCACACCCGAGCACAAAGACATTTTCATCAAATGCACAGTCCCATGGCAGATGCTGTCGCCAGGCCGTGTCGCGGAGATTGCGCGAGGTCTCGACGCATTCTTGTGCCAGATACAGTGCGGTGAGGCGATCACGATTGCGGGCATTGGCGTCACTCACCGACCACAGCAGCCCCACGGCTGCGGCGAGGACCGTCACGATGATCACGATCGAGACGACCACTTCCAGGAGCGCATACCCCTCAGCTTTCGTTTTCATCGTTGTTTGGGTTATTTTCATCGCCTTCCTCTGTCCCCGGCGGAAATCGTGTCACCAGCCCCGAGTCTGTAAAAAGCGTCAGCATGGCCTGCCGGTCGCCGATCGAGAGAGAAATTTCTTTTGCGATTTCTTCAATTTCGTTCTCCTCCTCCCACAGCGACGCATCGCCAAACGGTGGTGAAAAGCGGACGGCAAAATCGTCATCCAGTTTTACCCCCGCGCCCAGCGAGATGATGCGCCCGTCGTCACAGTTTTCCTCCAGATCACAGATCTGGGTTTCGATCTCGTTGGTTTCGGCCACGCCTCGCACCTGAAATTGCTTCGGATGGGATCGGGCAAAGGAAAACCCCTCCCCCAGCGTGCTCTCGACGATTTGCACCGCCGATTCGAGTTTGGCTGCGCGCTGAAACCCCTGAAATCCCGGGATTGCCACCGCGGCGAGAATCGCGATGATGGTGATCGTCACGGCGAGCTCGACCAGGGTAAATCCGGCCAGCGTTTTTCTGCCAGCCGAGGGACATGCTCTCATCCGGCAAACATTTGTTGCATTTTGAAAATCGGGGTCAGGATCGCAAACGCCATAAACAGCACGGCCCCTCCCACCAAAATAATCACGATAGGCTCGATCAGTGTGGTCAGATTTCGCAACTGCGCGTCGACCTCCATTTGGTACTGGGCGGCGGTTTTTTCCAAAATCTCGGGAATGGACCCCGACTGCTCGCCGACCTCAATCACCTCTCCCAGCACAGGATCAAACACATCTTGCTGAAATCCCTCGTGCACCTGTTTCCCCCGCCGAACCTGATGCTCTGCTTCCAAAATGGCATCGCCAACCACGCGATTGGTCACCACTTCCGAAAGAATGCGAAGGGCTTTGATCACAGGAATGCCGGCGCGCATCATCGTGCTGAAGTTTCCCGCGATGCGGGTGGTCTGGATGTTATTGACCAGCGAATGGATCAGCGGCATTTTCAAAAGCATTCCATCCCACTGTCGCCGTCCATCCTCACTGCGGACCCAGTTTCGAAACAAAAAAATTCCTGCCACAATAATTGTCGCAATTAGCCACCAGGACTCACGGACAAAGGTGGAACTGTTGAGCAAGAACTTGGTGGCAAAAGGCAGATCCGCTCCAAAGTCAGCAAAGAGCGTTTCAAATCGGGGGACCACAAACGTCAAAACGACCACGCTCGCGAGAACAATAGCTCCCAAGACAGTTGCCGGGTACATCAGCGCATTGCGGATACGAGCATCCAGCTCGAGATTTTTTTGAATGCGTTTGGCGATAGTGTCGAGGACATCCTCCATTTTTCCGGTGAGCTCTCCCGAATACACCATTTTGATTTCGGCCGGCTGAAACACGCGGGGATATTTTTGCATGGCAGCTGACAGACTGGTGCCGCGCTCGGTCATGTCGTATCGAACCGTGTACAGGATGCGCTTGAGCCGTTGATTTCGCATGCGTCGGGCGAGCATGTCGAGAGCCTGTGTGAGGCGAATACCCGAGCTGACCATCAACTGAAACGAATTAAAAAACAGCGCCTTTTCTTTGGTTTTGACCGGTGAATGATCAATCAAAAATTCATTTACCTGCTCCAAAAAAGGAAGATCTGAGCGATCCGTCACCCCGTAGATGACTTTTTTGGGTGCCTTTTTTTTTTCAAAGAGGTTCATTCGAGTTCTTCCTGATAAAAGGTGTACAGCGTGACGCCCATCTGGATGACGCCGGAGTTTGGCTCGGTGTTGTTGATTTCCCCCAGCTGCGTGAGACCAAGAAACCGTTCATTGGCTTCTACCGCTCGCAAAAAATTCAAAATCTGGCTTCGTCGCCCTTCGATCGTGAAAGAAATATTTAACTGGGGGGCGTTGACGGTGGAGTTGTGGGTTCGTGAAAACTGGAGCGACGAAAACTCAAATCCCAGTCCCCGAATGAGTTTGTACAGATCCTGCATGACTTTTTCCTGCTCGGCGTGGAGGGGAATCTGACGTTCGGGGGATTTGACGACTTTTGTTGTGGCGGTGTTTGGCGCCAGCATTTTTTGGAGCTCGCGGCTTTTTTGGGCTTTTTGCTCGCGGGAGTGAGTCAGTTTTTCGTGTTCGGTACGTTCGGCTTGCACGGCTTTTCGCAGGGGCATCACCCCAAATCCGACAATGAGGACCAGTAGCACGAATCCCAGAATTTTTATATTTTTCATTGTTTCGAGGGGATGGAGAGATCAAACGTCATTTCAAAATGCAGGGCAGAGGAGCCTTCTTCTGCACTGAGCGTGGAAACAAAAGGGTCGTGGACATCGGGATCTTTTTGAATCGCTTCGAGATAGCGGGTCAGTGCCATGAGCGAATTGGCATGGCCGGTGACCGAGACACTTCCTTCTGGAGAGGTGTGAAATCGATAAAATCGCACATCTGAGCCCTCTTTTTCCAGTAGCGCATCCACGAGACGGGACCATTCAATGCGATATCGCTCAGCGCGCTGAAGGATCTCCGCGGCGTTTTGGCGATCGGTGACGCCTTCCTGTTGCTTGAGGGCTTTGATCTGGGTTTCGATTCGTGCGATGGAGGCTTCGAGTTCGGTGTTTTTGTGGGCGAGAGAGAGCTTTTGCCAGCCCAAAACGCCCGCCCAAATGAGAACAATTCCGGCTGCCACCGCCAAAAAAGATACTGTACCATCCCACTGGAATTTCTTTTTCTTGGATTTCTTCTCCGGGGGGGTGGGGGATGCAGACTTGATCTGCATGGGAGGGATATTCATGAGGCTGTGTGTTTGTTTTTTTTATTGTAGAGCTTTTTTGACCGCGTCCAAAATTTTTTCGCTTTGCGGGAACGGGGCTTTTTGCTACATTCTCGCCGATGAGTCGCATTCTTTGGGGTCGGGATTTTGGGCCGCTGGCGGTGGGGCGGGCGTTGCTTCGCCAAAACCCCGCCCAGGAGTTGGTATTTCAGGTGTGCCAAACAGGCCGCCCCCCGTCCGAGAGCTGGCACGAAGCCAATATCTGGTCGTCCGGTCTGGAGCGGGTTTTGCGATCTCACACCCGATTTGGGCGGGTGGGAGTCGTTTTTTCACGGGAAAACAAAGAGGCCGCAGCAACCTTTTCCACGCTCCAAAAAGAAAAACAACAAGCCCTTCCCGCAAAAGGAAGGCTGGGAGAATCCGCACCCAAAGTTTCCCTTTTCCCCGTTTCGCTCCTCCGAATGATGGCGCACGAGGGGATGGCAGACACGGTGGAGTTTCGCCGACTGGCACGCAAACTCTTCCGCCAAATAAAGCACGAGCATCTGGAGGTGGTGTTTTTTATCGAAGCCATTTTTGCGGAGGAATCAACGCAGAAATTATTGCAAAAAATTGCGGGCACTCAGCTGAAATGCTGTTTTGTGACGGATGTTTTGTCCGAAGATATTTCCGCCCCCGCGTCCAAGCAATCACTCAAAATTTCCACCGGCGAAGATCCTGCATTTACCCACCGTCGGGCAGAGGAAATCTTGCGGATGAAACTTTCGGATTCTGTGATTGAGAGTGCTGAAAAATAAGATTCTTCCCCTTGAAAAAAAGCCAGATCTGTGGTACAATTCCCCGATGCCCAATCCGGCGATCGATCCCATTCTCAAAATCAACCGCGAGTTTCAGGAACGCGCGACGCGTGAGCGTGCACAGAAACTGGGATTTGAGTATGTGGACATTGCCGATTTTCCGATCAATCTGGACGTTCTGCGGATCGTTTCCCAGGATGAGGCGCGCAGAGCCGAGCTTTTTCCGTTCGAACGGGTGGCAAAAACGCTGCGGGTCGCGATCGTAGACCCCGAGCGTGCCGCGACCAAGGCGCTCTTTGATTCGCTCAAGAAACGCTACGATCTCGAAATCTATCTCTGCTCGAAGCCGGGATTTGAGCGGGCAATGAAAAATTACGAGGTTTCGGTTCTTCAGAAAAAAACAGTTTCGGCCCGCGAAACCGTGACCGATACCCCCGAAAAACTCGATGTCAATTTGCAGCACTTTTCCTCGCTCGAATCCAAACTTCCGGACATGCCGGCCAAAGCGGCTCTGGCGGAAATCGAGATGGAATCTATTGGCGCTGGGGCGAGTGATATCCACTTCCAGCCCACCGAAAACGGCGTGACACTCCGGCTTCGTGTGGACGGAGTCCTGCACAATGTCTTGACCCTGTCGGACGAAGTAGCGGAAAAAATTATCACCCGGATCAAATACGAATCGGGCATGCGCTCCAATATTTCCGATGCGCCGCAGGACGGACACATTACCGTCCGAGCCGGAGACCGGTTTGTCGATCTCCGTGTCTCGACGATCCCCACGGCGACCCTTGAGTCAGTCGTTCTCCGCATTTTGGATTCTCGCCGCGGGATCCGGACGTTTTCCGAGCTGGGGTTTGCCCCGCACATTCAGCGAAAGATTCTCAAATCACTTCACCAGCAAAATGGAATTATCCTGGTCACCGGTCCTACGGGATCGGGAAAAACGACCACGCTGTATTCGATGTTGGCAGAGCTCAACACGCCCGAACGAAAGCTGGTGACTCTGGAAGATCCCATCGAGTACCATCTCCCGGGGGTGTCACAGTCGCAGGTCAATGATGCCCGAGAATACAATTTTGAAACGGGATTTAAATCACTCCTCCGGCATGATCCGGACGTGATTTTGGTCGGAGAAATCCGCACAATCGCAACAGCGCGATTGGCATTTGAGGCGGCACTGACAGGACACACGGTCCTGTCCTCTCTGCATACCAATTCTGCTATCGGTGCGATCTCGCGCCTGCGAAACATGGGGATGGAAAATTATAATATTGCACCGACGGTCAATGCGGTATTTGCTCAAAAGCTCGTACGACGGGTCTGTCCCATCTGTCACAAGACCGAACCGCTTTTTGCTGCACGACAACGAGTCCCGATTCTTGCCGAATCGCTGGATCGCATTGCGTCGATTTTGCCTGACCAGGCGCTGCCCGAGACGATTTCTGTGGCAGCGGGCTGTGATCAGTGTTCGGGGACAGGATACCAAGGTCTGACTGCGGTGTGTGAGGCGTTGTTTGTCACTGACGAAGTGCGTGAGATGATTTTGCGAGGCGATTCGCCGCTCAAAATTCGTGAGTATGTCCGTGCGAATTCTGACTTTCTCTCACTCTGGGAGGACGGGGTGACCAAGATTTTGGACGGGGTCACGACCGTGGACGAGCTCCAGCGTGTGGCGGGAGAAGAGGGGAAATAGCAGAGAGCAATTTTCAATTACGAATTACAAATGGGGGAACGAACCCGGGTTTGGATTCCAAACAGTTGTCCTTTTTTGCCGTCAAAAAAGGACGAAAAAACCGCCGTCGGGATGCTCGTCGCCACTCACAGCACACAAAAAAATCCTGCTTCGCGACAACTCGTCCCGAGGGGGCGGGACTCAGACACGTCGCTCCACGACGCATTTTTTTGTTCTGTGAAATGGCTCCTGCGCAGGGACGGAAAAAAAGAAAGAACAATTACAGATTACAAATTACAAATGACAAATGACGAATGGGAAGGCTTAAAAGTCAAAAAGCTCAAAAGTTGAAAAGTTATGAAGCGGTGAAGTTTTGAAGAAAAATCCCCCCGTCCCCCTTTGAAAAAGGGGGGAAAGATTGCTTCGTTTCCCGCTTCGCAGGAATCTCGCAATGACGGGCAGGTTTTGAAAAGGGGGGGGAAAGTTGAAAAGTTGAGAAGCAGGGAAGAAAGGAAGCTTTGAAGACAAAAGGAGGGGACGCAGATCTGCGTCCCGTACAAAAAGAAGAATGGGAGTTGTTTTTTTGTTTTGAAAAAAGGGAGAAAAAGAAAAATAAAAGAGTTGAAAAAAAGCCGATTTGTCCGGACAATGTCCCCCGATGATGGAAATGGCACTGGCGGGAATGATGTGGCAAAAAATCTTGGCGTCGCCGGTGGCAGTGGCTTCGGCTCCCCCGGCACAGCTGGAGACAGAAGATCTGCGACTGCGGCGGGCCAATCGAAATTTTTATCTCCAGCGGGCACGGTCGACCGCGGAGCTCCTGGCCGAGCGAGAAGCAAGAAATGAACGCTTGTTTGAAGCGAGCGTATTTTCTCCTCCCGCGGAAACAAAAGCGCCCGAATTTCATCTTTCGACCCTCGTGATTGCACCGCACCCGGATGATGAAATCCTCTGCTGCAGCCGGATGCTGGCAGCCAAAATTGCCGAAGGAGCGTCGGTCAAGGTCCTCTACATCACCGACGGGGACGGGCTGGCGGAGGAGGATTTTTCCACGGCTCGGATGTACGGGCAGACACGTCGCGCCGAATCCCGCGCAGCACTTCATTCGCTGGGATTGTCTTCGGAGGATGCCGTATTTCTTGGATTTCCGGATGGACACCTGATGGAACTTTTTCAAAAGGGCAGTGCCCAGAGTACCTGTACGGGACGTCGGATTTCAGCAGCCGATTCTTTTTTTCCCGCCTCGCCGTACACGCGAAGTCGCCTTGAATTTCATCTCAAAACCCTTTTGCGGCAGTGGGCTCCCGCAGAAATTTATCTGCCGGCTCCTGGGGATGATCACCCCGACCACCAGGCCGTATATTCCCTGGTTCGTTCGGTGCTTTCGGCGGAAGAAAAACTTTCTCCCACGCTCTGGGGCTACACGGTCCATCGTCAGGAATGCTTGCACCGGCGGTGCCCGGCCGATCGAGAGCTTGATCCCCAAAAATGGCGGCTGATTCAGCACTTTTCCTCGCAGCGACACGACGCGCATCATGCCCAATTCCTCGATCAGTTTGCCGCACAGGAGGAAGTATTTTTCCCCCTCACGAAATAAGTGGCGTGAGTTTTTCTTCGTCGATGGCTGGGCCGATCCCCGCGAAGCGGAAGTTTTGTGGCTGCAAGAGCTCCTGTGCGAGGGACTCGACGTCTGATTTTTGTACGGCCAAAATTTTCTGTTTCCAGTGTCCGAAATCCTCCAGGTCTTGGTACAGGAGTTGGTTCTTGCCAAAATGATGCGCGACAGCTTCGGTGTCCTCGGTCTGGAGATCGATTTTGCCCACCAGATAGTTTTTGGCTTTTTCGAGTTCTGCGTCTTCAAATCCCTTGTCTCGTAGTGTGTCGTACTCAGTACGGATGGCTTCTGTCGAAAAAAGAACATCATCGAGTTTGACGCCCGCCGAAGTGGTGAGGAGCCCCGCGTCCGTGTACTCATCCACGGTGGTGCGGATCGAGTAGCAGAGGCCCTTTTGTTCGCGCACGTGCTGAAACATCCGGCTGGACATGTTGCCCCCCAGGATGGTAGCGAGAACCTTGAGTGCGGGAAAACGCTTATCCCGCTCTGGGACGGCCCGCACACCAAAAGAAAGGTGGTATTGCTCCGTTTTTTTCTCACGAATTTTGTAGGACCGGGTCCCGAGAGTGGGGTCGAAAGGCTTGGGGTCGTAGGCTTTTTTGCGCGCCTCCATTTCAAAAAACTGGGCCACCGTGTCGAGACTTTTTTCATTCACATCTCCCGCGATCGTGATGACCAGATTGTCCGGCGCATACAGTTTGTGCTGGTACGACCGAAACTGGTCTTGTGTCGCTGATTTGATCAAATCTCGTGTCCCGATTTGGTCTCGCCCCAGTGGCTGATCGCCAAACACCAACCGTTCAAAATCCCAGCTGATCTGGTACGTCGGCATGTCCAGGTACATGGCCATTTCTTCCAAAATAACTCCCCGCTCATGATCGATTTCTCGTGGAGCAAATTTCGAGTGCAGGAGCATGTCCGAGAGGACGTCGAGCGATTTTTCCAGATTGCGCGAACCGGATTTGACGAAATATCCGGCGTACTCTTTGCCCGTAAAAGCATTGAACTCGCCCCCAAATGAGTCGACCGCTTCTGCTACGGCGCGCGGCGTGGGGTATTTTTTGGCCCCCTTGAAAAACATGTGCTCCAAAAAATGGGAAATGCCAGCGATTTCCATTGTCTCATACCGCGAGCCGGCGCCGGCCAAAATCAACGTGGTGACGACGGCCGTCCCGGGCATTTCCACCGCCTGGAGACGGAGGCCCGAGGGCAGCGTGCGGGTGTGGATCTGTATTTTTTCCATAGAAAAAGAATCAAGTGCGCTGACAGTGTACTGCATTTTTTTGAATTTTCGACCGAAGGAACTTGACATTTATAAAAAAAAGTACTACAAGATATTTGCACATGAAGAAGTGGATTTTCATTTTCGGGATTCTGTGTACTGCTCCCGCGTTGGCGAGTGGGCTCCCGCACGCCAATGTCACAATCGCGCCCCACACCGGTGGGGCGGGGTCAACCTTCATCATCGACGCGGGGGACTCTCGCAACGCCGCCGGCAATCCCGGGGGCATCGAAATGCGGTGTCAGGTCTCCCCCACCAGCGGCTGGACGGATTTTTCCGCGCGACTGCGGCTCGAATTTACCTCGCACACGGTCGGGGAGTACACCGCCAAATGCCAGATCCGTGATCGCAAAACAAAACTGATCGCCACCACGTACCGTCCGTACAAAGTCATCAACACCTTTCCCCGGAGTGCCCGAATTGTTGCTTCTGACACAAAAGCGTACGTCGGGCATCCGGTGGACCTGGAGCTTCGACTGAGCACGGGCCCCAGCGACAACCCAAACGAAGTACAGGTGCGCTGGGATTATGACAATGATGGAAAATGGGACACGGGATGGTCGCGCCAAAAAAAAGTTTCTCCCGTGTTTGACACGACCCGGACCGTCTCTCCACGTGCCGAAGTGAAATTTCAGGACGACGAAATCCTGGAAATCGAGGGCATCGTACCCACGGATCGCAGCCTGATCGGTTCAATTTTGCCGCGGAGTCGCTGGTCAAAACTGCGCATTGTCTCTGCGCCTGTGGTGCCGCCGATCGTGAGCGTGAGCCCGGCGGCAGAAGGATTTGCCGAATCAACGATGTTTCATTTCGACGCGAGTCGCTCAGCCGTGCCCCGACTGGGGTGGATGGAATGGAGCATCGATGGGCAGCAGTGGAAACGGTTTCCGCGGCAGGAAACGGTGTCACTCCAGTTTGACTCGCCGGGCGAGCACCGGGTGCGCACGCGCACGTGTATCCGTCATTCCAATCCTTTTTGCGCTGAAACCGAAACCACGGTGGACGTGCTTCCAGATCCCGTCGACTTCCGTGCTGAAATCATGGTCCAAAACCAGACCCGCAACACCAGCACCTGGTCGGCGGGGACCGCGCAGGTCGACCGTTTGGAATTTGCTGAAGTGGGCGACACGCTGCGGTTTTGGACGGTGCTCTGGCACCAGCCCGTGCGGGCCCAAAATTTCCAGTACCGCTGGAAGGTGCGTCAGCTCTGGAACGAAACCGAAGAGGAGACTACTCCTCCGACGTTGTCCGACTGGAAGACCGCGTTTATCCGTGAAAATTACACGCATTTGACGTTTGATCGGACGGGCGAGTATGCCGTGACCGTGGAAATCCGCAACGAAGACTCCACCACTGTGACCGCGACAGAGCACATTCGTATCCTCCAAAACACCCCGCCCACCGCGCGCATCTGGTACGACCCGTACCCCGCGTACGCGGGCGAGCGCATTCGGTTTTGGGTGTCGCCGCAGTTTGAAAACAGCACGCTCCAGCCGCAGTACCGCACCACGCAGCCGCTGGAAGCCCGATTTGACCTGGACGGGGATGGCCAGTGGGACAACGATTTCCGAACCCTCCGCAGTGCCGAATGGGTGTACGAAGATTCTGGAAAGGTGCGCGTACGGATGCAGATTCGGGATGCGGGAAAAAACGTCCGGACGCTCAGCCGTGAGATCATGATTTTTGCGCCGCCACAGCCCGAAGCGCGGGTGGTGGTCTCGCATCAGTACGTGCCCGTGGGGCAGCGAGTGACCTTTGATGCGCGCAGTAGCGTGGGGCAGAATTTGCAGTTTTTTTGGGCGCCGTCGAGTGGAGTTTTTTCTTCTCAAAAACAAACCGTTTCCGCCGGACAACAGCATCCCTGGCAAGTGCAGACCCAGCCGCACACGGGGACATTTCGGCACCGAGGAGCGCAGATTTCCACGCGATTTGACACGCCCGGCGAAAAGCGCTGGCAGCTCTGGGTGCAGGATCCACGGGGGGAGGTGGACTGGCTTGAATTTGCCGTGACCGCGTACTGAAGGTATTTTTCACATCTGCCGAAAAAGGTTGCATCGAGGACAAAATGCCGTCAGAATTTTTGGTGATGGATTTTTCTCGACTTTCGACGCTGATCCCCGAGATTTTGCGAGCAGTTCCCTGCCCCAAATGTCGTGCCAGCCTGGAAAACGCTGAACTGGACGTCTTGTCCGCCGACAGCGAAAGTTTGGCGTTTCAGCTGGAATGTCCACAGTGCGAGTCCCGCCTGACGATGGAGGGACTTTTGCGTCAGCGAGAGGAGGTGCCGGCACTGGAATGGGTCGAAGGGCGCCATCGTTTGCTCTCGCCGGATTCGGTGCGGGGGATTTCTGAACAATTGCACAATTTTCGGGGATCCGATATCCGAGAACTCCTGGGGCGATGAAACATTTTCTTCTGGCCGTGGTGCTGATGGGGGGACTCTGGGTTTTTTCCGGGACGGAGCGCGGGCAGCAGGTGTTTGACGGAAAACTTTTTCAAGCACGCGTGCTGGTGCAGGATTTTTTTGGGACGGGCGTGAGTGCCGACGATGTGGAACGGCTGGAACAGGAAAAAAAAGAAGTCCGCTCGGCGTACGAAGAAGTGGTTTTGGCCCTTCAGGGATTGCCAGCGTCGCTGCAGTCATTGGACCTCTCTCCGGAGGAAGTGGAACGACAGATTGCCGAAAAATCGGCGGCATTTCAGCAAGAAAAAGAACGACTGGAAGCACAACTCTCCGATCTGGAGCGACGATACACAGAGATCAAGACAGCATTTGAGCGGATGCAGGCGGCGCTCGAGAAAATTCGTGAGGGGGCGGAAGAAAGTCGGCAGTCATTTGACGATATTTCATCGCAGATCAAGGGAGAGTGAGCAAGGGGCAGAGAGCAAATAACAAAGAGCAGAGAACAATTTTCAATTACGAAGGGAAAAGCTGAGAAGCAGGGAAGTTTTGAAGAAAAATCCCCCCGTCCCCCTTTGAAAAAGGGGGGAAAGATTGTTTCGCTTCGCTCGCAATGACGAGGGAATAACACCCCCCGACCCCCTCTTAGACTAAGAGGGGGAGATTCCGCTGGAAGCGGAATGGGGGTGATATTTTTCCCGGGTTCAGATTTTAGACAGTTGTCCTTTTTTGCCGCCAAAAAAGAACGAAAAAAACCACCGTCCGGATGCTCGTCGCCACTCACAGCACACAAAAAAATGCTGCTTCGCGACAACTCGCCCCGCCTTGGCGGGGACTCAGACACGCCGCTCCACGACGCATTTTTTTGCTCTGTGAAATGGCTCCTGCGCAGGGACGGAAAAAAAGAGAAAAACAATTACAGATTACAAATTACGAATGACGAATTACGAATGCGAAGGCTTAAAAATTGAAAAGCAGGGAAGTTTTGAAGAAAAATCCCCCCGTCCCCCTTTGAAAAAGGGGGGAAAGATTGTTTCGTTTCGCTCGCAATGACGAGGGAATAACACCCCCCGACCCCCTCTTAGACTAAGAGGGGGAGATTCCGCTGGAAGCGGAATGGGGGTGATATTTTTCCCGGGTTCGAATTTCTCCAAAAAAGTTGTAACAAATTTCGAAACCGCTCGTTGCAAAAAGTAGCATCCGGAGGGATTTGCGAGAGGCAGTTTGGGTTGACAGTTTCCGCCAAATCACTACGATGCCAATGGTCTCACAGCGATGGATGGGTTCCGTGCGCTGTGCACACAGGGGAAACCCTGTCGTGGTGCGGATCGGAGCTCTTTGACACACCGGAACAAAATCCCAAAAAAGTGGCCCGCATGGGTCAGCTTTTGTGGTGTCAAAACCCAGATACCACGCACATTTCTCCCAACTACGGAGATATTTCCCCTTTTTTATAAAGTCGAAGCGCTCTCGCGCTTTGGCACCCTTTTTTATTTTTTGTTTTTTTAATCACCCTTGAAAGATGAACATACTTTCTTTCTGTAAAAAGGGACTTGCTTCGATCGCCTTGGCAGCGATGACCTTTATGGTCGCTCCTGTCAGTCAGGCGTACCTCGGTTTTACCGACGAATCACAGATCCCATCTTGGGCAGAGGAAGCCATCGAGGAACTCATGGACCAGGGGGTGTTGTCCGGAAATGACGACGGATCATTTGCGCCAAACCGTCAGCTCAACCGAGCTGAGGTGGCCAAGATCATCGTTCTTGCTTCCGGCGTCCCCTTCGACACCTATGGTGGACCTCATTTCCCAGACGTAAATGAAGACGCGTGGTTTTACGACTATGTCGAGACCATGTACAACTACGGCTGGATCGATGGTTACCCAGACGGATACTTCCGTCCTTCCAACGGCATCAATCGCGTGGAACTCGCGAAAATGATCGTCAACTCGTTTGAGATTGATCTCGACACGACTGGCGCTCCTCATTTCAGCGACGTCAACCCTGGCGATTGGTTTTATGCCTACGTCGAGACCGCGTACAACTACGGCCTCATGACTGGATACAGCGATGGTTCTTTTGGACCGGCCAATCCTGTCACCCGTGCCGAAACTGCACGCATCACGTACGACGCACAACTCGTGGTCGCATCGCCTACCGGCCCTGCGGAGGGAACTCTGGAAGTCATGCTTTCGGATGACACCCCTCGTGGCACCAACGTGCCATACAACGCCACCAGCGTTCCGTACACGACGGTTGAATTTACCGCGTCAGATGACAGCGATGTCGAAATCTCCAGCATGACGATCACTCGTCTCGGTCTGGGGGACAATGAAGACTTCAACAGCGTCTGGATGGAAATTGACGGCTTCAAAGTCGGCAACGATAAATCCATCAACAACGATGACATTGCACAGCTCCGCTTCAACCCACCCATCGTGGTGCCGGCTGGACAGACGCTGATGGCAGACATCGTGGCTTCGGCCAAATACACCATTGGTGACACCAACGTGGGTCACCACAACCGCATCGCCGTCGTCTCTGCTGACGATCTGGCGACCTCCGCGGCCAACGTGGTGGGAGACTTCCCGATCGAAGGGGAAGAAATGCAGGTTGCAGACTACAAAGTGTCTGAACTTACCTTTACAGACCTCGGATCGGACACCACTATCGATGTGGGTGACAACTTCATTGAGATCGGAAAATTCCGCATGCTCAATGCTTCGACCACCAACAAAGACGTGGAACTTCGCGCCATGACCTTCAAAAATGATGGAACGGCCGAGGTCGAGGACATCCTCGAAAATGTCGCCCTGTACGTGAGCGGGGAGCAGGTCAGCGCCGAAACCATCATCGATGGGGACTACGTGACCTTCCGCCTGGACAACGGTGTGACCGGTGGCTACGTGATCGAAGACGGCGACAGCCGCATCTTCTCGATCCGCGCCGACATCGTCTCTGCGGAAAAAAGCGACACGATCGAATTCAAAGTGGACAACTACGAAGACATCGTGGCGATCGAGATCGGGACTTCTTTCGGAGTCAAAACGATCTCCAGCTCGTACAACGAGATTGGC